>JAZNGY010000062.1:0-44409 GCA_045576695.1 Akkermansia sp.
TCGTACAGTCGGGATTTCCCCTCGAACTTCCTTTTCCACGGTTCGTTACCTCCCCGCAGTTGTTCTTCAGGTCTGGGATTCCGCATCATCGCGGCTCCGCGCGGACTTTCACCGCAGTGCGCATATCGCGTCGGTCGTACAGAAAAGCGGTCTCAGGAGCAATCCTGAGGCCGCTTGAATGTTTAAGGTTGAATGTTTGATGTTTAAAGTGAACGCCGCGAACACATCGCATTTTCAGGGCTCACACTTTGTCAATTGCAAATCTGCCTAATGCACATCACTGACCTCATCGATGCTCTCATCGCCCTCCATCCCGTAACCTCCACCGGGCATCAGTCCCACAATGTGCTGCTCATCTCGCCGCCGTCCGCGTTCTCTTCCTTGGCCTGATAAGCACGCCACCTCATCACAACAAATCCCCCGCTGTAGCTCATCCTGCGCCCTCAGCGGGGGATTCTGGTTTACCTGGTCTGCACCAGGACAAAAGGCGCGCGGTCGCACTAGGCACTTGATGCCGCAGCCCTATCTTACCGCGCCATTAACAGCAGTGCCGCCTGACTCGGGAACGGGGCAACATTAGGTTACCAAATCTCTTGACGCTCGTCAATCTCAATCCGACCGGCACCGCCGGTGGCTTACTCAGCCACCGTGATTTCTCCGGTCATCAACCGCGGCAGCAGGAAGTCACGCTGCTCTGTAAGGGCTTTCTGCTCTTGCTTGATATATTCTAATCTCGCAGTCAAAGCGTCGACGAGCTCATTGTATTGCACTGCAATCTTGCGCGGTGGGAAGTACCACTTGATGGTACAAAATGCACCCACAAGCAGATTCTTGATGCCGCTGGTCTTACCTTCGTAATTGAACATGACGCCTGTATCGTAGAATCTGTTCCACATCCGATAGAAATAACGAGCGTAGGCGTCGTCTTTCTGTCTGAGTACTTGACAGAAATTCGTACAGATGAGAGGGCAGTCGTATCGATTCAGCGTTGCTGCTGATATGAAAGTACTTCGCCCCGTTGCCTGCACCGGGCTTCCGCCAGATACCTCAATTACCATATCATTTGGCCGCAGGAACTTGTGACTGTTCTTTTCCAATATGTAACGGACGGGCAAATCTTCGACGCTCATGATATCGGCGCCGCGGATGCAGTACACGCGCCGCGTGTAATTTCCGGTGGGTTCATCCTTTCCCCAATCGCCGGTACTTGTATCTGCAAGATATGAGCTGAGGGAGGCGATATTCCAGCCCTCGGGTATCTCGTGCTTCAGCTCATCACTCCACTTCATCTTGCCACCACTGCTGCGATATGGCTTTCCGTTCTCATCCGGGAAGTCAAACTGCATGAACCAGTAGTCATACACCAACTGCGCCTGTTCCTCCAACATCTGGATGAGCTCGTTGTTATGCTCTATCTTGCTATCCAAAACAGAAAGCGGCTTTGCTATTTTTTCCTGCTGCTCATGATTACTAGGTATAGTGACTTTTATCCTAGCCATGTTGCTGGCTGATATCTCCTTAAAGGTGGTGATACCGGCCTTGGCTTCAAATGCAGGCTTCAACAACTTTGCTAAATAGTAAAAGAAGTGGGGAGAGTGACCAGTTTTCAACACCAGGCTCTTGAATCCCTGGTTAGTACACACTTCGTCTCCAGCTAAGGCAACGTAGCCAATCGGAGCGCGGCTGGATATCAGGACACTACCTGCAGGTAGCATAGGTGCGGTTATGCTGTCGTAGCCCTCCTTACTCAGACTGCGCTCACCCCGACTAATATACCTCGTTTTTAGCTTCGATAAATCATCCGGCGTAATCCAAGCAACCGCATCCCCCCAGTATGAGGGATTCGTAGTGCTTGGCGTGGCTCCACTATAAATATTGGCCACATTACCGAGATTTGTCGTAATCCACCCCTTACTCATAACGCAATTTCCCCGTCTGTGTCAGGATTTCCTTGTCGAGCATGGCGCCACGCTCCATCATCTCTGCTAAACTCGTATTAAATGCGGTGATGCGATTCGCGAACTCCTCGGCAGTGATGGGCTCGTACACTATTTTTACCTCGAAATACTGTCCGGCTGAGAATGAATAGTCGCGATTTTCCATATCTTCGTAGCTCGGCACTGCTGCCAACCCCTCCACAGCCTCGTGCTTCTTGAATGCTGCGATGATGAGCTGCTCATCGACGTCAGTCAGCACATGTCGTTTCTTTCCGTCCACCTTCATGTCCACGCCCAGCTTGCTCGCATCAATCAGAATCGCCCCTTGTCGATTCTCCGCGCCCTCCTTGTCGATGTACAGCACAGATACGCTGGTGCCGGTCTTACCGAAGATATTGGACGGCATGCTGACCACACCGCGTATCCACCTCTTTTTGACCAGCCGCTCGCGGATGGCCTTTTCAATCTTAGCCCCCGCCGTCAGGAATCCACTGGGGACTACAATTGCTGCTTTGCCCTTGGGTTTGAGCGATGCCATCACATGCTGGATAAAGCACAGGTAAATGGACATGCTGCTCTTCTTATTGTTAGGTACAGTAGGAATCCCCGCAAAGTAAATCGGCTTGCGCTCGGGGATATCCAAGTCATCACGGAATCCCGAAAAGTCCAAGTTAAACGGCGGGTTGGACACGATGTAGTCAAACTGCATCAAGCCACCCGTGGGGGAAGAGAATGCCGGGGCTGTCAGCGTGTTGCCTTGCACTACGTTTTGCAGGGATGCCGCCAGCCCGTTCAGAATGAGGTTCAGGCGCAGCAGTCCGCTGGACTTCTGGGAGATATCCTGCGAGTATATGGTGCAGCAATCCTGCCCGATACGGTCGGCAAGGCACATCAGCAACGTGCCTGACCCTGCGGACGGGTCATAGCAAGTCACGCTCTTGGGTTCTCCGTCCACCAGAATCTGAGACATCACGCGTCCCACGCTGTGCGGAGTGAAGTACTCGGCATACTTGCCGCCGGAGTCGGTGTTGTAGTCCTGAATCAGGTACTCGTAGATGCTGGAGTAGAAGTCATAGCCCTGTTCAAAGGCATCTTCAAAGGAGAATTGCGAAAGCTTGTTGATGATGGCTCGGCAGAAGTCGGCTCGCTTGCTGGCGTCGGTGATGAAAACGCTGAGCGGCTCGAACATCAGAATGGATGTATGCTCCGATGTACGCACGGAGAAGATGTTGGCATTCTGCGCGGCGACCTCGGTCAGGGTATCATCGAACAGCTTGTCAAAGCCGGGCTCATTCTGGCGGTTGTGCAGGCTGGGGATAAGCTGCTCCTTTTTGAAAATAGCGATATGGGCGGGCAGTATGTTTTCCAGCTCTTCAAATTCATCACCCTCCATTGCCATGATGCCGTCATAGCGGCTCATACCTGCATCCAGATTATGCTCGGTGGCATATTTCATGAACTTATCGTTCAGGTACTTGTACTGGAAGACTTGGGTGATGACCTTGTATTCATTGCCGTCATTACCCAGACCATAGTTGGCACAGGTGGATTTCAGTTCGTCAATGAGTTTCTGTGTGCGGATGAGGATGGAGTCGTCCATGCGTTAGGCGGGGGCAAGGTGTTCGCTGTATTCGTTGTAAATGGTTTGGGAAATGTCGGTTTTCTGTTCCTTGCTGAGGCGGGGCTCGGCATAGGCTCTCAGCGTGAGCCAGATGGTGCTGGTGAGCGTTTTCTTGAAGTAGGACTCGTTCTGGATGATGTTGGCGTTATCATCCAGCAGGTCGTCCACTTTATTACGCACCTGATTCAGGGCTTCCACCAAACTACGCTCGTACTGGTTCAGCTCGGGGTATTTTCGCAGCAGGTAGCGGTGCAGTCGGGCATACTTGGCATCATGGTCGTACATACGCAGGATTATCTGCTCCTGATGCAGTACCTGTTTGAGCTTGCGCTCCACCTCATCCATCTCGGCAAGGCGGGCTTTCAGCTCTTCGGCACTCATTTCCTTAAAGCCTTTTTCGCCGAAGATTCGGCGCAGTTCATCGTTGAGCTGTGCCCATGCGGCATCCTTGCGGTCAAAGCAACCGCCCAGCTGTCCCTTGGCTTTTCTGAATCGTTGTATCAGCTCATCGGCAATCTTGAGCTCGGAGGGGTCGCCCTTGCGTTGGAACGCGAACAGGCAGCCGTTCAGGGCGGCTTCCAGCAGTTCCTCGGTTTCTGTCCCCTTTGCCCATGCCTCCTCGGTGTAGATGGTGCTCAGTCGTTCGCTGACCATGCGCTCCATGCGGATGAAGCGGTCAACTTCCTCCAGACTCATGTCGTACCCGCCACCGATGATACTGGCTCGCAGTTCGCGGGCTTCGGCAAGGGTGCGGTGCAGTTGTTGCAGTTCTTTCTTGTCGGCGGTCTCCAGTATCTGCTCAAAGACGGCAAGATTATCTGGGCTGTATCGCCACAGGTAGTCTTTCATCTTGGCTACACTCGCCTGTATTTCTTCGCGTGTGTGGAACAGGGCATCGTAGCTGTCCCAGTTCTCACCCAGCTCGCGTTTGAGCTCTTCCAGATAGGCGGCGTTGGCGGCATCAAATGCCTTGCGGATATCGGCAAAGTCTACCACGTGCCCGTATTTCCATTCTCCATAGGGGCGGTTGACGCGTGCCAGCGTTTGCAGCAGGTTGTGTTCCTTGACGATGCGCCCCATGTACAGCTTCTTGAGTCGCGGGGCATCGAACCCTGTCAGCAGCATGTTGAAGACTACCAGCAAGTCCAGTTCTCCATTCTTTTGAACTTGTCGGTCAGCCCCTTGCGTTCTTCTTTGGTTCCTACATCGTGCAGGATGAGGGCTGCTTTGATTTCATGGTGCTTTTCCTCCAGCACCTGTATCATCATCTTGGCCTGCTCAGAGGTATCGCACACGACCATGCCGCCGATGCTGCGGTCGCCGTGTGTCTCGCGGGCTTGCAGCAGGTCATTCACGATATACTGTGTAAGCGGGGTGACGAACTTTTCGTGGGCATACAGCACCTTGCGCTTCTTGGCATCGCCGACCAGCACTTTCACTTGTCTCAGGGCTTCTTCCAGTATCACGCGGTACTGGGTCTCGACCACTTCATGCAGCAGGCGCAGGGTGTAGCCATCCTGAATGGACTGGTTATAGTAGTAGGTGTCGATGTATTCACCGAATATCTCGCGTGTGGCTTTCTCGCGTTTCAGGAATGCCTCGCGGCTTTCATCTTCTTCGGGGGCGGAGAGCTTGGGTGTGCCAGTCAGGCCGATATAGACAGAATCAGCCTCAGCGTTTAGCAAGGCTCCAAGGAATGAACCCTTGGGCTTGTAGCTGCGGTGCGCTTCATCAATAAAGAAGATGCGCTTGATTTTCGTGCCGTACGGGGCAATGATTTTGCCGCCGTCTGACTTAAATCGCTGAATGTTGACGACGTTGATTTCATCCTTGCCGCTGTCGCCGTCCTTACCGCTCTGGCTACGCAGCAGTTCATCAAACTCTTTACGGCTGTCTGCTCGCACGATATGCAGTCCGCGTGCGCCCAGCTCATCGCTGGCTTGGTCGGCTAAGTCAATGCGGTCTACTACAAAGAAGAACTTGGGCACGATGCCTTGCCTGCCGTAGTAGTCTGTAAGATTCTTGACGCTGTGGTAGGTGAGTGCGGTCTTGCCCGACCCCTGCGTGTGCCAGATGGTGCCGCGTGTGCGCCCCTCATCGAGCCATTGGCGCATACGCAGGGAGGCAAACAGCTGGGGATAGCGCATGATGTGTTTCTCCAATCTGCGTACGCCGCTGTCTTCCTTTTCGACAAAGGCAATGCCGAAGTGCAGCATGAACTCAAACCGCTCCCGCGATAACAGGGAAGAGGCAAAGCGGGCAGCAGGTCGCTTCGGGTCGATGGATGACTCGAACTCGGGCGTGTGCTCGTAGCCAGCCAGCTTGGTATCGCGCAGCACGGCACGTATGGTGTCATCGCTCAGGTCTCGCAGTGTGCGCGGGGTAAAAGCGACTTCGGGCTTCTCGCGGAAGAAATTGAAGTGCGGCTTGCCAAGGGACGTGGTGCAGTAGAAACTACCTTGCCAGCGGTTGCCGTCCACATATTCCTGATTGCCGGAAAACAGCATCAGCTGCGTCACGTTCATGTACCGCCGGAAACAGCTTTGAGCATTACGCCGGGTCATGCGGTCACGCTCCGCTTTCATCTGTTCCTTGCTGTTGGGCTTCTTCACCTCATAGAAAGCCAGCGGCATACCGTTCACAAACACCATGACATCAGGGCGGAACTCTTCACCCTCATTGGTACAGTCTACCTCTGTCGCTACATGGAAGCTGTTGCTGTCAAAATCCTCGAAGTCTATCAGCCTCTCTCCCGTAGTCTGTGCCACCAGCTTTTTGTAGAACTGTCGCCCCAGGTCATTATTATTCAGCATCGGTACAAGTACCGTATCGATATACCGCTGAGCATCCGCCTCGGTCTTGCCCTCATTCAACCGAACATACGCACGCGCGAACTCATCTCGCAGGATATTGGTATGCGGCTCACGCTGTTTCTCCCACGCTGCGCGGGGAAGAAAGTCATAGCCCAGCCGCACCAGTTGCAGGATAACCGGCACTTTGACACGTGTATCTTCGTTAAAGGAAGACTTAGCCATGGTTATAAATACGTTGGTGTTGGTTTAACAGATTGCTCATGCGCAACATGATAGTACCAGCATTTATTAACCTTATCGAAAGTGTAATCTTTGATTATAAATAAATTGAAATGAAAAGTGTCCGCACATGGTACGGAGCAGTTGATTTATGTTCTTCTTCATTATAGATTGAATTGCTGTAAGGTTGAGAGCAAAAATAGGTATTTTAATCTTGACCAGCATAATAAATGCACACCATGAAAACGAAAATAATTAAAAAGAAGATACAGATAGGGCAAGAGGAATTGGCTGCGCTGACGCTGTTGAGGAGCAGTGGCGTGGGGGTATTGGCGGCGGCACAGGTGGCGGGTGCGGTGATAGCGCGCATGAGCTGCCAAGCGGTTCCGGCTGTGGGCGATTTATTAACGCAATGCCTGCAAGTGGTGGATGAGGGGATGCATGCGATAGCTATGCGAGAGAAGACGGTGCCGTTTGAAGAGGCGGTGAGGTTGAGCTTGGAGGCGCGCGCGGGCAGGCGGCCTACCACGGTGCGAGATTTGCGGCATTTTACCGCACGTATGCTGCGAGTGGAGGGGGTAAGCCAACGCCCCGTGCGCGCCATGCAAACGGATGAGTGCCGCGAGTTGTTGCAACAGGCTTTCGGGGGCAGTGCGCACAGTTACCGCAAAGGCAGGGCGATATTGCACAGCATATTTGCCTTTGCCAAGCGGCGCGGGTGGTGTGCGGAGAATCCCGTGGCGGATATTGAAACGCCGCAAGCACATGAAAAGGAGATTGTGCCGCTGAGCGTGAATGAAGTATGCAAGTTGGAACAAGCCGCCAAATGCCCGCGGCATGCAGATATGCGCCTATCCCTGCATTTAATGACCTACTGTGGGTTGCGCCCCACGGAGGTGGAGCGTCTGACACCACAAGATATTCGCTGGGAAGATGCCGAGGTGGTGGTGCGCCCCGTGGTGAGTAAGACCGGCGGTGGCCGCGTGGTGCCCTTGCGTTGCAAGAACAAGTTGCGCGGGGCGCGCCGTATCATCCCCCGAAATTGGAAGAACCGCTGGCGCAATTTGCGCCGCGCGGCAGGTATGAGCCGTTGGCAGGCAGATGCCCTGCGGCATACTTTTGCCACTTACCACGCCATGTTTTATAAGAATTTGCCTGAGCTGCAGCTGGAGATGGGGCACCGCAGCACCGCCTTGCTCCGCACGCGCTATATCAACGCCTTGCGGGTAACTAAGCGTGATGCCGCGCGGTTTTTCGGAAACTGAAAGTATTTACCATTTGCGATTTACCATTTACAATTTAAAGAGTTAGGCGCCTGCGGCGGGCAATGTTGCAATCAAAAATGCCCGCGGCTTGGGGTAAGCAACGGGCATTATAATGAAGAAGGATTGCGGAGCGTATCAATATACGTCCTTCTGGTAACGCTTGGCGTTCTTCATCTCCTTGAGGTATTCGGCGGCCTCTTCTTCGGAGCGGTTGCCGTGTGTGGAGATGATGGAGAGCAGGGCTTTCTCCACGTCTTTGGCCATGCGATTGGCGTCACCACACATGTAGACGGCAGCACCGTTCTCAAGCCATTGCCAAATCTCGGCACCGGCTTCTTCCATGAGGTTCTGCACGTAAATCTTGTGGGCCTGGTCGCGGCTCCATGCCACGGAGAGGCGGAGCTTGCCGCTTTCTACAAGCGGGGCGATTTCATCCTCGTAGCAACCGTCAGTGGCTTTGTAGGGGTTGCCGAAGAAGAGCCAGTTGGCGCCGGGGGCGTTATCTGCCACACGCTGCTGCCAGAAGGCGCGGAAGGGGGCAATACCCGTGCCGGGACCCACCATGATGATGGGGGTGTTGCCGTCCTCGGGCAGACGGAAGTTCTTGTTGCTGTGAACGAACACCTTCACTTTGTCGCCGGCCTTGAGGCGGTCTGCCATGTAGGTGGAGCATACGCCGCCGCGCTTGCGGTCTTGAGCGGTGTAACGAACGGCACCCACGCAAAGGGAAACTTGGCCGGGCACGGCATCGGGGCTGCTGGCAATGGAGTACAGACGCGGGGTGAGCTTGCCGAGAATGGCAACGAAGGCGGCTGCGCTCTCAAACTTGGCGGCGGTTTCGGCATCTTGTGCTACATCGAGCAGATCGCGGCCCCAGCAATAGTCTTTGAGGGCATCTTTATCTGCAAGAATGGCGGTGAGCTTCTCGCTGTTGGCCACAGCGTTCCACTTGGTGAGGTTGCCTTTCTTAAGGGAGGTGATATCGTAGGCGTTGATGAGGGCCTCGCGCAGGGTGGCGGAGCTGCCATCGGGCATGGGAACCTGTTCATCTGCGCACAGGCCGAGGGCGGCAATAAGGCTGTCTACCAAGGCGGGGTCATTGCAGGGGAATACACCCAAGGCATCGCCCGTAACGTAGGTGAGGCCGGAGTCGCCGAGGCTGTAGTCAATGTGAATGGTCTCTTTGGCGCTGCCGGGTTTGGTAACGGGACGAACATCTTGCACGGTGGCAGGATACGGGTTTTTCATGCTGTACGGTTCCATAACGATATTTTGTTATTTTTGTAAAATGTTCTGTTCGGCTGTAAGTCTATCTGATTCGGAGATTTTGTCAAGTTAAATCCGACAAAATAGGAGGGTATTTATTTATTTCTACCGATGGTAGCCTTAAATTTGACGGTTGATTTAACGTTGACGCGAGGCTGGTAGGTGCGCAGGGCGATTTTACCTTCTTTTTTGGTGTATTCTTGCACGTAGACAGCCGTAGTTTTTCCGGTTTCTTCGTGGACATCGGCATCAATAAGCGTGCTTTTGAGGTGGTAGCCCTCGTCATCGCAGATGATGATTTGCGGAACTTTATCGGCATCCGTATAGGTAATGCGGAGCACCAGCTCATCCGGCGCAGCAACGGAGCGCTCCAGCGGCTCAATTTCGACTTGATGGCCGGCGATGGTGCATTGCGTTTTCTGCGTGGTGCTGAACGTGGGGGCCTCGTGGCGCTGTACGCCGGGTGTAACGGGTATTTCTAAGGTGGTGTCAAAGTTAAGCGTATCGCCTGCGGGCAGCTGCGTAAAATCGTACACCATAATATGGCAGTGAGCATCTTGAGCATCGAAGCAGAGCTCCCAGTCGCGGAACTTGCCCGTCATTTTGTTACCGGCGCCATCAGTGGCCTCCAAATCCGGCATGGGGGAGTCTTGCCGGGTCCACAGGGTGCAGCCCTTGGAGGGGGTAGCATGCAGGCGCACGGTGCATTGCACGGGGGGAGGAGTGTTTGGCGCAGCCTCTGCCCGATAATGGCACTCTATGCTTTGGGGGGATATTTTTACCGAGTGTGCGGAATCTGCATGCAAGGCAGGGGAAAACAAGAGAAAGCTCAGCAGAAGGGGCCGTTTCATGTGGTTGTGTGGATTATTTGGATTCCGGCTCTTGGTTAATTTCTACCGCATTGCTGAGGGTGATGTTGAAGCCGACCGGGACCTCAACATCCAGCTTTTCGGTACAGGTGGAGATGGTGAGCGTGGGGCAAGGCAGGGTATCTACCAGAATAAATGTGGTTGTTTTGGTAGAACCGTCCTCGGAAGGGGTGGTAGCGAAGTCTATTTCTTGCGCGAATGGGGATTCTGTATCTGCGCCCCATTGGCGGGCAATTTGCGTGATGGTGACAGAGGCCGGGTACCGCAGCTGAAGCTCAGCGCGTTTAAGGCGGTCGCCCTCGCGGTTGCCGCCGGCTGCATTGCCCGCTGCGGGTAGTATCTCAAAATTAACGCCCCCGATTTGCACGGAAGAAGGTTGCAGCAAATCGGGTTTAACATTGTCATGTACAGTGACATTTTTGGCAATGGGCAACTTGAGGGAGCCTTCAAGCTTCACCTGTTTACCATCCGGTCTGTTTTTAAAGGTAAGTTTGGCGTATTTTTTGCCGTTTTCCTCGATAATGCTGGCCGTGTTAGGCTTGGCCTTACTGCCGGTATCATCGGAAAGAAGAATTGAGGAGGTGAGCGACACGGACTCGAAAATGGTAACCCCCGCTGAGGGTATCAGCTCCAACTTGACACCGAAGCCGGGTTTGTTGGAGGCATCGTGCGTGCGATATTCTGAGCGGCAGGAGCTGAGCTGAACCGACACCTCCCCCTGCGCATGGCTTACACAGCCACCCGCCAAGAGAAACAACGGTAACATTTTTTTCAGCATACAATCTTCCTTTTGGTTTCTTATAAGATATTCCAAACGCATTTGCAAGCAAAAAAATCGCGTCACCCCGCATAACATGCGGACTGCGGGCTTGATTTAGACTAACTAATGTACTATAATGCGCGCAATTCTTATGAGCACGATTACACAATACGCCAATCAATATGTGCTGGATTTGGTTGCATACCAACCCGGCAAACCCATTGAGGAAACAGCCCGCGAGCTTGGGTTGAAGGTGACAGATATTGTTAAACTTGCGTCTAATGAGAATTCGCTCGGGCCGTCGCCCAAGGCTATTGAAGCCATGCAACAGGCAGCTGCCGGTGTGCATATTTACCCCGATGGTGCTTCATTCACTCTGCGCAGCAAGTTGGCGGAGCGGTTCGGGGTAGAGTTTAATCAAACCGTAGTAGGCAGCGGCAGCAGTGAAATTATTGAATTGCTGTGCCATGCATGCTTGCATGAGGGGATGGAGCTGATTGCCGCCAAGCACAGTTTCTCCATGTACCCCATCATGTGCAAATTGTTCGGTGCCACGTATGTGGAGGTGGACAATAAGGACGACTGGAGCCATGACTTGATGGGTATGCTGAAGGCTATCACCCCGAAAACACGCCTCATTTTTATTACCAACCCCACCAACCCCGTGGGTACCATGGTATACCAGGAAGAGATGGATGCCTTTATGGCACAGGTGCCCGAGCACGTTATTGTTGCTTTTGATGAGGCCTATATTGACTTTGCAGATGTTAAGCCGGATACGCTGAAATATGTGCAGCAAGGCAAGAATGTGATTTTGCTGCGCACCTTCTCAAAAGCTTACGGCTTGGCCGGGTTGCGCGCAGGCTACGGTATTACTACGCCCGAGATTGCAGATTTGTTGAACAAGGCCCGCACCCCCTTCAACATGAACCTGATGGCCCAAGCTGCTACCGTTGCCGCGCTGGATGATACCGAGCATTTGGCGGCCTCCGTGCGCATGGTGAATGAAGGCAAAAAGCAATTTTACACCGCTTTTGAGCAGTGGGGCATAGACTATATACCCTCTCACGGTAATTTCATACTGGTCAAAACAGGCCGTGGCCGAGAGGTGTTTAATGCCTGCTTGGCTAAAGGCGTCATCTTGCGCCACATGGACGGCTATGGCCTGCCCGAGTACATACGCATAACCGTTGGCAACGAGAAAGAAAACTCCCGCTGCCTGGAAGTGCTGCGGGAGGTGCTGAAATAAGGGCATCAGAACGGTTTTACACCGCGCGATAAGGCTGTAAGGATACGGCATTTGATGGGTTGCCACTTCAAGCGCAGCTTAAGCAATTTTGCTTTAAGGTAGCGCTGCAATCTGGCATGTAGGCGTTTGTCTTTGACGCCTTTATCACGGGAGTTCCAGATGGGAAACTTATCGAGATCCGCAGTCTGTGGCAAATCTGTCTCACCGGCGGGAAAAGCGACCCCGCCACGCAGTTTGAACAGCACGGAAAAGAGGCTCTGATCATGCCGGTTGTCCAAAAAGAAAACGGAATTGGGTGTCTTGGAGCGCGAATCGTCTATCAACTCAAGGTGTGAACAGCAAGTAGACTCCCACTCTGTGACAAAATCCATAGAGGCTTGGCACTTTCGGATGTAAATTTGAGTAGCTGCAATTTGTGCGGATTCCGTAATTTCGGGATTGTCTCTGCAACCGAAATGGCTGAAAATGTCACCCTTGGTCCAGCGTTTTTCGTAAACATCAATCCATGAGGCGCATACGGGGAAAGCCTTAACACCGAGCGCATCAGCCTGAAGCTTGCTGATATATTCCTCAAGCTTTGCCATGCCTTTGGGGTTAAGGTGACAGCCGGCATCGCAATAGATGAGGATATCGTTCTCTTGCAATTTCTCTAACTGCGTGCGGATGATATGCGGTTTCCATAACCAGTAGCCGAACCCTCGCACCGTGGGAGTCAGCAAATGGCGGTGGTGCGCATAAAAATCAGCATCAAGGTTATGCTCATTCAGAATATGAATCTCATCAAAGAATTGCATGGCTTGGGCCTGCGCGGTGAGACGAGCGGCTGCGCTGACCATGCGAGAATCAGCAAAGCTCAGAAAAACTTTTTTCGGTTGCATATTCATGATTGTAATACATTATGATACAGCGCAGCAAACGTGGCGAACATGTTATCGCGAGATAAAGCTTTTCTGCAGCGTTCTACGTCAAATGCGCCCATGGCCATAGATGTTTCAGCAGAAGCCGTAACAGACAATACGCTATCAATAAGCGCTTGTTTATCATTAGGGGAAATGATATAACCGGACTTGCCGTGCTCCACGTACTGCTTTGCGCCGCACTCTGTTGTAAGCACCACGGGCACCCCTGCCACGCGAGCTTCTTTGACGGCGGTGGGTCCTGTGTCTGCCAAGCTGGGGTGTATTAAACACCAAGTTTTACTCAAATGCGCAGCTAAATCTTCTCTGCTTAATTTGCCGAGCGGTATGATGTTGGCAGGTAAGCCGGGGAAACAATCTTTATCTACCCCGGCCAAATACAGTTTTATATGGCTGAGGGCAGGGTCTGAGAAAGCAGCTATGGCCAGCGGTATGTTCTTGATGGGAGCCATGGAGCTGGATATCAAGCAAGTAGGCTCATCGGTCAACTGACGATTAAGGGTGAAAAATGCAGGTTCTACGGCGTAATCACACAGAGTGATATTGGCTTTGGGTGCCAACTCTGATACGCGCTCGCGTGCCCAAGGGGATTCAGTTGTGATGAAATCCACCGAGCGCAACACTCCTTTTTCATAAAAGCGGTTTTTTTGCTCGAAGGAAGACATTTTTGCCCGTTGGCAACAGAGGGTAAGCAAGCCTTGAACGGACAAAATGCTCTTGCCTTTGAAGTCTTTTGCCGCAAGCCCGTAAAACCGCTCCGTACCCCACGCATGAAAAATATCGGGGTTGATTTTTTTTAGGCAGCGTGATATTTGCCAACGGTTGTAAAAATATGCCGTGTACAGCCCCACTGTTAATCCGGTACCGGGAAGAATGTGAAATGTTTGATTTTCTACTGTTACTTGAGCCGGCTTGCTGTAATTTTTATCTATAACAATCCAGTGAATCTCAAAATCATCACACGTAACAAATGCTTTGTGTAGAGCCAACAGCCAAGTGGGGTAGAAGCTGCTGCGAGCTGCGTATGCCTCACAAACATTGCCGATGGGGAAATCTCCCAAAATGGCTATACGTGGTTTCTTTTGCATTTGTTCAAAAAAATGAAAACAGAGTTTGCCTGATAATTCAGGCAAACGCTTGTTGATGATAAAATCAGTGATTTACTCTGGCGAACTGCTTGAGGCGCAGTCCGTTGAGGTGGATGAAGCCGGAGGCGTCGTCCTGGTTGTAATCCTCATCCGTGTAGTCGCCCTCCATGGTAGCGATTTCGTAGCTGTAGAGGGAGTTCGGGCTCTTGCGGCCGGCGTACATAACATTGCCCTTGTAAAGCTTGAGGCGAACCTCACCGTTGACGGTTTCTTGAGTCTTGGTAACGAGGGCTTGGATAGCCTCGCGCTCGGGGGCGAACCAGAAGCCGTTGTAGACCATGGAAGCGTAGTCGGGGATGAGGGAGTCACGCACCTTCTGGGCCTCGCGGTCCATGGTGATGGTCTCAATATCGCGATGAGCAGCCAACAAGATGGTGCCACCGGGAGTCTCGTAAATACCGCGGCTCTTCATGCCTACGAAGCGGTTCTCGATGATGTCTACGCGGCCGATACCGTGCTTGCCACCCAAGAAGTTAAGCACAAGCATGACGCCGAGCGGGTCGAGCAGGGTGTAGCCGTTTTTCTCGCCGATGGCCTTGGTGCCAACGGTAGCCATGATTTCCTCAAGACCTTCCGTCTGCAAGCCGATGATGTTGCCCTTCTCGAAAAGGCATTGCAGGTATTGGGGAGCATCGGGTGCGTCTTCGGGGGCAGAGGAGAGCAGGTACATGCCACGGTCCTCCTCCTTAGTAGCGTCGTACCATGTATCCTCAAGAATACCGGCCTCGTATGAGATGTGAAGCAGGTTGCGGTCCATGGAGTAGGGCTTCTTCATGCTCTGGCGAATCGGGATGCCGTGGGATTCTGCATACTGAATGAGCTCGGAGCGGCCGGGGAACTGGTCGCGCCACTCTTTCATGCGCCAAGGGGCAATCACCTGAAGCTGCGGAGCCAAAGCATTGATGGAAAGCTCGAATCGCACTTGGTCATTACCTTTGCCGGTAGCACCGTGCGCAATGGCGTCTGCCCCCTCTGCGATGGCTACGTCTACCATGGCTTTGGAGATGCAAGGGCGAGCAATGGAGGTGCCGAGCAGGTAGCGGCCTTCATACACGGCATTGGCCTGGAACATCGGGAAAATGTAGTTGGCAGCAAAATCAGCCTTAAGATCGCCGATAATGCACTTGGAGGCACCTGTGGCAAGGGCTTTCTCTTCAAGGCCGTCAAGCTCTTCAGCTTGGCCTACGTCGGCGCAGTAGGCGATAATTTCAGCATTGTACTTCTCCTTGAGCCACACCAGAAGGACGGATGTGTCAAGGCCACCGGAGTATGCAAGAACGATCTTCATGTTAATTCGTAACACGGCGGTTTACCGTGCTCGCGCGTGAGTATACGCTAAAGAAAGCTCATAGTAAAGAACAAAGTGCGCCAGAAACCGTTTTATTTAGCCTGAGCGGCAAATGCGCCTCAAACGCCAGGCGGCTACCAGTATGGGGCAAATGCCCATTATCAGCATATAAATACTGTTGCGCCACAGGGTGGAAACGGAGCCTTCTTCTGTGTGGTGATTCATACCACTGAACCCCAGTGCCTGTCTGGGGGCAAGGAAGAAGCCTCTGTTTTCGGAAATACGTTTATCCTTTCTCGCAGAAGTAACGAGGTCTCGCCAATCACTTATCTTTTTATTGATAAAGAAGTCAGTAATGCTATGGGTGGCATTACCGTTTTCTTCCTTTTCTTCCTCTGTGGCAATCAACGATTCCAGCAGCTCCTGATTGTGAGTTAAAGCGGACTTGCGAGCCCAACGCAGAATATCACGAGCCTCATCCGGGGTATCGGCAGCAGCATTAATCAGCAAGGCCGTCTTAATCACAAAACTCAAATCAGCATCGAGCTGTTTAGCGCGAGCCAAAGCATCTTGCCGCTCTTGTGGCGTCAGATTTTGGTTCAATGTCTGCTCAACGGCATCGCGCTCAAGCTTCAGTTCTTCGCGGTATTGTTCAATTTGTTGGTACTCTCTTTCCCACAGGTTATAATAAGCTTGAGATACGAACATCATTTCAAACGCATACCGCAACGGGCAAAATTCAGCAATAAGCGGTATGGGCTTGGAGGTGACTTTTCGTTTATCCGAGTAGTATGCCACGCGGTGTCTGAGATTGCCTACCTTTTCGGTAATGGATTCAGGTATAAAGCTTGGGGACTCCGGGCAAAACTCGTTCATTTCTTCAAAGCGAATGAGAGCCCCTGCCAGCAAAATTTGAGGCACCAACAACAGCGGTACAATGTTAAGAGCTGTTTTTTCTGCCCTTACCAATGAAGATACCATCAACGACATTGCAATGCCTATAAAGGCCGTAAGAGTCATAATGCCGAAGTGATACCAAAACATAGATTGGAGCTCAAGAATATGATTGCTGACCAACAAATACAACGCACACTGCAATGATGCAATGCCGGTAAGTACCAGCACCTTTGCCATCAAATAACCGGGTATGAACAGCTTGTAATTGCTTTCTCGACGAATCAGGTTGCGGTCTCGTATAATTTCACAAGCAGAATCCGTGAGCCCGAAAAACATGGCCAATACTACCGATAAAAATAGATATTCGGGTACATGAAGCGAGTGAAAAAAGATATATTCTTCAGCTGAGGCTGCCTTTAACGTGCCCGCTATCAACATGGCCAGCACGGGGGCTTCCAGCAATAATGCATACAGGCTCATGCGGCTGCGAACTCGCCCGACAAAGGTGCGTGTTACCCATAACCGGAACAAACGCCACAACTCTATCACAGAGCGGCAGGGCAACTGCGGGATGCGGCGGTTCTCTGCCTTGGGCTGTGGCTCTTGATTTTGCTTGGCGTATTGATGCTTCTCAAAACGTTTTTGCCACATATCAGCATTCGGCAACTTATTGTTACCTAAACGCTTATATGGGGCTGCCATAACCTCGAATGCGTATTCGGCGCCGCCGGCCGCAATGGCCTCGCGAGACACATGCAAGCCCATTTCTTTTGCGGCATCCCGGAAGTAGTTTTTCATTTGCTCCGGGGTACCCCAGAATGCCATTTGGCCTTGATTATTGAGCACCATTACTTTACTGAACTGATTCAGTATAGTTTGAGAAGGGCGATGCAGGGTGCATATAAGGATGCGCCCCGTTGACATATCTTTAAGCGTATTAATGATATGCTCTGCATCTACGGAAGCTAACCCGCTGATGGGCTCATCGATAAGGAACACCTCGGAGGTGGATGTTAAATCCAATGCCAAGTTAAGGCGCGTGCGTTCGCCATCGGACAGGGAGCGTTCTCCCTTTTTGCCGACTCTGCGGTCAATGAGATGCGATAGGCCCACAAAGCTGAGAACAGTTTGCACTCTTCGCATGCGGTCTGCATGCATAAGGCGGGGGCGGCGAGAGACGGAGGCCTGGTATACATGCTCACCAACAGTCATGGTAGCCTCAAGTATATCTTCTCGAGGTATAAAGGCAATGTGCCTTCTGAGCGAAGATGATTTTGGGGTAAGGCGCTGATTGTTATAATGAATTGCCCCGAATGACGGTGCCAGATGCCCTGCCAGCATGTTTAAAAGCGTGGTTTTACCGGAGCCGCTGGGGCCTAAGATGCAGGCCATTTCACCGCGACGCAGCGTAAAATCAATATTGTCGACCACGCGCCCGGCGCGAACAAAGTCACGGGTAAGCCCCGTTACTTTCAGTTCTTTTATAAGAGAGGTTTCCTCATCCAGCACACCGGCGATAAAACGGCACCTCAAATGCTGCAAATGCCCTAATTGGATGAGGTCGCCATCTTTCAGGGTAACAACATCGTCTTTGATGGGCATATCATTAATAGATATGGAATGTTTGACGCCTTCTATCAGCTTAAAGCTGCCCTCACCGGTAACGCTTGAATAGCTAACCTCAAACACACACCCCGGCGCCAAGCCCGGGGTAAGCATCAACGCGCCGCTCTTGTTAACATAGGGTAGGTTGGTTACCAGAAGTTTGCGGCATTCCGGTGCCAATTGAAAGCTTTTGCCCGATGTTTCCGATTGATGCAGCTCTGCCAAGCAATAGGGGCCAAGACCATCTACGGTAAAAGGGGTGTAATAAGATGCACATATCGTGCAGCCCTCCGGCAGCAATATATCATCTAAATACAACCGCGCATCTTTGCGCAATACCTCAATTTCTACGTGTACGCCGAACTTTAATTTTGCTACACAATTTTTATGGCGAGACCGTGATACATACACTTCTTCATTCTCACAATGGAGGTATGCCACAAAATCTGTTTTGGTATACAATGCCTGCAAGAACGAGCGTATGGTATTGTAATTCAAATTTCCCCCATTGAGCATAATATGCTGGCCCGGGGATAAGATTTGCATATCGCCTTTATTCAGAACACGGCCATGCACATGAAGCGGGGTGGTGGCATCATTGATAATCAACAGCACATTGGCACAGTTGACCGCGCGGAACCGCACACCTTTATCCTTGGCAGATAAGGTTACATTGGCATATGCGGTATCTTCAGAAAAACGCAACACATCCAACGGAGCAGGGGCCAACAAGCCGGGTGTGCTTCTGAGCTTTTCTAAAAATCTTGCTTGCTCCGGCAATTTTAAGCCATCGGTAACTTGCTCAAATAGGTTCTGATTTGCAAGATTACCACCTATGCGGTGTAGCATGGTGAGAATTTCCAGCGCAAGCGCCATGCGCTCTGCATGTGTACGGTTGGCTGCAGCCAGTTCCAGCGAGGTAGATAACAAGTACCCGGCTGTGTATGACTGTTGGAAACGCTCTGCCAACCAGCTATGTTCAACATTCGGGAAATCATAGCGCAGCATATCCATGGTGGTATCCATGTCTTCTATGCCAATGCCATCTACCTGCGCCATAATGGTGGCAAAAAGGTCTACCACAACTACGGCATGAGAGCGGCGGGTCTCATCTCTGGCGGCTAAACGCGTGGGCTCTTTAACCAATGCCCCCGTAAGCGTGTTGCGCAGCTTTTGCAGCAAACGCACAAAATGCAACGCTCTTTTGTGCAAACGTTGAGAGAGTTTTCGGAACATTATGCGTTGGGGCCACTTTGTTTGCCTGCACCGGGGCAGCGATTTTCCCAACCGGGGAAGTTCCATTTATAGGGAAAATCTTTGCATTGCTGAGGTTTAACGGGTTGGATTCTGCATCCGTTTTCGGTGAGCATAATGCAGGCACCATCTTCAGCATCTATAATTGATAATCCACGTCTGTTGCGCTGTAATCTGCAATATTTCTCGATAAAATCTTCTTCTCGCATTTGCAGAAAAGCGGCTATTGCCGTAATATCAGCATCTGTTACACAGACATCGCCCTCCCAACGGCAACAAGCCCCACAACGCTGGCAGGTATGTATAATATCGTCACCCATGTTCCTATCTTGTATATGAGTAAAAATCAGACCTCCCAAGGTTTACGTTTAGCCTTGGTAATATGTGGCGCACGCACGTAAATGGGCTCAGCAGGTGTATTTATTAACTTTTCTTGTGTAGCAGCATCCCACGAGAGCCAAGTCTTTATGAGATTTTGAGCTGTGGGTTTAAGGGCGCTTTCTGTTACTGTGATTCCTTTTTGCTGCATGAGCTCCGCCGTCTCTACGGTAGCTACCGTTAAGCCGTCTTTCAATTCATCCGTTAATTGCTCTGTGGTTAAAACGCAGATTTCACCGCTCGGGCGCATGAGGGTCCACCCCCCGCGCTTGGCATCGGAGATGATTCCGCTGCCGTTCGGCGCCAAGCCAAACCATGAGCAAATAGACACCACGGGACAAGACTTTACCGTAGCAATGCCGACTGCCGCAGCCAACGCCACACGCACACCGCCATAACTACCGGGGCCGGCGCCAACCAAAATCAAGGCCGGCGATTGGGGGGCCAGCAGGCTGAGTGCCTCTTGCAACGCCGGAAACAGGTGCGCGTCATGATTGCGCTCCGCTGTCCATTCAGTAGAGTAACAGACTACTCCATTCTTCAGCAAGCAGAGAGACGCAGTGGGGGTAGAAGTTTCTATTGCGATAATATTCATGCAAGTTTCAGTTTTGCGGTAGTCCATTTACCACGGCTGACGGTTTTGAGTACTTGCAAGCCCTCTGCTTTTGCGGCCTGTAGTGTTTCTTCTGCTTGGGTATTGAGAATGCCGGAAATAATCAAAACGCTATCAGCATTTTTCATTGCCGCTTTCAAGCGAGGGAATGCTTTCATCAACACGGCAGAAAATAGATTGGCCAAAACGATGTCGGCTTTCTCATGCTCTTCGGGCGTCCATTCAAACACATCTGCCTGAAACAGCTTGAGGTTATCTGCGCCGCCGTTTCTCTCAATGTTTTTTTCAGCTACTTCAACGGCGATGGGGTCAAAATCAAAACTGATAGCTTGTTTTGCGCCCAAGCGTAAACCGGCCAAGGCAAGCACGCCGGTACCGCAACCGATATCTGCAAGATTCCACCCGCCTTTGCGAGATTTTACTTCATCGCACAGCATGCGCAGGCACGTTGAGGTTGTAGCGTGATTGCCTGTACCGAAAGCACGCTCTGCCGGGAAAGTCAGAATGATGCGATTCGGGTATTTTGCGGACAAATCAGCTAATACTTCTTTGTCTGCACTGGCGGATATGACCAATTTATCGCGAATGATAAGCGGTGGAGTATTCTCCGGTGCTGTTGCCGCAACCCAATCAACGGTTGTTACCGGCTCTACCTTGCCACCATAACAAGCTTGCAGGATAATGGCAGCATCTTCCGTTTCGGTGTACACGTCTATGTTGATACGCTCTGCATGGAAGCCCTCCGAAAAGACAACCCACTCCATCTTGTCAAGTTTCTCTTGCCACTCGACTTCGTTTGATTTGTATATTGTTTTTTTCCAAACCCACATATATAAATCGATGTTAAGTTATTGTTGTTGCTGCTGAGGCTCTGATTGTGTAGCCGGTTGAATAATCGTTTTAATGTCAAAGCCATCATCGAAGGGCATCGAGTTAAGGCTTTGTGCATCTTCGAAACTGATGATGAAAAGCTGACGAGTCTCTTTGATTCTGCCGTAGAATAAGGGCATATCATCGCTGTTATTCATCGGTGCAATTTCAATGGTGTAGCGTTGTTGCTGCATGGGGTGATCCGTGAACGCCAAGTCCCTGAACTTGTCATTTACATCAGATTCATCTTGCAAGATAGCGCCGGCCCCGTCTTGTCTGTAATTGCCGTCTTCAGACAAGCCATCATGCCCCAGTTCGGCGGTATCTACAACAATGGCTTCTGCACCGGTATAATCGACTCGCTCCAAATCCACCGTTACGGTGAATACCGGGTTCGATAATTTTTCATGTGCATTTACATCATACGGATCAAGCCATTCACGCACCTTGATTCTGCGCAAGCGGTCCACACAAGAAAGTGCGCGCACGGGATTAATGTTGGCTGTAACATCCACACCACCGTAATTACCACGCCAACTCTCTTCTTCAGAATTGTACTCCAGCACCAACGGAGCATGAATATAACCGAGCGTGAAGCATTTGAGCTCAGATATATGGAAACTGAGCAGATTTCTGGAGCGCCAATGATTCTGATACATGGAGAAGGTCTTAGTAAGATTGTGGCTTACCTTATAAATGGTATCGCCTTTCTCCTCCATGCCATAGCGAGAAATCTCTCCGGTCTTGGGATCTTCTACAAGTGAGAATGAGAAAATCTTTGTTTCTCTATCCTTTACCAGCGGCAAATCAACACCGAACAAATTGCTTCTGAAAGCGCAGGTGCGAGGTACTATAAAGATTCTGTAATCGGGTGTAAGCAAGCTATATTTTCTGAGCATGCTCATGCGTATTTGCTCCGACTGAGCATCGTTCCCGGTCGGCAAATCTTCCACAATTTCTTCTACGGGTATAGAACGGAATCCTCTCAGGAAATTACGCACAATATCCGTTTCTGCCTCTACGGCGCTATTGCCATCGGCTTCAACCGTCCATGCATCTTGAGTGTTACTTTCTTTAATGCCGGGGTTTAATTTAAGACGAAGAGGATATTGGCTGTAGAGCGGCGCCTTCAAGAGCACGCACTCAACGTCGCGCTCGTCAAATGTGGCCAATCTCTTACTTCTCAAATCGTTAATGGTAAGCGGCATTGCATCCGCATACACAATATCTAATCCTCGCTCTTTTGCCATTTCATCAGCAGGTAACACCGGCATGCTGAGAATGGGGTTCACTATATTGGCGAATCCGGACTTTCGGCGCTTTTTCGGCGTAGCGTGCAGGGTAAACACCACGTCTCTACCATCAACAGTAGCGTAACACATATTGGTTGCACTATCAGCCCTGAACGAAGGATAAAGCTTGAGCGTGGCTTGTTTGTTGGCCGTGTCTTTTACATTAATGACGACAGAAGGCTCGCCGGTGAGTTGAACATCTTTAGCGTCTTGCACGCGGTCTGCCTCCAAAGAATAAAGCATGACAATAAGCTTGGCTACAACTTCTTGTTCTGCCCATGTGGTATTATATTGGGTCTTAATTTGCCAAGGTGAATTATCTGAGGCTTTCTGCAACACAAAAGATTCTTCTCCTGCGCGTGTTACCGTAATTTCAGATACCTGATTCGGGTCTAAGTGTATAGGCTTGGGGTCTCTTAAATTATAAAGACCTTTGTCAAACAGTGCGGAAATGTTGCCACTGACAATGTGAACACGTTCATCATCGCCGTAAAAATCTGACTGAAGATAGGTTGTGGGGATAAGAGACTTGCCGTCACCGGCCGATGCTAACCAAGGTGCAGCTTTACCTAATTTGAATTTGGCAGCAGTGCTGTAACCGTCAGAGTCGGGCACTTTCAGAGTTACCGAACAAAAGTCTGAAGAAAGGCCGAAATCTCGCATGTTGTTGCGGAGTTCATCGTTCATTTCTAACGAGTCAACAATGACCGTGGTTTGCGCAAATGCGAGCAGATATTCAACAACACGAGGGTCAAGTTTATCTTTGAACGGATGAATAATCCACCAAGTACCATCGCTATGCTTCTCGCACTCAATGGTATCATTCAAATCAGCTAAACGGAACCAAGCAACATCCGACAGACGCGCGCGGTGCTCTTGGGTAAACAACGGCATACCGGGGGTTACTCTGTACCACCCCGTAAACTTTGCCAAGTTACCGTCTATCGTCAGGAATACAGACGCCGTTATCAATAACGCCGCCAGTATTGAAAGGAGTATGGTATAAAATATCTTCATGGAAGAGAAGAATAATTAATGGCGTCTTGTATTCCAGATGAACCCGGCAATAAGCAGCGCCAATATGGGCATAATAATAAGTGTTAAATGCTCAACAGCGCTGCGAGAATGTCTGTTCAAATCAATTTTTACCGTCAGGTCAATATTGGCACTCTTGCCGGCATATTCGGGGCGCTGCGTCATCCATGCCCATACGGAGCGAAGATAATCTCTCACTTCCTTGCGGGCGCCATCTTCTGTAAGCATATCTGTATTGCCTACAACCATGAGGGTATTAAGACTATTCGGGTCATTTGCGGAACCGCGCGTTACTGCGGCCGCTACACAGAGGGGACCGGGCACATCATTGCTGTCAATTTTCGCACCATTTGCCGTGTCTTTTTCTCCGTAATATTCGTCTGTTGTATAGATAAGGCCAAGAGCGGTCAATTTGCGAGCAGATGCCTCGCTATCATCGCGGAACCCGAGCTGGAAGGAGCGACAACGACCTTCCAATTGTGTCGTTTTGTTCCAGAAACTCTGCGTGCATAATAACCCCTCTTGGAAATAAACGGTAATATTATTAACGAGCTTTTTCTTGTTTTTGTGCAAAATACGGTCATCACCCGTCGGTTTGATTCCGTTATCGGCAAGGAATTTATACAAATTGCCCAAGACCGGTTTTTGCACGCTATTGCCGTTTTGAGTAACCACCTCGTAACGGTTTAACTCAGGGTCCAAGGCAATGAAAATAGACTTTCTGTCGCTGCGGTCCCAGAATTTTTCAAGAGTTTTTATCTGGCAAGGCTCGAAGTCATATTGAGGTTTAATGATAACAATACCATCAACGTCATCCGGGATATCTTGTTCTTCCGTTTCGCTTAACTCGAAAGGCTCCAGTCTAATGTTCAGAGAGCCGGCAATTGAGTTAATGAGCGAAATGGAGGAATAATCCAGTTTCCCCTCAGGTGTAAATTGCACATCGCACTTGTTGGTAACAACGTACATTTTACGCTGGCGACCCTCGACGGCTTTAATGATTTCATCACAAAGGACATCGTCCATCATGAGCGCTACTACGTTTCTCGTGCCATCGGGTCTTGTCTCGTATTTCAAGAATTGAGACCCGGGTATAAGTCTGTACAGATTTGCTTTATTGGGGTCAGCATCGTAATGATCGATCGGTGCCAATTTATTCTCACGAGCATCAACAATACAGTACTCTTGATTGAACTTAATGCGGTATATATCCTCAATTTCATGAGCGCGCCCCGGTTGTCTTAAGGGGTCGAAACACTCAATCTCTATTTTCCCGTTAGAATGGCGGGCATACTCTTCTAACAAGACGTACATGCGATGATAACCGGGGGAAGAGGAGGGGAATGCAAAAATGATGCGAATAGGCACCTCTCTCTTCTGAATGGCATCACAAGCCAGTACATTTTTCGTTTTTTCGGATATGGAATATTGCTCATATTCCGACAAGTCAACTCGTCCGTATTCGCGGCAACCTATATAGTTACAGCAAACTACGATAATAGCTAAAAGCACGAAATTAATCCATGAAAGAGGGGTAGATTTCGGGCGTCTGGCATCGGGATGCCCGGTGTATTCTTTCTTACTCATAACGGTTTATAAATGAAAAATTAAATTATATTATCAGCGGGTCCAACGGCGGTAATCAACCAAGCGTTTAGTTAAAGCCAGTATGCAAATCGTCATGCTTATGTATAAAACCAGAGGGCGGGTATCCATCACACCCGATGTGAAAGAACGGAACTGCTCCGTACAGGAGATATAATGGAAAATGGGAGCAGCGGGGAACTCGCCCCATAATTCGGTAGCACGGCCCATGAAATAATACATAATCATAAGGCATGTGCAGAAAATAGCAGATATGATTTGACTGCGTGTTACAGATGAACACATAATGCCCAACGCAATGAAGAATGCGCCTGTGAGTGCAATAATGCTATAAAAACCAACCCAATCTGCTAACATATAGGTGATGGTAGTTTCGCTTTGCTCGCCGTAACGTATCGATGTGTACAAATTACCGATTTCGCTCATGAAGGGGTATAAGAGCATCGGCAGCCAAAGAATCAGATAGAAAGTGTAAGCTGCTAAATACTTACCCATCAATATCTGGCCGGTTGTGACGGGGGCGGTCAGCAACCCTTCTAATGTTCCCATTCTTTCTTCTTCCGCGAAAGACCTCATGGTGATAAGGGGGAATAGAAAAATGAAAAGCAGCAAAAAGTGCAACGTATCAGTCATATAATACATGATACCGTGGCCGGTTGCTTGGGTCATGGTCTTGAGCACGGTATGTAACATCAAGCCCTGTATACCCATGGTGCAGGCGAGAATAACCCAGCCGAATGGCACGCAAAGATACCCCTTAAATTCTTTTGTATAAATAACCCAAAACGTTGATAAGTGGTGGAGAACCGATTTCAATACATCTTTCATTGTTTTATCTGTTTATGAGGGGTTAATCGCGGCGGGTCATTTCTACAAAGACGTCCTCAAGGCTGGGAATATGGCGATATATATGACGAGTGGCATAACCATGAGAAGCTATGATGGCAGCTGCTTTCTCACGGGTATCTGTTCCGGGTTCAGCTCTTACTAACAGCCTATGCCAACCACCGGGGAGGCTTTCTTCTACAATTACTTTCTTGACGGGTTCAAAGGCTTCTATTTCTTTTACCACGACATCCAAATCACCTTTGAATTCGATTGAAACTCGCCCGGCGGCACGCAGGCCTTGCGTCAAATTAGCGGGTGTGTCGGCTGCCTTAATTTCTCCTTGGTCTATGATGATAACCTTGTTACATATCATTTCCACTTCGCTCAATATGTGTGTGGAAAGAATAACGGTGTGATTCTCTGACAAGGAGCGAATCAGCTCTCGTATTTGGCGTATTTGGTTGGGGTCTAAGCCGTTTGTAGGCTCGTCAAGTATAAGCAAATCAGGCTTGGCAAGCAGGGCATCTGCCAATCCTACACGCTGTCTATAACCCTTTGATAATGTACTAATAAGATTCTTGCGTTTCGGCTCCAAACCACAAGTATCTATCACGTAGCCTACCTGTTTGCGAATTTCGCTGCCACGCAGTCCTTTCAGCCTGGAGCGGTATATCAGGTAGTCCGTCACGCGCATTTCATCATAAAGCGGTACGTTTTCGGGCATGTACCCGAGGTGTCTGCGTGACTCTATTGACTTGTCCAAGATGTCGTAGCCGGCTATGCTCGCGGTTCCGGCTGTCGGTGGCAAGTAGCCGGTTAACATTTTCATTGTCGTTGTCTTTCCGGCGCCATTCGGCCCAAGGAATCCTACGATTTCTCCTTTTTCAATCGTGAAACTCGCATCTTTTACTGCGGTGAATCGACCGAACGTTTTGTGTAAATGTTCTGCTACTACCATGCTCATACGCAGGTCTTATTCTACCATCTTTGTGCTGCGTTTCAAGCGGAAAGTAACGCGTTGACTCATATAGCCCTAAAAGCATCATTTTAATTTTGCATTACATATATTATGCGAAGTTGTAATCATCTCCCAACCTTACCCCGCGCGGTATATGATAGCAATGACGCGTTACGATTGGAGCAGCCTCAAAAACTCATGTAGATTATCAAGAACAAGAGCTGCACGAGAAAAATCGGAATGACGCGTCATTCTGTTTGGCACAGCTACACACGAGATTTGTGCACGCTGAGCAGATATTGTACCGTTTTCGGAATCCTCAATAATAATACAATCCTCAGCCGGCACATTGAGACATTCGCGAGCAGCCAGAAAAAGAGACGGATCGGGTTTTACGGGATAACCATCGGTGCGTGTAAAAACCCCTGCGAACTTATCGTAGATGTTCAATTTATTCAACCAGCCGGCAACCCAGCGTCGAGATGATGAAGAAGCAACAGCCATGGGGATATGATGAGACCGGCACCAATTCATCAATTCAAGCGCCCCGGGCATTAATCCCATGAGCTCGAGATCCGCTTCCAAAACCGCTTGTCTGGCAGGCGTTTCAACATCCCAATCATAGGTTTTACCGGTAAGTGATTCCAGATAATCAGCAGGATTCCAATGACTGTACCCGGCACCCAAGCAAGGAGAATACGTTTCAATGGATATTTCTTGTCCCTCGCGAGCAAACAACTTCACCCAAGATTGATATATAGCCCATTCAGTATCTACGAGAACGCCATCAAAGTCAAATATAATCCCCCGAGGTTTCAATTTCATCACATATCGCCTTTCATACGAGCGCGCAACCATTCTTTCAAGGAACGATGAGCCAAGTTCTTGCGGAAAATGTAAATGGCAATGATAGTGTACACAACATTGGGAATCCACGCACTGATCCAAGCTTGGACCACACCTGCTTCACCCAATGCCGGGAATACACGGTATAAGAACAACATTAACGCGGCAAGAATAATGGCTATGCCTATACCTTTCATGGTGCCTCTGCGTTGGAATGTTACAGAACTGGGTATGGCCAACAAAACAAGCACCATACAGGTGAAAATTTTGGCAATTCTCACGTGCCACTCGGTGCGGCGTTTGTAGCGGTCTTCCTTACCACCGGCTCCACTGCTGATATACTCATGCAAATCTGCAGTGCCCATAGATTCAATACGATTACCGGGTCCGGGACTGAGAATCTGATATGGTTTTTCACTGAATTGACAAGGCAAAACATCGTAATGCACCCCGTCTTCCGGCATCATCATATCCGAGTTATTCTCGTGAACATAGACATCATACAATGTCCAAATGGAAGATTCTTTATCCCAAACAGCCTTATCTGCATAATACCTTTTTTCAATAGTAATCATGCTCTTATCAAACTGCTTGATTTGCAATTTGTTCATGGGTTCCCCGGGATTATCAATTGTTGTGGGATGTTCGATAATCCAATGGCGAGAGTTCGCATCACTTTGATAGAAAATTTGAGCAGGACTGCCATCTGCACGGCGTTCTTGCTTGAGATACATCTGGCGATAAAGCATGCCGTTAGGCGCCCAGTGGTAACCGAAAATACCGTAAGCGACGGATATAAGGGCACCGAAAATAAATATGGGTCTGCACAGGCTCAAAAGAGAGCGCCCGGATTGCATCATACCGGTAATCTCACAGGTGCCGGAAAGCTTACTCAGGCACCACATCGTACCCATCATTAAGGTATACGGTAAGATTTGGTACAAAATCATGGGCAACTGAGAACCGTAAAACTTGAGCGCGTTAAGAAAAGCTTGGTCTCCGCCTCTATTGCGAAGGCGCTCCATATTGTCCGTAAAATCAGCCAACAGGTAGATAAGAAGCAATATAAACGTACACATCAAGAAGAAACTCATGAAGTTACGCGTCATATAGCGATCTGTTGTGCCCATAAACGCATAAATAACAGCCCCTATGAACGGCAAAAAGCAAAACAGACAATGCAAGAACGGACGCATTAATTGAGCCATGGGATATTCATCGGGAGTACCGGGAATTTCCCACTTCATTTGCTCCAATTCAGCCGGTATCAGATACCAAGCTAAAAGCGCACCTAATACAAACCATACCAACGCCGGCAATGCTCTCTTTATGACCGTTTTCAATACCCTGCTCTCCGATTAAAAATTCACATCAACAACCTCTGGCCAAACGCTCTGCCAAGAATGAAGGCAAACCTGCTTCGATGATTGCCTGTTGAGCTCCTGCAATATCATACGATACCTTCTTCATGATAACCAAATTGGCATCAGAATCAAAAATAGCGTAGCATGCCCTGGGGTCATTATCCCGAGGCTGACCTACCGAACCCACATTCACGAAATATTTATGCCCGGGCTGAGGTTGCAATTCTGTATACCCGGTCATTACCAAATTATGTGTAATATCGTAATCTTCCATTGCGTGGCGACCATCCCAGCAATATATTTTCGGCACATGTGTATGCCCGTGGAAGCATAGCTGAGAAAATTGCCGCGAGAAATTCCCGGCAGCATCATTTGAATTGATGATATAGTTCCAAGCTTTCGGTTGGTCCAGCGTTGAATGAACAATAGTATAAGAAGAGGAGCTCGTATCCTTCGGGCGCACAATACGCATGTACTGAAGCCGCGCAAGCCACTGCAGCTGTTCTTCATTAAGCTGGCCCACAGTCCACTCCATAGCGGCGCGGGCCATCTCATTCATCTTATCGTACAAGGGTGAAACAACCTCAGCATCGTGATTTCCCTTAACAACGGGACAATCCAACTGGCGTATGTAATCTACACAGATGCCGGGGAATGCATTATACCCCACTATATCCCCCAAGCACGCCACTTCAGTGCAGCGTTCTTGCTCAAAAGCATCCGACATTACCGCGTACAAGGCATGGTAATTCGAATGAATATCGCTGATGATTGCCGTTCTCGACATACTTTATCAAGTGCCTATATATAGCACAGAAAGCGCCCCATGGCAAGTTAAATCTGTTAAGATAAGCTAAAAATCACTTTGTGAGGCCGTCTTGCTTGGCTTGATTCCAGTATGCGTATTCGGAGCGATTGAAATCAACATACTCGGGAGAAAGGTCCGTTGTGTACACAACATATTCTTCACTGCCGAGGTTCAGATTAATACGCACCGTGAATTCTCGGGCTTGCACACGCTCACGCAAATCATCGCTGGGTGTATCAGTTTGTTCGCCACCGCGGCAGGCGGGCAAACCGGCAATATCAATATCAATTTTTTCTTCACGCACACGAGTTCCGCTATACCCCACGGCATGAATGATGCGGCCCCAGTTGGGGTCGCCGCCATTCCAAGAGCTCTTAACAAGAGAAGACTTGGCTACACCCTCAGCTACACGCTTAGCCTCGGCAATGGTTGGGGCGCCCTCTACTTGCACGGTAACAAACTTGGTAACACGCTCACCATCTTGCACAATGCGGCGGGCTTGCTCCATGAGCACATATTCCAACGCTTCAACAAAAGCATCCCAGCCTTCGCAACCGGGCGCGAGAGATACGCCGGCGGCCCCGTTGGCCAACACAAGGCATGTGTCATTTGTGCTCATATCGCCGTCAATCGTAATGCGATTAAATGTTTTTGAAACACCGTTTTTGACAATGTTTTCCAAATGTTCGCGCTCAATGGCTGCATCTGTGCATACTAAGCATATCATAGTAGCCATGCAGGGGGCAATCATGCCGGCACCTTTACAGCAGGAACCGATACGTACCACCTTGCCATTGATTGTCAATTCTACCGCAACCTCTTTCTCTCTGGTATCACTGGTGATAATGGCAGATGCAACATCATGCCCCTTCTCTGCGCTCAAGTTTTCGCAAAGCTCGGGTAAGCGGGGTTCGATTCTGACCATAGGCATGGGCAAACCGATAACACCGGTGGAACATACTGCAACTTCGGACGGTTTGAGCCCAAGCTTTTTGGCGACAATGCTGCATTCTTTTCTGGCAACAGCAACACCTGCAGCGCCCGTGCATGCATTAGCATTGCCACTGTTTGCCACAATCGCACGCACATTGCCACGGCGTAAGTGGTTCTGGCTTACCCTTACACATGCTGCGCGCACCCTATTGGTGGTAAACGTGCCGGCAGATGTGGTCGGTTCAGTAGAATATACAAGCGCTAAATCCAGACGCGTCGCGGTCGGCTTCTTAATCCCGCATGCAAGAGCATTAGCCACAAAACCTTTGGCGGATGTTACACCACCCTCAATCACCTTATATGAGCTGGCAGACATAATAAAACTGTTGTTTACTCCCCAAGTTTGCCACACATGAGCCCTATCTGCAAGCGAAAAATGCACTTTACTGACAAGATGCACGGCATTATCTGCATGAATTGCCTTGCTATTCTGTATTGGAACGGTTATAATGTGCGGCACAGGAGGCCTGCAAGCTCCTAGTATCTCGGTATGCAAAAGACCTCAATATCCGCCCCCGGTTGTAAGCGTAACGTACCATCCTCATTCTTGGTACGCTGTTCTCGTTTACGCATGACTCGCCAGCGCCGTATCGTTATCGATATCCTGTTGGCCTCTGAAGATCACCCGACAGCCGCACAAATATTCGACCGCTGTCGCACGGTAATGCCCGGCATTTCTCTGGCAACCATTTACAACAGTCTGGAAGCCTTGGTAGAAGCTAAGTTAGTGAATCACCTGCACCCTGATAATGGGCCGAGCAGATATTGCCCCAACGTAGTGCCCCACATTCATTTGATGGACGACAAAACCCAGCGTGTTATAGATGTTAATCTGCGAGAGGGGCTGACCCCGGCTGATGTTTTCGATTTACCGGAAGGCGTTACCGTAGATACAATGGAAGCATATCTGCACGGTGCCATACCTGATAAATATTTCTCTTAATTTTAATCATGAGTCTTATAATCAAAGATCTGTACGCACGCGTGAAAGACGGCGCGCAAATTCTCAACGGCATTAATCTTGAAATTCCCAAAGGAGAAGTACACGCCATCATGGGGCCCAACGGCTCCGGCAAAAGCACACTTTCCAAGGTTTTATGCGGGCATCCTGACTACGAAGTATTGTCCGGCACGGCTGAACTTGACGGCCAAGACATATTTGCCATGACGGTAGATGAACGCGCCAGAGCCGGTCTCTTCTTGGCATTTCAGTATCCCGTAGAAGTACCGGGCGTAAGCAATGCCAACTTTTTAAGAGCCGCATTGCAAGCAAGATTACCCAAAGGCGAAGAGCTCGATGCGGTTTCTTTCTACAAGACCATGCGCAGCACCATGACCAAACTCGGCATGGATACAAAGTTCACGGCACGTGCCGTCAATGAAGGCTTCTCCGGCGGTGAAAAGAAACGCAACGATGTTTTACAAATGATGATGCTGGAGCCTACGTATGCTATTTTGGACGAGACCGATAGCGGCTTGGATGTAGACGCCCTGCGTATCGTTTCCGATGGTGTTAATGCCATGCGCGCCCCTTACCGCAGCTTCATGATTATAACTCACTACAAGCGATTGCTCGACTACATTAAACCGGATGTGGTACACGTGCTGTATAAAGGTAAAATAGTACGCACCGGCGGTTATGACCTTGTTGAGAGCATCGAACAAAACGGCTTTGACTTCTTGAAAACTGAAGAGTGATGGATGAATCCCCCTTCCAAATAGACACACGTGGTGAATTCGCGTTTCCCGAGAATCACCGTTTTGACGCCGGTTATGGTTTAACGGAGGCCACGATTGATTACATATGCGATGCAAAGGGCGAGCCCGATTGGGTGCGCCAATTTCGCAAGGATGCTTTAAAACGCTTCCACGAGATGCCCATGCCTACCCACTGGGCGCCGGAGGGTATCAACAACTTGGACTTCGACATGATTCGCTATTATTTAGCACATGGCACCGCCCCCTACAAGAGCTGGGATGATGTACCGGAGGATGTAAAAAACACCTTCGAGCGCTTAGGTGTACCGGAGCAAGAACGCGCATTTTTAGCAGGTGTAGATGCCCAATATGACTCTGAAACCGCATACAACAATATGCGCGAAGAGCTCAGCAAACAAGGCGTCATCTTCGTTAACTCAACTGAAGGCTTGCGTGATTATGAGCACATCTTCCGCCCATGGTTCGGCAAGGTGATTCCCGTAAATGACAACAAATTCTCTGCCTTAAATCATGCCGCATTCTCCGGCGGGTCATTTATTTATGTGCCTAAGGGCGTTAAATTAGCTCAACCTCTGCAAGCCTATTTCCGTATCAATTCCGAAAGCATGGGGCAATTTGAACGCACCCTTATCATTGCGGATGAAGGCGCAGAGCTGATGTACATGGAGGGGTGCACCGCACCCAAATATGATAGCGCCACCCTACACTCGGGCGTTGTTGAACTCGTGGCTCTCAAAGGGGCAAAGATTCAATACGTCACCGTACAAAACTGGGCCACTAATGTATACAACCTTGTTATTCAACGCGGTTTAGCAATGGAAGATGCAGAAATTCGCTGGATTGATTGTAATATCGGCTCCGGTCTCACCATGAAATACCCGGCAGTAGTACTGCAAGGCCGCCGAGCACGCGGCGAAGTTATCAGCATCTCTCTGGCACACAGTGGTCAATTGCAAGACACCGGCGCCCGCATGATACACGCAGCCCCGGAAACCACATCCAACATCGTTGCCAAATCCATATCAATCGGTGAGGGACGAGCAAGTTATCGCGGCGAAGTAAACGTGCTGAAAGGCATGAAAGGGTGCAAGAACAACACTGAGTGTGATGCTTTGCTCATCAACCCCATCAGCCGTACGGATACATACCCGGCCATCAGCGTTAACGGCAATGCATCTGCCGTGCAACACGAGGCTTCCGTCTCTCAAGTAGACGAAGAAATGCTCTTCTACATGCAGCAAAGAGGGCTTACCAGAGCGCAGGCCATGAGCCTCGCGGTTAATGGCTTTATAAATGATTTGGTAAAGGAATTCCCCATGGAATATTCCGTTGAACTGCGTAGACTTATAGATTTAGAGATGGAAGACTCCATCGGTTAACCCCCTGCACTGTATTTTATTATGGATTTTCCGCAAAATATGAGCATGGAAGAAGCATTTGCACTTGCAGAGGCAGAGGCAAAACTGCAACAAGCCATTGCATCCGGCAAGAAAAGATTCGACAATGCAGAGGTACCGAACCGCTACAACGAAGACTGGCGATTCGGGCGCGCAAACAAATACGCCGCAGCCTTGGCAGAGCTTCTGCAAAGCAATATCGCCTCTCAGGGCAAAGCAAGCGTCACCAACGCGGGTGAGGCAGCTATGCCGGTATCACAAAATGATGAGGATTTGCGCCAAACCGAGATGCTGATGCCCAGCATAGGCTCAGACGCACTACTGGGCATGCACCTTAAACGTTTCGGGGATGGCTATGCGCTTTTCATAGAAAAAAGCACAGCAGAGCCCATACACATCTATTACCATACGGATTCTCTGTACACCCCCTCTACCTATATTATGGTAGCACCCGGGGTAAAAGCTGAGGTTGTAGAGCACCACACCGCAGATGCGGCAGAGGCTTCCATGTTTGCCACCAGAAACATACACGTGGCAGAAGATGCAGAACTGCGTGTAGCCCTTCATTGCACCGGTTTTGCGCGTTACATGTGCATTACGGATATTCAGAACATGGGTGGCAAGGTAAATCATTTTACCACATATGATAACACCACTTGGGCAAGAGAAGAAACCGTAGCAGAAATTTACGGCGCCTCAGATTCCACCTGCAACAATCTCTATTCTGCCAACCGCCTGGTGGGAGACAGCATTCTTGACCAACACACCAAACAAATTCATCATGTCGGTAATGCTGCAAGCGACCTCCTGTACAAAAATGTTGTAGACCATCATGCAACTGCTATTTTTGCAGGTAATATTTACGTTGCCCAAGGGGCTCACCATACAGATGCCTACCAAAGTAATCGAAATATGCTGCTCAGCGAAAAAGCAACCGTTCATTCTCTGCCGGGGCTTGAAATTCTTGCAGATAAGGTACGCTGCTCACACGGTAGTGCCAGTGCCCCCATGAACGAGGAGCAATTATTCTACCTCTGCTCACGCGGAATCCCCATAAGAGATGCACAACTGTTGGTGGCGGAAGGTTTCTTAGCCGATGCTGTAAATAAATTTAACGGCGTTACGCAATCATCTTGACAAGTAGGGCGCTTCGAGTACAATAAACAGAACGAATGAGAGCCACGGCGCTGATTTTCTGTATGCTATCATTAAACATGTCACTCTTGGCATGGGATGCACCGCGCCCGGATGTCCACACCACCGTTGGCGCAGAAGCACTCTGTAACAAGTTGATAGCTAATGCAAAAGAAATTGAAACCTTGCTACATTCGGTAAAAGACAAGGCCAGTGCAGATACGGCGACCCCCGTACTTGAGGGGAAATTACAAGAAATGAGCACCTTGCTGGCTGAACTGGAAACCCTACCGTTCGATGCAGAGACAACCCAAATCATCACTGCCCAGATGATGGAGTTGACGCATATCTATCAATCATACATGCCGCACATTCAAGAGTTGATGAAGCATGATGCATACGGTTCGCCCGCATTGATGGAACACCTGCGCAAGCACATTGCTGATAATGGGTATTGCGAAGAAGAAGATACGGATATAACCCTGCCGTATGCAGATATTTACAGCAGAATGGGCTCCGCACTCAGCAGCGCTGTTTACAGTTTGCGTAAAACAACGGATGTTTACACGGCCAAAGAAGCGGCAAATATTCTGGCAGAGGCCTATTCCATCCACCAAGCTTTATTAAACGAATTAACCACGCTACAAAACGTAGAGCCGCATCCGTCAGAAAATCAAGCAATCCCGCAATCTTTGATTCAACTCAAAACAGAATTGCAACGCGAATATGCAAGGCTCAAAGAGTTGCAGTTTTACGGAGAACCGGACCTACCCACCATCATACCGGCTTATCTTAACCTCATCCCCTGAAAACGCATAATGCTCCGTACCGACTATCATACCCATACCCCGCTGTGTCGCCATGCGCAGGGAGAACCGGAAGAGTTTGTAGCGCAGGCTTTAGCTTTGGGCATGCACAGTTATGGCATAGCAGACCATGCGCCCATGCCGATTGACCGAGAGCCATTTGATGATTGGCGCATGCTCAGCTCAGAGCTGAATCAATATTTTGCCTGGGTAGAAAGAGCCAGAGCAGCAGCGAGCGGCTCAAATCTCAACATTTTATGCGGTCTGGAGTGCGATTGGGTGCCGGGTATAAGCCCCCACATCAAAGAGTTGCGCCGTGCGCATCAGTTTGATTACCTTATCGGCTCCGTTCACTATCTGCCTACCGGTGGCGCGGTGGATGACTCCGTATACGCAAATAAATGTCTCACCGGTAGTGTAGAAGAAGATTGGGCGCTTTATTGGGATGCCGTTCTGCACATGATTAACAGTGGCTTATTTGACATCGTAGGCCACATAGACATCGTAAAAATATGGGGGCGAGTCCCGCACCATGATTTGATGAGTTATTATACCCCGGTGCTGAATGCGCTGCAAACATCACACATGGCGGTAGAAATCAACACCGCAGGCCTACACAAACATTGTGCAGAGCTTTATCCTGCTGCCCCCCTGCTCCGTGAGCTACTCAAACGCCACATTCCCATCGTTATTAACTCAGACGCACACTACCCGGAACACCTGTCACGAGGTTGGCCCGAGGCGCTGGAGTTGCTACATATGATTTCCGACACTAAACTTCGTCAATTCGAACTCACCACCCGCAGTGGTGCCATTCTTCAGGCTTATGGATCTCTTTGATTTCGCAGCAGAACAGCAACCGACATTCCGCAATCGCTACGATGAGCTCTGCCGTATCATTCGGCACAATAATGAGCTTTACTATGCCCGGGCTCTGCCGGAAATTACGGATGCGGAATATGATGCCATGTACCGCGAGCTCGAAGAGCTGGAGAGAGAACACCCGGAGCTCATCACGCCTGATTCACCCACGCAAAAAGTCGGTAATGACCTGACGGAAGGATTCCGCAAAGTGCGGCATCCCCGCCCCATGCAGAGTATTGATGACATCTTTGAACACAAGCCGGAAATGGGAGAAACGGATGTCGAGTTAGTGGACTTCTACAACCGTTTGTGCCGTAGCCTCGGCCAAGAAGCGTCACAGGTAGTCATCGAGCCTAAGATTGATGGCTGCGCCGTTACGCTCATGTACCGCAACGGTAAATTAGAATATGCCGCGACACGCGGCGACGGCACTACGGGTGACGACATTACGGCAAACATTCTTACCATCAAGAGCATTCCTCGCGCATTGCCGGAGGGAGCACCCACGCTCTTAGAGGTTCGCGGTGAGGTTTACATGCCTTTTGCTGAGTTCAATAAACTGAACGAGCAACGTGATGCAGAGGGGCTGCCCGCCTTAGCCAACCCGCGCAACGCTACAGCAGGAACCATCAAATTGTTGGATGTTAATGAGGTAGCTGCACGTCCACTGGCTTTCTTGGCTCATGGTTTGGGTGAATATGAGGGGGCCCCCCTACTCTCCGCTACTGACTTCATCTCGCTTTTGGAGCGCATGGGGATTCCGGTCAACTCTCCCATCATTTATGCTGAGGGTGTAGACGCCGTGCGCAAGGCGGTCAAAGATATCGATGCGCTTCGCCACAGCTTGGGCTATGGTACGGACGGAGCTGTCGTTAAGTTGGCGGATTTTGCGCTGCGGGAGCACTTGGGCTCCACCGCTCGCGCGCCTCGATGGGCGGCTGCATTCAAGTATCTGCCCGAGCAAAAGGAGACAGTGCTGAAAGCCATCACCATCCAAGTAGGCCGCACAGGCGTACTTACGCCTGTGGCAGAACTCGAACCCGTTCACCTCTCCGGCACCACGGTTTCCCGCGCCACACTGCATAATCAAGATGAGATTGCCCGCAAGGACATCCGTATCGGCGATACGGTTTTAGTGGAAAAATCCGGTGAAATCATTCCAGCCGTTGTTCATGTTAATAAAGACAAACGCCCGGCAGATGCCCAACCGTACAGTCTGTTCGAAGCCGTAAGTGGTGTATGCCCCTGTTGTGGGGAACCCATTTCACAAGAAGAGGGGCAAGTCGCATGGCGCTGCACCAACTTCACCTGCGCAGCACAAGCCGCCATGCGTACCTCATACTTTTGCAAGCGGGAAGCATTAGATGTAGAGAGCTTAGGAGGCACCGTTGCAGAAGCGCTCGTACGTAATGGATTAGTTTCTACTCCGCTTGATTTATTTCGTTTAGATATCGAAACGCTGGGTACTCTTAACTTGGGTACAGAAGATGAGCCTCGCAGATTCGGGGTCAAAAACGCAACCAAAGCGCTCGAAGCTCTCAATAATGCACGCAATTTACCCCTCGAACGCTGGTTAACAGCATTCGGCATACCCAGCATCGGCACAACAACAGCTAGAACGGTGTGCTCTTATCATCAAGATTTAAACAGCCTTTCCGCTTCAGCATTTCTTAATTCGCTCATAGCTACAGAATCTCTTTTGGAGCAGTATAATACTCTAAATCCTAAAGCCAAAGCAAACAAAGGAAAAGATGCCGCTACATTGATTCAGCAGCAAACGGCTCTCAAGGCTAAACTTGATAGCAACATCAACGAATGGCAGCAGCGTGGGTATATCAAGCTTGAGGCGGATGGCGTTTATAAACTTAAAGTAACCAATCCTATCGGTTCCGTTTCCACGCATAAATTGGTAGAGTGGTTTAATTCTGACACAGGTAAAACCGTTGTTACAACCCTACAATCACTGGGTATTAACCCGGTTTCACCGAGATACAGTGAAAATCTCGCCCAACCTCAGGGGCCCTTGGCTGAATTAAGCTTTGTATTAACCGGGGCGCTCAGCCGTCCGCGCCCGGAATTTGAGAGAATTATCTCAGATGCCGGTGGCAAAGTAACAGGCTCTGTCACTAAAAAAACAAATTACTTAGTAGCCGGTGAAGGAGGGGGCAGCAAACGAGACAAAGCAATCAAACTCGGCGTGCCGATAATTGATGAAAACACATTATTGCAGTTATTGAAAGGAGAAGCAGATGTCTGACAAAGCCCTGATATACGGCACCATCGCCATTGACACACTGATTACACCGGCAGGGAGAGCAAACTCTGTGTTGGGCGGTAGTGGCATCTATGCAGCGCTGGCAGCCCGTTTGCTGACGGATGACATGGCGCTGGTCGGTGTTGTCGGTTCTGATTTTCCGAAAGAATACGGCATGGCTATGGAGGCCCGTGGCGTGAGCATGAAGCATGTTGCTCAGGTAGAAGGAGAAACCTTTGCTTGGACCGGGCAATATGAGGATGACATGAACAACCGCACGACCGTGCGAACAATAGAAGGTGTGCAAGAACACTGGCAAATGGAGCTATGCCCTGAGCTGATGAACTGCACCATCGCTGTGGCTACCAATGTAACACCGCCTTTACAATACAGCATGCTTAAGCAATGCGAAAAAGCAAAGTTCAGCATGGCGGATTTCATGAAATCATGGATTATCCGCGAGCGAGAATATACGCACAAATTGTTATCTGTGGTAGATATGGCACTGATGAACGATGAGGAAGCACAGGAATTTGCCGGCACAGATGACAGCCTTGAGGCTGGCTATAAACTGCTGGAAGCAGGCCCACGCTATGCCATTGTAAAACACGGCAGTGCCGGGTCTACTCTTTTTCATCGTACCGACAGCGGTGAAATCAAGCTCTTTCGCTGCCCCGCATGGCCGCTGATACACCCGGCAGACCCTACCGGCGCCGGAGATTCGTATATGGGAGCATTAGCGGGCTACCTCACCCATTGCATTAACGGGGGTAACCCAAGTTGGGAAGATATGAAAACAGGTGTAGCAATAGCCACTGTTGTGGCTGCAGTAACCTGCGAAAAGTTCGGCACCGTCTCACTATTCTCATTACGCCGCGAAGAGCTGGCCGAACGCATCGCCACATTTCAAGCCATGACCGCATGGCGCTGATTTATCGCGCATCGCGGTCCGGCAAGGCTATTGCAAATCTCTCTTTTTCTTGGTAAACCTTGGCGTTTTTTCTTTCTCTTTCAGCAGTACGCAAAGCTATAAGTTCTTCGCGTCGGCGCGCAATTTGAAGCTTTCTGCGGTTATTCAACCATGTCATGCTCATAAAGAACAGGACCGACAAGACAAACAAGATAACGGCACTGCCGATTAAACCGACTCCCACGTGAATAGGTATAGAGATAACCGTCAAGAAAATGCCGATGCTACCCATAATCACAAAGTTCGGCACATGATAATCAGCCCCGTAATACACCATACTGAAAAGATACCCCATTATCAAAGGCATCAGTAATAAGGGGTGCAAACCTTTTACCAACAGAAGCCCCAGCGGTAAAGTCATAATAGCTATTGCCCAATACAATAAGAAAGAATTACTGATATTGGGATGATTGCACACCTCCGCGAAATGACGCTGCAATGGAAGTATAGGCAACATTGCCACTACCCATACGCAAAGAATCGACAACCATTGGTTCATCGTTGCATAATCAGCAACATGTGCCGGAATCAGATGTGAAGAATATACCAGCAAGGCAATAAGCATCAACAAAAAAACAAATTGAGCCAAGGTGCCGATAAATCCATATGCGTTGTATTCTTTACGCCGAGCTAAAGCACACCATGAGCCTACGTGGCTCCATACCATGGTCATAGACATTATTGCAGCCCAAATCAAGGCCCATTCACCGTATGTTTGAGCGGTTAACAAGTCGTAAACCATCAAGCCATATTGCAACACCGCCCCGACAGTCAGTGAGCATAAGGCCATCTTTAAGGGTTTAATGTACGCTATTACCATCAACCCAAAAGTCAATATACTGCCCAATACCCACAACGGCAATGCCTGTATGCAAAATTGATATATAAAAAGGGCATCCAACCATGAAAGCGCAGCCAATAACGCCGCAATTTCTTGGGCGCGGCTCCCTCTCTTGAAGCCCGCTATGTATACGCCCCACAAAAATGTCGGCGTACAAAGCAATGTGCATACCTTTACAATCGAGGGGATGCTATCCCAGTAGTTTGCCAATATCAGACCTACCCCTACTAAAAATAACAACATCGACATGAACCCCAACACCCACGAAAGCACCGGGGGTATATACATCCCTCTCAACTCAGACTCTGCATCTTCCGCCGAAGTGTCATTTTTCTCGGCAGGGGGCGGCAATTGCTTTACGCCATTATCAACGGCTTTAGTGAATTGCGGTTCTTTCTTCTCAGATTCAGACCGCATTTCAATATCATCAACTGCCAAGGCATAATCCAAAGCCTCAAATTTCAGATTCTTTGCACGAGATGAAGCTCGACGGTCTTGATTGTTTACCTCACCGGGGGAAATAGAGTCCGGCGTTATAGGCGCATCTGTATCATTCGTATCAGGCATGGCTAATTATCTTTTTTTGCGAGCGGAAGTCTTTTTTTTGCTTTTTGAGGTCTTGGATGAGGTCTTCTTTTTGACCACTTTTTTCTTTGTTGTCCGTTTGGTTGACTTAGCGGTAGACCTCTTCTTTGATGATTTCTTGCTTGCTGTTTTCTTTTTATTTGCAACAGCCATCTCTCGGGCATCGTGCTGCACCGGCGTTTTCGATGTCTTTACAGCCTCAAAAAAAGCTTTTCTCTGATCTTGAATCGAAAAATTCGAATCATGCTGAGATGCAAAGTACTTACGATACGCCGGGTCTACTTGGTTGATGTGAACCACCGCATCGGAATGGTCTTTCACCCCAACGTTACCGGAGCCGTAATAGGGCTGTTGACAAGCAAACAACAACACCCCCACCAGCATTAACACAATGAAATGCACAGGCTGTCTTCTCATGGACATACAGCGTTGATTAAATTAAGCGGCAAATTGACCAAATAATTAACTAAACCACTGATCATGCCACATGAGGTCAACAAACTTGTGCAGAAAAACAACAACACAAATCGAAACACAATATTGATTCGGGCACGGAAAACTGACATTCTTTGGTGCTTGCTCATTTTTGATATGGGATAAATCAGTGATGTATTACGCGCCAATTATATACAATGAAAACGCAGTGTCAAGCTGCGATGCTGTCTGCACCACTCTTTTGATGAGATTGATTTCAGGCCTTGCAAATAATTAGAAAAACAGATGCTATTTTTCTTGTAATTGTGTAGATTTCATGGTAGAAAAGGCAAGAAAATTATGGATCTGTCTCTATATTACGTTATATTCGGGCTTATCGCACTTCTCTCCGTATTCGGATTGATAGTAGGCGTCAGTAATGACGCATGTAACTTTCTGAATTCATCCATCGGTTCACATGCCGGCACCTATAATCAGGCTGTATGTGTAGCAGGTGTGGGAGTGTTGTTGGGTGCATGCTTCTCCAGTGGCATGATGGCCGTTGCACGCAACGGCATTGTTGACCCGGGCATGTTCAACTTCCACCAAATAATGTTGCTGTACTTGGCCGTTATGGTTGCAAACATCATCTTGCTCGACACCTTTAACACCCTCGGACTGCCAACCTCTACCACTGTAGCGCTGGTATTCTCCTTATTAGGAGCGGGTATCGGCATGGCAATAGTCCGCAGTGACGCGTTCTTTACATGTCCTTTTTTAAATTACATCAACGAGCAAAGATGCCTCACGATGATTTTGGCCATCTTTGCCTCAGTAGCCATAGCATTTGTCGTAGGTACAACAGTTATGTGGGTAGCCCGCCTGATTTTCAGTTTCAGATTCGGCAAGGCATATCGCTACATCGGGCCTCTGTGGTGCGCTTTGGCATTCACGGCCATCAGCTACTTCATTATCTTCAAAGGATTGAAAGGTAGTGTATTCAAAAATGACATCCAAGCATTGACAGAGCAACACAATATTTGGGTGTTAGTTGGTTTAATGTTCATCGTCTGGAGCGTCATCTCTGCACTGCTTCAATACGTATGCAAAATTAACACCCTGCGTATAGCCGTATTGGCCGGCACCGGTTCATTAGCCTTGGCTTTTGCCGGCAACGACATGGTAAACTTTATCGGTGTATTTATGGCGGCTAAAGATGCAGTCTTTACCCCCGGTGTAATGCAAATGGACAACATGGGCACCGTGCTTGCCGGCGATGGTGCAGCAGCCAGTTTGTATTTCCTGTTAGGGTCCGGTGCCATCATGGTTGCCGCTTTATTCCTTTCCAAAAAAGCACGAAAGGTAACAGAAACCGAGCTCAAGCTCTCATCATCCAACACCGGCAAAGAGCGCTTCGGCTCCAGCAAGCCCGCCCGTATGTTGGTAAGATTCACTATCAACACCGTTCGCTTCTTCGAGCGTATCACACCCAAGAGAGTAGCAAATTTCATTGGGTCAAGATTCAAACCGCTCACACCGGAAGAAGAGACAGGGGCAAACTACGACATGATAAGAGCCTCCGTCAATCTTACCTTAGCGGCACTGCTTATTTCTGTCGGTACAGACCTTGGCTTGCCGCTTTCCACCACGTATGTAATTTTCATGGTATCCATGGGCAGTTCTTTAGCAGACCGCGCATGGGGCCGCGACAGCGCAGTGTATCGCATTACCGGCGTGCTTACCGTTATTGGCGGTTGGTTAATTACTGCAATTGCAGCTACTTTAGCAGCCATGATAGTGGCACTTATCATGGGTTATGGCAGTACTTGGGGCATCATTTCCATGATGGTTATAGCTGCATTCTTGCTCATCAAGTCTACATTCTTTGCAAAACTGAGCAAAGAGAACTACAATATTGTTGATGTCAGCAAAGAAAGCAACATGCATGAGTTTGCCTCTACCGCGGCAGGGCGTCTCGGCCGCATGATCGGCATTTACAAGGCAATGGTACCCGCCCTTCTCAATGAAGACCTTGATGCCCTCAGCAGACTCAAGAAAAAGGCACGTTCCATCAAGCGAGATATTGAAGTAGTACGCGAAAACGAAGTATTGCCGGCACTGGCAGGCATACCCAAAGAGCTAGCAGACCGCGGCCAGCTTATCTTCCGTATTACCGAGATTTCGGCTAACACGGCAGAACGTCTCTTCACCATAGTCAAGGCCGCATTCAACCATATCGACAACTTCCATGCCGGCTTAGAAGAAGAGCAAGGTAAAGATTTGCTGAAACTTACCGAGAAGATTGGCAAGTTCTACCCCGACCTGCTGGATATGCTCAAGGCAAAAGATTACGCCGGGGTAGAGGCTAAGCTTGAGGGGCGCGCACAGTTGGGTGATGATTTCGGCGACTGCATTACCCGCCACCTGATGCATGGTGATGCAGATGAAAGCAAGATGCGTAACGGCATTCTCTACCTCACCCTGCTCAATGAAACCCGCGCCATGGTCAGCCATGCATTCGCCCTCATTGAGCGCATTAAAGAGGTGTACGAAGACTGATTTATACCACCATTTCAAAACCAAATGCAATCGTGTAGGGGGCTTTCGCCCCCTCACACACCACCGTACGTGCCTTTTATGGCATACGGCGGTTTCTCGGCGTGTGTTTAGTCCCGGAACTACGGTTCCTGCCGCAACTCTTTATCTCTCCTCGTCAGATACCCTGAC
>JAZNGY010000063.1:0-10645 GCA_045576695.1 Akkermansia sp.
GTAAAAGAGTTCTCATACGCCTATCCCCAGTACTACGTTTCTGTGGTTGCCCCCGGCGGCAAGAAAGAAACTGTTTGGGCTATCTGCTCGGATGGTCACGGCAACATGGTCGGTGTGCTTATCCCCAAGAATGGTCGCCCGGCTTGGGATGCCCCCTTCACCAGCGAGCACACCATGTATGTGTGCGAAACTCCTCAGCGCAAAGCTCTGGGCAATGCCATCATGGAGTCCTTGGCTGATGCCGGCTACGACAAGTTCCGTATCGACACCCGCAAGGCTGCCGGTCTGACCCAGCAGTACTACCTCATCTCCAAGCCCCTTTCCGATGAAGCTCAGAAGAAGTATGACCTCATCAAGAAAGCCGAGGAACAGGCTGCGGCTGCCCGCGAAGCTGCCGCTGCCAATGCAGAGGAGGAGGCTGAAGATGCTCCCCAGTCCGTTGATCTGCTGGAGGACACCGGCGATGATGACCTCGATCTGGATCTCGAGTAAATCTGCACTCTCAGGTGCCTGGCGCCTCTGAACTTTCCGAAGAAGGAAGGAAGCACAGCTTCCTTCCTTCTTTTTTCAAGATCCATCCATTCCCTCGATGAACTTTGGGGCAGCCCCAAAAAAGTAAGTCCGCTTAAGGGGGACAACCTTAAACGGACTTTATCGGACTATCTTTTTTATAGTATATTGACTTTAGAAAGTCCCTGATGGTGCGATGTTTGCGTTAATTCGCAGGCCCGCGTGATCCATCAGGGCTTTTTACTTCTATATGTAACGCATAAAGTTTGCCCCCTGATTGTCTTTTCCCCGCGTTTTTAGGCGCGCGTATTGTCGCGGAATGCAGGTGGAATCAGGGCAAAAGAGAAGCCCGCCATAGGTGCGGCAACACCGGCGGGCTCTTTGTAAATAAATGATAAACACTTCCACTGATGGAAGGACGTTTTCCCGTCAAGCGTCATTAAAATAGAATGCAGCGGTTAAGTCAAGCATTTATCGAAAAAAAGATTTGCCCCGCCCCGGTTGCCCGAAGAGGGGCGCGGACTCTTAACACAGACGGAACGCAACAAACAGAATCCAGATAAGGCACGCAGCTTTCACACAGTGCAAGCCGAATTTACCATGCGCACTCTTGACAGAGTATCGGGCGTGAGCATCCATTGCTGCCTCACCTCATGCACTTTGGCCTTGTATTCGGTTCTTGTTCATCCTGTCTGTGTTTCGCCTCCGGCTTCCTCCCCACCCCACATTACTGTGACGCAGTTACCTTTGGCTATTTGATTCCGCCCTGTCAGCGGCTCATTGGGGACTCTCACCCCAGTTACGTGTCATGCCTGACGTACAAAATTAACCCCCGACTAGCGGGGGTATGTATGGAGTCACACTTTGACCGTGGAATAAGCGCTCTCTTTATAGTATTAGGACAACAACACTTCTTACATTTTCAACTTCCAAACATAGAACTTACGACTATTTATAAATATCAACCTTAGTATATACCACCACACATAAGCAAACGTGCAAGATTTCCAATCATCATCACTAAATTTTCCATGCGCAACATCATTGCGTATGTTGAATCCATTATGATTACAAAATAAAGAATCTAATTCATAACATATATTTTCACCCATCAATTCAATAGTTTCATTCATTTTGAGGAGTGCTCCTAAAGATTTATCATCTTCTCTTCCAGCTTCCTTTTCTATGGTAATATCAATCCCCCTTTCACGCAAATAAACACACAACATATATTCTATTTGAGGAGACAAAATATGGAAAGCGACTGCATAGTCATACTCATAACCGGCATATAAAGCCTTTGCGAATAATTTTTTACGATTATACGGAATTAATGGACAATTTTGTACAATATCATCAAAATCACGTTCTGAAAAATGATGTTCTGCGTGTATTACATCTAATGCTGGTAATATCCTACTGATAGCATTAAATCCAACAAAATATTTATACTGTCTCATCATGAGATCAGATATTTTTTTCTTGTCTGTATCATCTTCAATATATGCCTGAGACACACATAAATGTCTATTGCCCTCTTGATACGAAACCCTAGGAAATACATCAAGTAGCCCAGTTTTATTACTCTCTTCTAATATCCATTTTTCCTCTTGTTTGCATTTATCAAAAGTATGTGCAATTCTCATTAACGCAAAGAAGGCATCCCATTTATCACGCTTCTCAACATATTTTATAGCATCTTGAATATAGGGATAAACATTTATATTTTGAGAGTAAGTTGCCATGCCTGCGACTGCATCATCTCGAGCATCTAGCATCTTGTTTCTCAAATAATTTAATTTATCTTTATAATGATAAATACCCCGATAAACAAGCTTTAATCTTTTAAGTGTATTTATGGCATTCCCCATATTCCGATCTATGGAAAGAGGCGCTAAATTTTCACAATCCGCATCATATGCATCGACCTGTCGCATAATCAATTTTGCGACTGAATCGTGATGGCCTAATTTTTCATACCATTTTTCTGCGAGGTTAAAGCACTTTATAGAACTTATAAATTCTTTGTTATGATAAAAAGATTCTCCAATTTTTTCTATATGTATGGCCAGTTCAATTCTTTCTTTTAAAATAAGATTATTCTTATCAATTATTTCAGCTATTTCAAATAAATATTTATTTGAATCAACAGAATCATCAAACAGAGCTCGCTTTAATTTTAATTCAAGCTGACTTTTCAGATTACCGCCTTTTCCTTGATACAGCATTACAAGATACGCACATCTAGCCCAACACATACTTAAATCATTGTTCCAAGTATCGGGATTAAGAGGCATCGCCATGTATGCATTTATTGCTTTTTCTGCTAATTCATAACGCTTGTATTTGGTGAGATTTTCATTTCCCGAAGACCACAATATATCAGCTATGCGCGCTTTTAATCGTAAATCCTCAATAGAATCAACAATAGACTCGAAAAATAGTAAATCTCGACTATTGAAATCCTCAAGTACAGGGGTATGAGCACCGCTAGAATATACAACCATCGCAGAGAATGGATCTGTTTGAGGAACTTTGTCCAATCTCATCGACATTGCACCTGCTATTAAACGTAATATATTAGCATCATTTATATTACCCAATTTTTCCTGTTCATCACCGGCAATATACAAGCATTCTTTCAAGTGCCATTGACTATAGTTTTTTGTTTTTTGAAGAACTTCTTCACATAAAGCAACATCAAATAGCGTCGCATCAAATTCTAAAGGCAATTCCGCAAATACCATACACTATAATATCTCCTCCGTAGAAACATCTCTGTATCGTTCGACAAAAGTCCTAATCGCATCAACAACTACTTGACGCTTTTTAACAATTGCTCCACCTTTATCGAAAATACTCATGGGTGGAAGAATTGCTGCTATTTCAACACCCGTGTCAGGCACGGTTCCATTCTTGAGGCATTGATTGATAAAAGCAATCGCCAAGTCATGTTTTAATCTTTCTTTTGCAATCAGAGCCTCAGCCTCCTCTTTTTTCTTTTTATTGATAAATTCCAGCCATTCTTCATCCACATTACCATTGGGGGTAAGACTGGCAATAAATGCCTCAATGAGGTCTTTCTTCTTACGCATTTGGGGGTCGGCGTCTATAATACTCTCAATTTCTTTAAGGGCCACCACTTTGTCCACTGTATGTTCTTCATGGAATCGTTTTACCAGCATAATGATATAATCAATATTGATTTCCACCTGCTTCATCAGATTCATTTCGAACACAATGTCATCATGCACATCCGTAGCATCATGCTTATTCGGGCGGTATTTCTGATACAAATCCAGATACATGCTCCGATAATCCTGCTGCTGCCTCTCTGATATAAGTTGCATTGACTCAAACCTATCGAAAGAGGTCAAAATGTTGATAACCCGTAAAATTGCCCCATAAAGCTGAATAAACTCCTTTTCTGCGGCTTCCCCTACTATCAATTTACCAACGGGGAATTTAGCTTTCAACTCTGCAACCAACTCCTTGTAACCGGGTATATGTTTTTTACCCTCGTCATAACCATAATAGTAATCATCAAAACTCTTCAATAACACCACACCGCATGCTTCTTTATCACCAAATAGAGACAAACTGGCGTTGGTAGCTTTTTCAAGGTTGCGGAAACACACTATATTACCGTACCTTTTCATTGAGTTCAAAATACGGTTTGTACGGGAATACGCTTGCAATAACCCATGCATGCGCAAGTTTTTATCCACCCACAACGTGTTCAAGGTTGTAGCATCAAAACCTGTCAGGAACATATTCACCACTATTACCATATCCAAATCTCGGTTCTTCAAGCGTTTGGATACATCTTTATAGTAATTTTGAAACTTCTGTGCACTCGTATCAAAGTTTACGGAGAACATTGAGTTGTAATCCTGAATAGCAGCATCCAAGAAATCACGAGAACAAGCATCCAACCCATCCGTTGTTTCTGGATTCTCATCTTCCGTAAAATCTTCTTCTACGGCCTCATTTACCCCAAAGCTGTATATCAGAGCAATACGCAGCCTCTGCTCAACCGGCAACATCTCTTGTTGCTTTTTGAACTCAGCATAATACTGCATAGCGGCCGGTATACTCGCCGTAGCAAAGAGAGAATTAAAGCCCCTCACTCGCTTATCTTTCAACTTATAGTATTTATTCCGCAGTGTTTTTTGGTCAAAATGTTTCAACACATATGCAACTATATTACTGATGCGTTCCGGGCTCAACAATAAGCTCTCGCGCTTAATATCCCACACATCTTCGTCTTCTATATCAGCCTTGCTGCGCATGGTTGATATATACTCCAAACGGAAAGGTAACACATTCTTATCTCTTATCGCATCTATGATTGTATAGCTGTGCAATTGGTCACCGAACGCCTGAGCCGTTGTCCTCAAATCCGGATTCTTGCTCGCGCCCGCATTGATAGCAAAGATGGGCGTCCCCGTAAAACCGAAGATATGATAATTTTTAAATGCCTTAGTTATGGCTGTATGCATCTCACCAAACTGAGAACGATGGCATTCATCAAAAATGATTACATTATGACCTCTGTACACGTCATGGGTTTTATTACGACGTATAAAAGTTGCCAACTTCTGTATTGTAGTGATAATAATTTTGCAATTCGGGCTTTCCAACTGTTTCTTGAGTACTGCCGTATTGGTATTGCTATCTGCTGCACCTTTTTCAAAGCGGTCATACTCTTTCATGGTTTGGTAGTCCAAATCTTTGCGATCTACCACAAAAAGAACTTTATCCACATCAGGCATTTGACTGGCAATACGTGCCGTTTTGAAAGAAGTAAGAGTCTTTCCACTTCCTGTAGTATGCCAAATATAGCCACCGCCCTCCACTGTACCATACCGCTTATAATTCGAAGATGTTCGTATACGTTGAATAATGCGTTCTGTTGCCACAATCTGGTATGGTCGCATCACCATCAGCATACGCTCGCTCGTAAATATGCAATATTTTGTCAGCACATTCAACAATGTGTGCTTTGCAAAGAAAGTCTTACAGAAATCCATTAAATCCGTAATAGGCCGATTTCTTGCATCAGCCCACCAACTTGTAAACTCAAAACTATTACCGGTCTGCTTTTTCTTTATACTTCCGTTCAGGTTTTCTTTGATATGAGTTTCTCGCGTTGTGTTGCTATAGTATTTAGTATAAGTTCCGTTGGAAATGACAAATATCTGTATATACTCATACAGTCCACACCCGGCCCAAAAACTTTCGCGTTGATAGCGGTTAATTTGATTAAAAGCCTCTCGTATATCCACCCCGCGCCGTTTTAATTCAATGTGTACCAGAGGCAACCCGTTCACCAACACCGTCACATCATAACGGTTTTCTCGTTTTCCTCCTTTGGGTACATATTGATTAATTACCTGTAAACTATTGTTGTGAATGCAATCTTTATCTATCAGTCGTATATTTTTAGTAGTGCCATCATCTCGCTTCAGCAAACGTATATAATCCTCTTGGATAAGCTGCGTTTTATCAGCAATACTTAACGTTTCGCCAGCTATTTCATGCGAAAAAAAATCTTTCCACTCAGCATCCGAAAACCTGACATCGTTAAGCAGCTCCAACTTTGTACGTAAATTATTTATCAACTCTACCTCCGTATGAAACGATAAATATTCATACGCTTGCATCTTCAACTGTTTGATGAACGCATGTTCCGAATCGCCTTCACTCTGATACACATCCTCCCCGCCCACTAGGTCTCCATCATCCTTGAAACAGCTAACAACCGTACTCTCAGGATTCTCAGATATTAAATCGTATGTCATAACTCAATTCTGTTGTTTAAAACTTAATAATTTATCACGATAATACGCATATTGCTTCCGCCTCGCTTCTAATTCTGCAGGTAAGCCCTGAGTCAAATCATTAACTAAAACGTCAAATTTGTCAAGAATATCAACAATGCGATGTTGTTCGGCTAACGATGGTACATAAATTTTCAAGTCCATAATGGGTTTCATATCCAACGTTGGTACGCCAGCATAACGCACTTGCGCTTTCAACTTATTTTCCTGTACTTGCAATGAGTAATACAAATATCTACTATCTATTATATTTGAACACTTTAAACTATAACAACCATCTGAAGCCCAAAAGGGATTAAATGAATAGCCAACTGTACCTGATGATGCTCCAGTATTAACTATCATAACTATTTTCCCTTCCCGATTACTTCTATGATAATATCCCAAAGGTTGTATTCCCCCATGGTATACAGGATACGGAGCATTATCGGTCAGCTCACTTTTAGTTAATCTCTTTCCTCTAAGAATTTCACACAACTCACTCAGCTTCAATATCTTCCACTCGGGGGGGGGTACCACCTAACTCGCTAAAACTCAACAATTTATCACGATAAAAACGATATTGCGTGCGCCTTGCCTCAAGCTCCGCCTCAAGCTCCGCCTCAAGCTCAGTAAACTTATCGAGTATGCTAACAATTTCGTCCTGCACAGCACGAGGAGGAACAGGAATATTAATTTTTGCAAGGTTTTCAGTTTTTATGTCAATTACTTTTGTTCCATATACATACTTCTTCTTCTCGCTTTGAAAAGCTTGAGTTTGTACGTAATATGCAATAAATTTAGGATTTTCCTTATGTTTGAATACAACAGAATGTCCACCTGTTACTATATCAAACGGACCCAACCAAGCAACACATTTACACACATCTTCCACATTTTCGCTTGTACACGCAAATATAATATCACCAGGATTTATCTTTGCATTAAGCTTTTTCGCCAATTCTGGTGAAACAAATGATATTGTTTCCTCAGTAAAAGTTCTGTAATAGGTGTATATCTGGCCATAATGAATACAGCCAACTCCGGAGCTGGTAAAATCTTTCTTTTGTAATCCGTTACCACGAACAAAAGAGCCTATTTCCCCCAATGTTTTATACTTGACCCCATTAGGACAATACTGGGCAATTAAATCATCAATTTTACTCATGGGGAATCTCCTTCATTTTATTTTCATGTTGTTGCATCATACGCCACAACTCGCGTTCAAGCGTTTCTCTATCAGGTAAATAAAGCTGATAACGACTGACAAAAAGCTGATTTGATATACCACCCATAGCATATTCCATGGTCATTTTATCAGCAGTGGCACCAAGAACAATACCAATGGGTTCACTATCACCCTCTGTACATACTTCGTTGCGGAAATAATTGAGATAGAAATTCATCTGTCCGATATCTTCATGCTGCACCTCATTACGTTTCAAGTCGATCAGCACATAAGTTTTGAGTATGGCATGGTAAAAAACCAAATCCACATAATAATGACGACCGGCAACGCTGAAACGATATTGCTGACCAATGAAAGCAAATCCGCGCCCCAGCTCCAACAAAAATTGCCTGAGATTGGCAACCAGTGATTTTTCCAAATCGCCTTCACGGTAACGATACAAATCCGGCAGGCCTGCAAACTCCAAGACGAAGGGGTCTCTCAATATATCGGCAGGTTGCAGCACCTCCGCTCCTTGCTCAGCCAATTGAAGTACGCCGGCTTTATCTTTGCTCAAGGCAATACGATGAAAAAGCATGCTGCTTATTTGACGTTTCAACTCACGCACGGACCAGCGCTGATTTTCACATTCTTTGATGTAGAAAGAAATCTCAAGCGGATCTTCCAACTTAAGGATTTCATAATAATGGCTCCACCCCAATAAAGTTGACAATTTTTCTCCGTTCGGGAATGCTACATATAACTTCCGCATATACTGAAGATTACTTCTACCAAACCCCTTTCCATAAATCTGAGTCAAATCCACAGATAAGCGTTGAAGCAAGTTACTGCCGTATGCAGCCTTATTATTTCCCTTTTGCTCAAATTCTACAATATGCCGACCTATACACCAATAAGTCTCAAGCATAATGCGACTAAGGCCTTTAGACACACTTTCACGTGCATCATCCAAAACACGACTTATCCCCCCCAACAAATTTCGATAAGGCATGTTATCTTCTGAAAGAACTTTGTTCATATTCACTTCCTTTTTTATTTCTATGCTTTATCAATATGCGGGACGCGTCCCGCATATTGAAGCTCTCAAAACAACACTTAGGCAGCTCCTCCTTCTAAATCCGCAACAATGGCATCAATTGCTTCACGCAGCTCATGTTGTCTCTTCACAATAGCAGCAATACGAGCATTGAGTTCGGCTATATCTATTTTCTCAGTTTTATCCTCTTGCTCCACATAAGTCGATACACTGAGAACATAACCATTCTCTTTCACTTCATTATATGGGACAAGGCGAGAGAAATACGCTTCATCATCTCGAGCAATAAACTTATTATAGATTCGGTCACGATTCGGCTCCGTCAGTTTATTCTTGTTTCCCTCTCGAACAAATTCCGAGGAGGCATCAATAAAGAGAATGCTGTTATCATTTTTGCTCTTTTTAAGGATAATGATACAGGTAGCAATAGTTGTCCCGAAGAAGAGATCCGGGGGCAACAGAATCACGGTATCCACGTAGTTATTGTCTACTAAATATTGTCTAATTTTTTGCTCCGCCCCGCTGCGGTACAATACACCGGGGAACTCCACAATAGCAGCCGTACCTGACGTAGAAAGCCATGAAAGCATATGCATGGTGAAAGCAAGGTCTGCCTTACTTTTTGGAGCCAAAACACCCGCAGGAGAAAAGCGTTCATCATTGATGAGAATGGGATTGGAATCCCCGGCCCATCTTATAGAATAAGGTGGATTTGAAACAATGGCATCAAAAGGCTCGTCATCCCAGTGTGCGGGCTCTGTTAAGGTGTCACCGCAAGCGATATGGAACTTATCAAAATTGATATCGTGCAAGAACATGTTAATGCGACAAAGATTGTATGTAGTGAGGTTAATTTCTTGCCCGAAGAACCCCTGCTTCACATTATCCTTGCCCAAAACCTTTGCAAACTTGAGCAGCAAAGAGCCAGAACCACACGCGGGGTCGTATACTTTATTTACCTCCGTTTTTCCGGCAACTGCCATACGCGCCAGCAATTCTGACACCTCTTGAGGCGTAAAGAATTCACCACCCGATTTACCGGCATTGCTGGCATACATGGTCATCAAGAATTCATAGGCATCACCGAATGCATCTATGGAACTGTTTTGATAATTACCGCCGCCCAGATTCAAACCTTGAACAGCACAGAGAATACGACTGAGTTTTTCATTACGTTTTTCTACGGTAGCTCCAAGTTTACTACTGTTAACATCAATATCATCGAAAAGGCCTTTCATATCCGGCTCACTCGGTGTACCGATAGCAGAACTTTCAATCGCTTTAAAAACGCAAGCAAGCGTTTCATTAAGATTAGCATCCTGCGCCGCACGAGCCGTAACATTACAAAAAAGCTGTGATGGCTTTATAAAAAAGCCCTTGGTTTTCACCAAATGTTCTCGGCCTAACTCAGCGTCTTCATCAGAAAGCATCACATAATCAAAACCGCTCAAGCCTGCTTCCTGCTGAGCAGCATTGACATATGCTGTCAAATTTTCAGAGATGAAACGATAAAATAAAATGCCAAGTACATATGATTTGAAATCCCAGCCATCCACAGCGCCTCTCAGCTCATTGGCAATTTTCCAAATGGTACGGTGTAGTTCGTCACGCTCTTGTTCCATGATGTAAGCATTATACAGCATATAAATGGACAGAGCAAGTATCGAATATGCATATTACATATATTGTGCCACAATAACCCTGACACCCGTATAAACAACAGCCCACACTTACCCTAGGGATGCGGTATAACTTTAAGGATGGGTTGGAATGTTTAATGTTGGATTTTTGATGTTTAAAGTGATATATATACAAGCATCGTCGCGGGTGGCGGGTGGGCTGGGGGAAGGCTCAGGGTAGTGATAGCAAGGGGAGATGCTTCTCTTTGTTTTTTTATACTCGCTTGCGCTCGTAGTGAAGAGCGGCTGATGCCGCAGAGAAGATCGGCCGGTGCCGTAGATCGTGTAGGGGGCTTTCGCCCCCTCACACACCACCGTACGTGCCATTTATGGCATACGGCGGTTTCCAATCAGCGTTTGAGGAGTTGATAAAACGAGATATATCCCTCTGCCCGCAGCCATGCGTTAT
>JAZNGY010000064.1:0-16460 GCA_045576695.1 Akkermansia sp.
TGCGCCGACTTACCGGATGCGTCAAAACTTTGCGGAGTATTAGTGGGCATTTGCGCGGTGGCACCCCCCATCATTAAAGGAATAAGCGGTAATATATAGAGAGCTTTCATTATTTTGCTTTTGCTTGTTTGACAATCAACACACCTTTTACCGAGGAACCATCAGGCTTAGTCCCATTTCGACCTTCAACCTCAAATACGTATTCCATGCCGGCGCGCACGTTGGCATCCAACTTTGTACCGCCCGGCACAAACAGGCCTAAACTCTTGCTATCTCGCGTTTGCACTTTAAAAATACGATTCTCACCGTGAGAATATACATCTGTCACAGTAGCTTGAATTTTGTAGATATTCCCCACAGCAGAGGAGCCACGCTCCACATATTTTTCCATCGCATCACCTACAAAATTATCCTCAGTTGACTGGGAGTCCGTGGAAAAATTTTTGAATGCGAAGGCGCCGAATATCACTACCGCTACGACAGCGACAATAATTATCAGGAATTTATTGTCGCGAGAGCCTCCTCTTTTACTTCTGTTTCTGGCCATAATAGTTTGCTTCTGTTAAAATTATTCCCAACGGGTTCTGCGTACACCGATGTACGTCAATACGATGCCTAATACAATATGTGCGCCTAATAAAATCAAGCACATGTCGTACGGAGCAAAATCAGTTTCAACTATATTATCAACAATATCACGATACGTGTTTTCAACGCCCGAGAGGCTACCGCTCCATGCCCAATAGGCAGAAATGAAAGGTTGAGTTATAGTGGCCAAGGTATCATTCAGGGCCAGCACTGCACCGCTGAGCGGCAATTGAAAGCCTACCAAGTAGATACTGAGCAAGGACGATTGGTCCGCCGATTTGGAGTTTGCGGAAATCCCGAGGCACACACTGGTCATGGCGGCATTTGCCAATAATAAGAACAGCATGTGATTCAGGATTTCGCCTTTGAAACCCCAGCAATAATGGACGAAGCCGAACATCCACAAGCTCTGCACCAACACAAGCACACTTAAGAACAGCACTTTAGATAACACATAGGCCATTGTGCCCACGCCGGCAAACTTCTCTTTTTCCATGATGAGGCGCTCGCCTGCAATCTCTCGGGCCGAATTGTTAGAGCCCATCAACCCCAGCAATATCACTTGGAACATGATAATGCCGGATATAGCAGCCCCCACTACAGCGTTCTGTTTGGCTAAGGCTTTCATGTTCTGGATACTTTCCAGCATGTTTTGAGATTCGGCGCCATTCAGATTCATCAGCGGGTTCCAACCTTGGTCAGTGAAACAAGCCACCATGATGGGGAAAATAAGAATCATGGCGATTTGCAGGGTAAGCTGCCCGCGGTCGCGGAAAAAGATGCTGAAGCGGCGCCCCAACAAAGTGGATAATTGAGAGAAGAAGCCCGGCATGGATTTATCGCCCTGCTCCTCATCATTGCGGGGGCAAGGCGGCGGGGGCGATTCCCCGCGTTGTAAAAACTTCTGCAAGTGTTCTTTTTCGAGTCGTTTGTAATAATCGACTCGGTGTTTCATCCAACTGTTATTCCAATCCTGCGGCTCGCGGCAGCTGAGCTGCGGATACACCTCTTCAAAATTAGATACGGAGAAGTAATGGCACATTACATTGGGTGTACCGTGGAACGCAAGATTCCCCCTATGCATTACCATAATACTATCATAAAGCTCCATCTGCGCCAAACTATGAGTAACGGAGATAACGATGCGGCCGTCCTTCATGCTCAGCTCATGCAACAGCTCAACAATTTCGCGCTCGGAGCGGGGGTCCAACCCACTGGTAACCTCATCACACAGCAAGATGCGCGGCCCGCTCACCAGCTCCATAGCCAAGGCCAAACGGCGCTTTTGCCCGCCGGAAAGCAATTTCACCTGGCGGTCGGCAATATCAGTAAGACCTGTTTCAGCTAATACATTATCAATGATGTCATTGAGTTCATCTTCGCTAGCCTTTACACGCAAGCGAGCGGAGCTTTCAATACTCTCATCTACGGTTAATTCGTCATATGCAATACTGAACTGAGGCACATAGCCAATCTCGTGCGGTTCAAAATCGCCATCTTCCATCAAATCGCGGCCCTCCCAAAAAAAAGACCCCGCAGTAATGTCTTTGATACCGGCAATAGCCTTTAGCAGCGTTGTTTTACCACAACCACTGGGCCCCACAATGGCCATGAAATGACCACGCGGCACACAAAAACTCACATTGTTGAGCAAAAAGAGAGGCTCCTCCCCTGCATCAACCTCTAAACAAATATTTCGGGCTTCCAACATGCTTAAGTACCAAGTCTGATAGTAGCATATCAAATAGACTCCCCCCTCGCAAGAAAAAAACAGCTGCATTACCAAGAAAACGTATTATACGGCAATTTATCTTGCCTTAGGTATTCTTCATATGCTATCATGAGTTTACAGATGAAGCACATGCTCATAAATAACGGAACAATCTTTTTCGCCGGTATAATGATATTATCGGCATGTAAGGAAAAGGAAACGCCCCAAGCAGAAAAGCAGTATGCAGAAGTGTTGCACCTAGTGATGAACCGTTACGCGGCATGTGAAAGCGATGAGGAACGGGCAGAAGCAACGGAAGAAATACAGGCAGGAGAACCGGAAATAAGAAACCTGCTGACTAGGTTTGAGCAAATGGGAGACGTGCACGATGCAACCCCGGGGAGCGGGGTTACCATGCTTCATTTGGCATGTCTTTTCAAAAAGCCGGCATTAGCAGCTCGCTTATTATCATTAGGAGCCGACCCAAATGCCAAAACAATAGATGCATACGGCGAAGAGGCGTGGTCTCCTTTGGGTTATGCATTGACAGCGGGCATAGATGGAAGTGGTACGGCAGCTAAGATTATACAACTGGTCGATTTACTGGCACAAAACGGAGCCGACACAAAGGGGCCGGTATACTATGACCGAAAGCTGATGACAACCGCAGCGAACATATGTGAACATGAGGCTGTTGCGCGCCATTTGTTGCAATATGCCGGCCCGGTAACAGCCGATGACATAGCCATCGTCATGGAACGAGGGTGGACAAACGTGCTGGAAGACATTTTAAAAACCAAGCCTACGCTCACCACGGAAGAAGAGGCATGCATAGTATCTGCCGGCTACATTATCAAAGACCACTATGACGGGCAGGCAAACATGCGCATGGTAGAGTTATTTCTGAGCAAAGGCGCAGATATCAATGCCACATACATGGGCTCTACGATTTTACAGGAAGCAGCGGCACATTTGAGCTATGCGGAAGACGAGGAGCTTCTCAATAAATGGATAGATTTTATAGCCTACCTCATCAGCAAAGGGGCAGATGTTGCCCAAATAGCAGGTGCGGAATCTGCCCACACGGGACTGTGTGCGTATGATATACTGGCTAACCGCCCCGGTGTATTAGAAGCATTGGAAAAGCGAGGGCATCGGTTGACAGCCCCGCCAATGGAAATACGCAACGGGGTAACGTTGATTGATGACTTAACACGTGCAGGCATTCGTAAAATGGGTGCAGATGCAGCACGCCCATACTTACAACAAATTGCGTCTATTTTCTCCCCTACGCAACAGCAGATGAATCACAGCAGTTTCAGCATGGCTCTACTGAGCGCTGCTGAAATTCTGTATCGCGTTGACCCGGCATATGCGGCAGAGGTCATCAACGCTTCCCCGTTATGGCAAATTCCGCCCAACAATCCTCACCACGACCACGCAACTTGCCAACATGCCACGGCAGCAACGCTCATCTACATTTTGGTAGATGTGCCGGGCATCTGTGTAGACCATAACAAGATTCTACAAGTAATAAGACAGGCAGAACTAATCAACGACCGAGACCTTGCGGCGCATGCAGTTGAATTGCTGGGGAGAGACCACCAAGCTGCGGAAATTGTTGAAGAATTGACCAAATCTCCCAACCTTGCCATACAGGCAGGTGCATGGAGCGCCAAATTACAACACATGGGATTACCCCCCTGCACCAACAGCTCTGTTAAAAACTGGCTGGTCGCCCATGGTCGAGAAGCTGATACCCCCGCCATCCGCACCGCTCTTTTAGCTACCTCTCTTGATGAAATGTGGTACGGCAACCTGAGCAATGAGCGCAAAGCGCAATGTATACAGGCATTGCGTACCATCGGTGCCCCGGAATCAGCCATAACGGTCTACGGTGAATACGCAGATAATATGGACAACCCGGCTAAGTTGGATATGCTCGAGGCGTTGGGAAAAGATTGGAGTTACGAGCTGGAAATTGCAACAGCCCGCTATATTATGCAACATGCGGATGATTTCCTGAAACCGATTCAACAAAGTAAGGTTGACAAATAAACAACGATAAGATAAACTAAGGATAGAGGCATGCGCAACACAGTTACAGCTCTTCTTATGGTACTCTGCCCCCTGACGCAAGGGAACAGTCCGGAGGAGGCTGTACTCACAACCTCGCTCAGTGCCCAACAGCAAGCAGATTTAGAATTACTCGCCGTAGCGGAAAACTTTGGCGGGAAAGATTCTAAACAACGCATTGTAGACTTATTGAATAAAGGCGCCAACCCCAACGCGGAAGACTCCTCCGGTGACACACCTTTGTTGTTGCTCTGCAAGACAATAGAACAAGATTACCGCTACTTGCATGACCACCACTTTGCACAGTCGGTCAATGAGATGTTTGAGTTGCTACTGAGTCAGGGGGCTAATGCCTTGCATGAAAACCAATCCGGGTGCAACACCATTTTCTTCTTGCAAAGCAAACCGGAACTTTTTGATACACTCAAACAGAAGAATTTAATTCCCAAAGAATTAGCAGTACGCATTCCATATGAAACGTTGGCGTTGATTCGCTATATGAAGTTGCGTGTCCGCCAAGCGGATTTGACCAAGCACGAGGCTTGCAAACAATACCTCAGCCGCAAATATTGTGCCCCGGCATATGAGCGAGTAGAAAAAAAGCTTACTTTTTATCTCGAAAGTGAATCCGTAGAGCGAATACCGCAAGGAGCACCGAAAACATGCTTGGCTTTTATGCGTTTGGCGGATAGCGAAAGAGCGCATGCATATGTAGCAAACATGGTGTACTGGGAGCACAGCGAACATTTTATAGAAGATATACCATTAACTATACTGCAAGCCCTACATGACCTCAACTGGCAAGTAGATGCCGACAAGTTGCATAATGCCCTAAAAAGATTGCAAACCCTTTTACCGAAAGAGGGAGAAGACATGATATCTTGCAACTCTGCACGCCCCATGATACTGCTGCTGGAGATGCTGGAGCAACAAGATGAGCAAGGCGTTATGCATTTGATACGGGAGTACGCGACCAGCCGAGACCCGGAGTTGGCGTACCACTCCTACAAAATTCTATTAAAACAAAACAATCTGCTTTCCCCGGACGAGTTGGAAGAAGCGTTCAACATAAACACCACAGCCACCGAAGCAAAGAAACTACCCGAGCCGGTGCGTAAAGTTTACGAGTGCATCAAGGTGGATAGAGCCATGAGAAGTGCAGATATAAGCGCCATTAACGCCGAAATGTTGATACGCGTAGAAAAACATTATCGAGAGATGGGGCTTACCCCCTATGCAGATACAGTATCTGCCCTGCTGGAAAACGGAGAATTAAGTCAAAAACCATATGTACAACAAGCGGCATACCGCCGCTACAAAGAATTAGTTTCACCGGCCCCGGGCGCCACGCTTTCTCAGTATATATTGGACCACCCGGAACACTTCCGCATTAAAAACACCCATCGGTAAAACGGAAACATGCTCCGCAAGTTCACCAACGTATGGCTGCTCACGCCGTGGAAAATGAGTTGTATACTCTGTGCTACGGCATTGATAGCATGCCTACCTATTTTTTTTCCGTTAAGTGAAGAAACCGGCACACAAAACACCATACGCAGCGTATGCGGCTGGTTTATTTTGCTGAGCTTTGTGTTCTCTTGTGCTCAGGTTATCTACAGCTCCGTTCATTTCTTTTTAAAATTACAAAATCTGCGGGCCATAGGCCAAATCGGCGCGTATGTGACAGTATGGGGTACAGGTGCCATCATTTTTTCTCAGCTTGCCATAGAGGCAGATATGCCGCACCCCTACACAACGGAAGTAACGCGAAAAAGCGAAAAAAAAGGCATTATGTTCTCACCCAAGGAGCAACTGCTGGGGCCATCTGCCCTTTGCTCATCGCTGACCATTACAGCGGCGGATGAGCATTGTCAAACCGTGCAAGTTGCCCCTAATCTGTTGGCATTGGAAAAAGACAACCCCGAAATTTTTGCTCAATATCTGGCAACCGCCCCCAAATGGTCACAGGTTGCAGATGATACATTTTACAGCAAAGCCGGCCATGTTGTTCTGACAACACCGTCAAACGGCGGCATACCGGGCACGGTACACGTTGCTTTTCGCACAGTATCAGCCGGCGAGGCACTGCCCAACGGCTACTTGCTGATAGCCCCCGGGGCACCGCTACCGCAAGCAGAAGAATCAGATAAAACACAGATACCCGATTTAGCCTTGGATTTGGGGGGTAAACGATATCTGTTGCTGGCATGGCGAGGCGCCAGCAACAGAGAGAAAGCATATGCCGCCATTAACGCCGCCATTCGTGAAGTGGACACTCAATTTGCACCACTGGCAAATAACCCGACCCCGCAACAAATACAAACGCTCATACGCGGCAATGAAATCATTTACGGCACAGAGCCCAAACTCTTACTTGCCGAGCCCAACTCTCAGTTCGGGATATACCAAGCAGAGATTTACGCAAACCCCGGCAGAGAAGGCACCATCATGCTCGTCATTCGAGACAGAAAAACCAAACAACCACTGCGAATATTCTCACGCGAAGCCCGATATTCCGGAAATAAGGAGCAGTTATTCAGGCACGATATTCCGCTTTCCCTGAATGATAACGAAAGCGGCAGAGGCAATGATGCGCCCACCGATGGATTTGAGGAGAATGGACTGTTTTTCGCCATCAAATTGGGCGAATCTCACCACTACTTTGAAGTAACGGCAGAAGTTCGATTCTCCCCGGCAGGCTCAGTGGGTGAGGAAACAGAGCTGCTACTGGAGCGCAATTACAATGTGCAGGCATACGAAAAGCCCCAAGAAGCGCCACCAACGCCAACGGCATCTCCCCTACCCATAGATGACGCACCGGTTGCTATACCGGAGCATGAAACGACGGACAGCGTTGAATAATCTGCCCCTGTACAAAACAGCAAATGGATGCTGATGGGGGGGCTTCTTTACATAAACCTGCCCTACGTGTTAAATTTTGCTTGTAAACACCACATAATTTGGTAGAATGCAGACATGTCAGCAAAACGCTTTATTCTGAATGAGACAAGTTATCACGGCCACGGTGCCGTGAAAGAGATTGTAACGGAGGTAAAATCCCGTGGTTTTTCCAAGGCACTGGTAGTAACAGACGCGGATTTGGTAAAATTCGGTGTAGTTGCTAAGGTAACAGACCTTTTGGATGCAGCAGGCTGTGCATATGAGATATATGACAAGGTAAAAGCAAACCCGAGCGTAGCAGTTGTAGAAGGCGGCGTAGAAGCTTTTAAAGCAGCCGGCGCAGACTACATGATCGCCATCGGTGGTGGCTCCCCGCAAGATACCGCCAAGGCAATCGGCATCATCATCAACAACCCTGAGTTCGCAGACGTTGTTTCTCTGGAGGGGCTTGCCCCCACCAAGAACAAGTGTGTACCGGTTATCGCAGTAGCGACCACTGCCGGTACTGCTGCCGAAACCACCATCAACTACGTTATTACAGACGAAGCCAAGCGCCGCAAATTCGTTTGCGTAGACCCGCATGACATCCCCGTAGTAGCCGTAGTAGACCCCGATATGATGTCCTCTATGCCCAAGGGCCTTACCGCAGCAACCGGTATGGATGCCCTTACCCACGCCATCGAAGGTTATACCACCCTCGCCGCTTGGGAGCTTGCAGACACACTCAATATCAAGGCTGTTGAGCTTATCGCCAAGAGCTTGCGCGCCGCTGTGGAGAACGACCCCGATGGCCGCGAAGGCATGGCACTGGGCCAATACATGACCGGCATGGCATTCTCTAACGTAGGCTTGGGCGTGGTACACGGCATGGCTCACCCGCTGAGCGCATTCTACAACACCCCCCACGGCGTAGCCAATGCAGTATTACTGCCCTACGTCATGGAGTACAATGCAGAATACACCGGCGAGAAGTACCGCGAGATTGCCCGCGCCATGGGTGTACAAGGCGTAGACGCCATGAGCCGGGAAGAGTACCGCAAGGCAGCTATTGACGCCGTTAAGCAGCTCTCCATCGATGTTAAGATTCCCCAGACCCTTGCAGAAATCGGGGTGAAGGAGGAAGACTTGGAGGCTCTTACCGATGCCGCTATGGCCGATGTTTGCACCGGTGGCAACCCCCGTCCCTGCACTTGGGAAGAGGTGTTGGCTGTATACAAGACAGCCTTCGGCAAATAAATCTCCGTCTTGACAACATTCTTTCAACAGGCAAGGCGGCATATGTTGCCTTGCCTGTTTTTTATCAATTTAACATAATACTGCCCCGCAGTATGTAAATTCACTAATAAAAAAATGCAACGCATATTATATACCACAGCAGCAATAGCCACCATTGTGATGGCCACCCCGCTACAAGGCGCAGAATGGATGACTGATTTGGAAGCGGCTAAAGCTAAAGCCAAGAAAGAGGGAAAAGCCATATTGGTAGACTTCACCGGGTCCGACTGGTGCGGATGGTGCGTACACTTGCGCAGCACGATTCTTGACACACCGGCCTTTCAAGAATACGCAAAAGATAAATTCGTGTTGCTGGAGGTAGACATACCAAAAAATGTGAATAAAATCGGAGCAGCGCTGCATGCCCGCAACCGAGAGCTGGCCGCCCGATACAGCATTTCATCCTACCCCTCCATATTGGTATTGGATGCCGATGGCACAGTGCTGGGTGGATTCATCGGCGGAAGAGATGACATACAATACGTTATTGCCCCCCTGAACCAGGCCTTAACAAACCAAGCCAAAACAGCAGCAGCAAGAAAGCTTGATGGCGAAGCAAGAGCAACGGCGCTGATGGCAGTATATACCTCTCTTCACCCGGACCTTAAGCCCTATTTCCGAAATCTGAGAGACGAGATTGCACGTTATGACCCGAATAACACTACCGGCATACACACCGAAATCAGCGAGACGGAACTCATCGAGCATTTAAAACAACAGATTACGGCAGCCGGGAGCAATAGGGACCAAGTACTCCAAAAATTTGATGCCGCCTTGGCAGAAGCCACACCTCAGTGCGCTGATACCATACGAGACATGCGTATGAGGTACTTGGAGCAATCCCTCAACAATCTGGTAATGCAGGCACAGAGTGAGGAAGACGTGCTGGAGATAAAAGCGATTATGCTTCTGATGGCAGAATTCTCGGATGCAGTAGACGCCGCTGCTCTGCACCGAGAAATAGAAAGCATGTTCTCAGACCCCGCAGCCGTACTCAAAGACCTTAAAATCAAACAACAAGCAAAATAAGCAACTGCATACCATGTGTCATGTGTACACATTAGGCTTGCAGACAAACTAAACAATACGTATAATAGGAATATGTTCAAGAACATACTGTACATGACCGGGCTGGCTGCCGCTGTGGCACCGGCATTCGCCGCTATTGAGTGGACCACAGACTTGGATGCTGCCAGAACACGCGCAGCAGCTGAGGGCAAGTCCGTTTTGGTAGACTTCACCGGGTCTGACTGGTGCGGCTACTGCATTCAGCTCAAGAAGAACGTGTTTGACACTCCGGCTTTCGAAAGCTTCGCCAAAGATGATTTCGTATTCGTGGAGATTGACGTACCCAGCGATGTAAATCGTATAGGTCAAGAGCTTTACAACAAGAACAGCCAATTGTGCGAGCAATATAAGATCAGCGGTTTCCCCACCATCATGATTATGTCCCCCGAGGGCTACATCATCGGCGGTTTTGTCGGTGGCGCCAACATGGCTCGTGTTCAAGACTCTCTCAACAAGGCTAAGGAAAACGCAGCTAAAGTAAAAGAAGCCGAAAAACTCGAGGGCTCCGCCAAAGCTCTGAAACTCGCGGAGGTACAAGCATCCCTCGCCTCCGACCTCAAGATTGCCAACACAGCCATGATACAGGTAATCGCCGATGCAGACGTTGACAACGTAACCGGCATGAAGGATATGGCCAAGGCTACGGCTCAAATGGAAGAGTTGGAAGAGAAACTCAACGCAACCAACGGCAACCCGGAGAAGGCTCTGCCCATCATCAACGAGGCCATTGCAACAGCCTACCCCGTTAACCTTGAAACAATGCTTCAGGTCAAAGGGCAAATCATTATAGCTCTTGCCAACGGCAAACTTCAAAAGGCTGACAGCGAAGAAGACATTGAGGCTATTCATCAACTTATGCTTGAGCTGGTAGACTGCGCCCCTGCAGATCGTAAAGAAGCTTTCCGCAAAAAGATTGAAAAAGATTTCGCCGACCCTGCCGGCATGCTGAAGGAAATCCGAGCCCAACGCAACCGCAAATAACGGTTCAGCTTTTACCTAATCAATCGAGTCAATTATAAATATAAGCCCGCAGCCTTATATCAGGCTACGGGCTTTTTATTTACAGCAAACTCAAAATCTCGCCGGAACACAAACTTTCTTTACTTCGTTACGCATTTGATGTTTGCATTCTGAGCAATAATATGATATTTTAAGTGAAAAGTCATAAAGATAAACTTATGAAGCGTCCCATTTCATTCTTAGCGATACTTGCATTAGGCACGGCCATGCTGCAAGCTGCACCTCAGTTATATGACATCACACTCTCTAATGCAGAGAAGTATACGCAATGTAAAATTGCGTATGAATCTGATTCAACCATAAAGTTTACCGGCACCAACAAAAAAGGAGAAAGAGTTACTAAAGAAGTACAAACATCCTCCGTTCTTATCAAAAAAGAAGTAAAAGCCAAGGCGCCGAAGAAAGCAGCCGCCCCCGCGGCTGAGACAACGGAAACAAAAGCGGAAGAAACACCTACCGCAACTGAGCCCGAAGTAACAGAAACACCTGCCCCCCCTGCTGAAGAAGCCGCTGAGCCGCAGGAAGAACAGGAGGCAGAGCCGGAACAAGAAAAAGCACCGGAGCTCCTCGGGGCTTCTTCCAAAGAAAAGAGCTATGACATGCTCAAGAAGAAAGTAGCAGAAGTAGAAAAGAAAAAAGAGGGAATTGAGAACCCCTCCCGCAATTTCTCTTCCCGCTACACCGGCACCTATAATAATGTTGAAAAAAGTCTTCAAAAAATTGAAGCGGCTTGCGAAGAAATAGACGCCATACAGGCCGAATATGACGCCTTGTCCACCACGCCGTTCAATTTTGAAATTGTAGCAGACCAAGACCGCCATCAGTATGCAGTAGAAGGCAAAGCCGCGTACGATGCCATGCTCATGGACATGAACCAAAAGGAAAACGCACGTAAAATCGGCGGTTTGGATAAGTTTGAGGCATTAAGAGAATCTTTCCAAGGTATCCCCGAGTACCCGGAAGCCTACAAATGGTACATTAAGACCCTTAAATCACTGGATTCAAAGTGGGAGAAGGCCATTGCAAACATCGAGAAAAAGCGCAAGAAAATGAGCGAATCAAAGCTTGCCGACTTGGAGAAAAAAGAACAAGCCGAGTTTGACAAGCTTGAAAGCCAACTTGAAGATGAGGGCGAATACATTGCCCAAGTTTGGTACAATCCCCGCCGCAGCAACTTGGTAATGCTCAAGAACTGCAAGCGTAAAGTAGAAGAGGCATTGCGCCGCAATAAGAACCACAAGCCGTTAGAACACACCGGCAAAGTTACGGAGCTTATCAGCGCTTTCTGGGTTTCAATGGATAAGGCTCGCGATTATATGCTTGCAGGCAAGTATGATGAAGCCAAAGATGAATTGGAAGGCAATGAAGATTACAAGAAGATTATACGACTTCACAAAAACCTGCTGCCCGAGGAGTACAAAAAGCCGCTCCGCGACCAACGAGAAGCGCTTAATAAAGAACTTAAAGACCGCATGAACAAGCGTAGAAATCTTCAGCGCACATTGGATTCTAAGCGCTCTGCACTCATGCGATTGACAGAAACCACAGAGTCTCAGATTACACGACTCAATGAGTTAGCTGACGATGAACTAGCTCAACAAAAAGAAGAAGCCGCAGCAGAAGAAAAGGACGCAGAATAATTAAAGTTTACTATCGGCACGAGCCTCCGGCGGGCAATTTTACCCTCGCCGGAGGTTCAGTTGCAGACACATCCTCTAAAAATTCACATGAAAATACTATCCCCTGTTGCGGTTGCCATTTGTTGCAGTTTACATGCACAAGCTGCAATTCCGCAGGAAATTGAAAACGTATTCGAGCGTTATATTAAATTAGCTCAAGACCTGCAACCTATTCTGGCAGCCGCGCAAGATAACGAATCCGCAGAAGCCAACGCACTTGCGCTTTATCATATATTGCCGAGAGTGTACGAAGCAAGAACAGAGCTGATGAAAATAGAAAACCTGCCCCAACAGGTACAGGCCGAATTGGTGCAAAAATACGGCAAGACCATGCAAACCGAATGGGGTAAGGTATATGAGCATATTTTTCGCTTAGAAAAGAACAATTGCTACCAATCACTTTCATACTTCAAACAATTCCGAGCCTTATGCATGATGCTTCAGCAATAAAAAAGCCCCTGTACAGTTTACTGCTTGCCACGGTATGCGCTTTACCGGCAATAGCAAATGCAGACGACGAATCAGATATTCCACCTTTAAGAGATTTACCTGCTGACTTAGACAGTTTCATGTCTGAAGAGGAAGGCTTACCACAAGCCAATCCGGAAACGGAAGCCCTCATCCGCGAAGGACTGACCCTGCAAGAGCAAATACTGAAAACACTGCAAAACATAAAAAGCAGAGAAACGGCAGATGCAGCATCAAAAGACATACACAACCTGGCTGCGGCCCTCAAGGCGTGGGGTGATACCATGATGAACCGCCCCGTGGAGGATGAGCTTATCATGGGAGATTATGAGATTAACTTCTTGCCTAAAATCCGCCAAAACGCAGCGGCAATACGCCGTGAGGGTGAGCGTTTGTACACATACGCATATTTCGGCTCAGTGTTGCTCAAAGAAGCTCTTATTGATTTGGTGAGACAAACTCTGTAGGAGAACACATGAAAGAAGACCCGCGCTTTCTTTCAGAACAACTTATCACCTATATCGGCAACAAGAGGGCCTTGTTGCCGTTAATAGAGCGCGGGGTGCATGCGGTCATTCAGCGAACAGGGCTCAAAAAATTGCGCATTTTTGATGCGTTTTCGGGGTCGGGTGTGGTATCCCGCTTTTTCAAACAATACAGCAGCGTGCTGTACAGTAATGACTTAGAGCTATACAGCAACATACTCAACACCTGCTACCTGAGCAATCAGAGCAGCGTACCACAAGAGGCGTTGTCGCGGGTGAGAGCAAACCTCTGTCGCGATATAGAAACAACACCCACCCCGGGCTTCATCAGCGAGCTTTATGCCCCGGCAGATGATGAGAATATTCAAGCCGGTGAGCGGGTATTTTATACACGCCGCAATGCGGTTTATCTTGATACCGCCCGCCAACTCATAGATGCGCTGCCGCCTCACCTGCGGCCGTATTTTCTGGCGCCACTGCTCACGCAAGCCTCTGTACACACCAACACATCAGGCATATTCAAGGGGTTTCATAAAAATGCGGACGGAATCGGACAATTCGGGGGGCGAGGCAAAAATGCACTGCAACGCATTCTTGCACCCATCAACATCCCCCTGCCCATCTTCTCTCGCTTTGAATGCGAGCACCGCGTACTGCAACAAGATGCCACGGAAGCCGCCCGTAGCCTGCCCGAGCTGGACCTCGCCTATCTGGACCCACCCTACAACCAGCACCCGTACGGCTCCAATTATTTCATGCTCAACTTACTGGCAGAATACAAGCGCCCGCTGAGCACATCCAAAGTCTCAGGCATCCCTACAGATTGGAACCGCTCCCCCTACAACAACAAAGCCCGGGCAGCAGAATCCCTCAGCGCCCTCATCAGCACCCTCTCTGCCCCGCATATTCTCATCTCTTATAACTCAGAGGGCTTCATCCCCCCGCACGAAATGGAAGCATTGCTCGCCCCCCACGGCAGAGTAACCCGCATGCAGCAAGACTACGCCACCTTCCGCGGCTGCCGCAACCTACGCAACAGAGCCAAACACGTGCATGAATATCTCTACCTCGTAGAGCGATAAAAAAGCCCGCAAGAGCGGGCTTGTATAATTTGTTAAGAAAAGCAGTTTTGCTTACAGCTTTTTCCAGGGGAGAGCTGCAAGGAGCGCATCAAAACCGAGGCCGGTGCCGGCGGGTGTTTTGAACTCCGGTGTGATATCCATACCCAACTGTTCAGAGAAGGAATTGGGGCGGTAGACGTGGTGCGTTACCAAGCCGCACAGGGGCACCTCAGACTCCGGCTTATCGGTATAGAATTTGGCAGCGTTGTAAGCAGCCCAACATTGGCCGAGGGGGTGATCAAGGTAAGTGGTGAAGACGGGTAAGCCGCTGTTGCTGTGGTGGCGGGCGGGCTTAACCAGGCGCATCATGGGCTTGGTGGTGCGGGCAGGTATATTGCCGCTGGCCTCTTGCACGGGCATATCATAGCCCAAGGGCATGCCGGCATCTTGCAAGGTCTGCCATACGTTCACATCGTAGTAGCAGGGGTCTTCCACAAAGTCAATGCGGGCCTTCATGGCGTCTGAAAGCATATCCCAGAACTTGAGCGCTTCTTCAAGCGTAAGCGTGCAATTAAAATCAACACGCCACTTCCAATCGGGCACCATCGCGGCAAGGTTCGTGAGGCGCTCTACCGTGGTGGCAAGCTTGGGCACCACCTTAATTTTACCGACACGGAACCCACGCTGGTGCAGGTTGTACACCTGAGACGGGGTAGCGCTTACAGTGAGCGTGGCATGGCTGCGGGGAACACGCAGGCCCTCAAAAAGATTCACACCTTTGGCGCGAGCCTCGCCATCTAACTCAATACACTTAAGGGCACGGGCTCCAAGCTTAAGGGGAGAGCCTTCGCGCAGCGCCTCAAGCTCATACTCAAGGGGAGAATCCCCGAGCTCGGGCCACGACTGCAAGCAGGCATAGCCGCCATTATCACCGCGCAACAAAACGCCATCACGAGGTTGAGCTGCGGCACGTGCGCTCAATGCGCCCACAGGATAAAGTGTATACGGAGTATAGTGCATGCACAGAGTGTACCCCTAAACCCGGCATTTGTCACGCTCATTTTGCGTTATACACTGCATTTGGTTGTAATATATACCATTTACTCTTGACAGAGGGAGCATATAAGAGTAAAACGAGCGCATGTTATGGGAGATGAAAGAGCAGTTGCTGACAGGTGGTGTACTATCACTGCTGGCCGGCTTATGCACGGGCGTGGGTGCAGCGCTGGCGCTGTTTTTGAAAAAAACGGATACCCGTGCGCTGACTTATGCCTTGGGCGCCAGCGCCGGGGTAATGGTTTACATCTCATTCATGGAGCTGATGCCCGCAGCTACAGATATGCTGGCGGATACCGAAGGCAGCAAATGGATTGTGCTGGGGGCCTTCTTCGGCGGCATGTTGGTAGCCAGTTTGATTGACCACTTTGTACCGGAAGACGAAAACCCGCACGAAGTTCTCAGTCTCAATGAGTTGAACCATCTCAACCAATGTACGACAGAAGAATGCAGACGCAAGGTGAAGCAGCGCGTGCGCCGCTCTGCCATGTTGTTTGCCATCGCCATCGGCATACACAACTTCCCGGAGGGCATGGCCACAGTAGCAGCGGCATTCGACAACACCGGCATTGCGGCATCCGTTGCCTTGGCGGTGGCCATTCACAATATACCGGAGGGCATTACAGTAGCCGTACCCCTGCTCTACGGCACCGGCAGCAGACGCAAAGCATTTCTCATCGGTACACTCACAGGGCTTGCAGAGCCGTTGGGCGCCTTGGTATGTATGCTGATTTTACTGCCGTTCTTGAGCGCCACGCTACTGGCTGTGCTGTTTGCCATTGTTGCCGGTATCATGGTATTCATCTCATTTGATGAGCTGTTACCCATGGCAGAGCGCTGGGGGCACCACCACCTGAGCATTTATGGTGTGGTAACAGGCATGCTGATAATGGGGCTGGTGCTGTGAAGCCCCTGCAAATGACAATTTGAAGTACGAGTTACGAGATTCAAAATACGAAGTAATAGTTAGGCATACAGCCGTAATGACAGCGGCAACTCATGCGCGGCTTTGCAACACTGCGCCGCAGGCGCCAGACTCTGAACTTCGTACCTCGTATATCGTAATTCGTAC
>JAZNGY010000065.1:0-3324 GCA_045576695.1 Akkermansia sp.
AATTGCTGCTTTTCAGCTCAGGAATATACCGCCGGCGGCCATAGACAGTTTGGGTATAGCCCTTTTCCCGGGCATCCTCCACAACCTGCTTCATATAATCCCGCACGCCGTGATAATTGTTCAGGTAGTTATCAATATAGGATTTTGCTTCATACCGGCTGACGCCGATGTCCTCAGCCAAAGAGAACTCGGAAATACCGTAAACAATGCCGAAATTGACCGCCTTTGCCGCCGAGCGCATTTCGCCGGTGACGCTTTCGATCGGCACGCCGTAGACCTCCGCCGCGGTGCGCGCGTGAATGTCCTGTCCGATGCGGAAGGCGTCGCACATCACCTCGTCGGGGTCAGCACCTTTGTCGAGCAGCAGGTGAATGATATCCAAATGGCCAGCCTTTGCTGCGAGGTAAAGCCCTTGGTTGTAGTTAGTAGCGCCTTTGTCGAGCATCAGCTGTACGATGTCCAAATGCCCACCCTTAGCAGCGCCCTCAAGTCCTTCGTTGTAGTCAGTAGCGCCTTTGTCGAGCAACAGCTGTACAATATCCATGTGGCCAGCCTCTGCAGCTTCTGCAAGCTCCTTGTTCGGGTCTGCTCCTTTGGCAAGGCTTTGCGTAGTATGTTTCATCATATTTTTAATGGTTGTTTTCTTATAAAGAGTACAAAAAAATCAAAATCTATCAGCCAAAAGAAAAAATAACACGTTTTTTCATTCATAACAAGCATTATCCCAGAAAAAACGGAGTCTCTCCGCGCCTCCTACCCGCCCGATATCGCGGTAGAATCCACCTTTACCGTAGAACAACAGAAATAAAGGTACGAAACACGAACTCTGAAGGGCGAAGTTTCCGGTCCGTTCAATTACATTATCATACCGCGCCGCAGGCGCCTGACTCTGAACTTCGTACCTCGTATCTCGTCATTCGTACTACAAATTGCACTTTCAGTAGCCAAAAACTTATCAAAAAGCCCCGCAGCGTGAGGTACTGCGGGGCTTGGATTTAGGTTGAATGAAGAAGCTTACTTTTTCTTGCCGGCTTTTTTGATTTTGGCAGGCTTGGCGGGCACTTCCTTACCGGTGACAACGGTCTCGAGCGGGATGCGGATGAAGCCGATGCCGCGGCAACCGTTTTTGCCGTTGTTGTGGCAGGTTTCGTAGAAGATACCCACGTGCTTGTCATCGGTCATGGCAATGCAAGAGTAGCCCATGCACTGGCGCACATCGTACAGGTAGCCCTCGTTCCAGGTCTTGCCGTCATCGTGAGAGGTGCGGATGGTCATGTGGTTGCGGCCGCCGCTCTTGGGGTTGGAGAAGAGCACGAGCTCGCCGTACTTCTTGGTCTTAACCTTAACGATGGAACCCTGGCAGGTGGGCTCTTGCAGGGCGCTGAGGTTGGTGGAGTGCGGCTGCCAGGTCTTGCCCAGGTCCTTGGTCACATAGACAATGCGCTTGCCTTGGCGGGCCTCGTTGCGGCAGTTGATCATGATAGAACCGTCCTTGAGCTCAATCACCTGGCACTCGGAGGTGCTGTGGGGTACGCCGTTGCCGTATACCCAATTTTTGCCGCCGTCCTTAGAGTAACAGATGGTGCTCATGCACTGCGGTTTGGCGCCGCGCTCCCAAATCTGGGCGGGGAATACGATGGTGCCGTTTTTGAGGGTGATGCCGTTGCCGGGGCCGGCGAGAATCGTGGTCCACTCATCCTTCTTGATTTGGTTGGTGGGGTTCACGTGCTCCTTGGCCCAGGTCTTGCCGTCGTCATCACTGTAGGTCATTTCCCACTGGCCGGTTGTTTTGGGGTCGAAACCTGTCTTAGAGGTCCACAGGGAGGCACCGCCGCCGAAGTGGCAAGCCAAGGCCTGCATCCAAATGCGGCCTTTTTTATCCTGCACAATGCAGGGGTCGCCGCAGCCGTTGTCGTGGCCGGGGCCGGAGTCCATGCCTACGTAGGGGGTGGTCCAAGTTTGGCCGCCGTCTTCGGAGCGTACCACGGCTACGTCAATATCGGCGCAGAGGTCGCCCTCGTGTGTGTAGCGGGCATCAAAGCAGCCCACCAAAGCGCCGCTCTTGGTCTGAATGAGGCCGGGAATACGGAAGGCGATACTGTTGCGCTCGCCGCCGGCAGTTTGGTTGCCCACGGCCTCACCGGGTACGGCTACCAAGTAGCCCACGCGCTGGGTTACGGGAGAAAGCTCTGCATTGTATGTGGTGCCGTCGATGGTGGTTACCATATCGCTGAAGGTGATGGTGCCGCCTACCAGTGCTTTTTCTGAGGGTTTCACATCTACCCACAGGTAGCTTTGGCCGGCAGGTACATTGCCCTCGCAGGTGACGGTTACGGTGCCGTCTGCGGCAGGGGTAGCGGTGCCGAACACGACACTGTTTCTGAAGTCCATACCCTTGTCATTACCGGTGCGGATGGTGACGCTCTCCACATTGGCGGGGTCGTCAATCTTGAGGGTTACTTTCTCAAGTGCCTTGGGGTCTGTGGAGCCGCCGGTCTTTACCTCAATACCCATCACGGGGTTGAAGTGAGCGCGCTTCATGATGGGGTATACACCCGGGTCAATGCCGGTGACGGATTTGATGACCATGGGGCCATCCATCACGCAGAAATCGTCAATGAGGATGCCGCCCTTTTCATCGGAGGTGCATACAAACTTAACGGCGGTGGTGCCGGCGGGCAGCTTGGCCTCTGCATGCAGTTTATAGCCACCTACGCCCACATTGTTGTTGTGTACCAAGCGCTGCTCACCCTCGGGGGTGATGGCGATGAAGGCGAAATCGAAGGGGGAGCGGCTGGTCCAACGCTCTGCCCAAAAATCGCAGGGTGTTTCTTTGGCAAGCGGTTTTTCCAGAGAGATGGTGACGCTCTTATCCTTGCCACCCATAATGTGCAAGGCGCCGGAGCCACTGCGGGCCTTGCCTTTCAGGATTTCGGCATGCCCGGCCTCTGCGCTGATGCTGCCGTACATTGTCTCCCCACCCGTGATTTTACCGGCGGGCAGAGACTCAAAACTTTCCGTAGCCGTTACCAGGCCACACGCCAACAGACTGAAGATGGTGTGTTTTAACATACACCACCTATCTATCATAAATCATACCGGATTACAAGTTATTTTTTCGGGATGCCTATGCTAAACGTTGCGGGTGATAAATTTGAGTTTGTCGGGCAGATGGCTCGCGTGAGCGAGCGGAATTTTTGAGCCCCGGCGAGGGGCGACATACAATAGCCCGGCGGTGGCGCCCCGCATGGGGCAGAACCCCGGGAAAAGATAAAAACAAAATTGGAACCCCGGCGAGGGGTGACATAATGCGTGGCGTTAATA
>JAZNGY010000066.1:0-3259 GCA_045576695.1 Akkermansia sp.
AGCTTATCACCCTTGAGAACAAGCTGATTGGTGACCGCACCCTGATTCATGAGGTCTACACAAACACCGGAGTACACCGTATCCCAGTTGCTACCGGGAAGTCGGATCGTAGCCATGTCGTTCTGTGAGCCAAGGAGTTGATTTATGACATTGTCTTCCTAAGACCGCTTGGCCTCCGACTTCTTGTGAAAAGTGCGTGCAGAAGCTAGAGAAATGTTGTCTTTAAAACAACGGTGAGGCATGCTAAGCGCCATGGCTTACCATACTAACAACCCGACTATTGCCGGTGCCCCCGTTTTCGAGGGCTTGTCTCCCGATTTTACGTTCACTCAGAGCGAAGTCAGCCCCATTGGTTTCACTCGCACCACATATACCGAACCTCAGAAGCCCGGTAGCGACTGGGATACGGTGTACTCCGGCGTTTGTGTAGACCTCATGAATCAGGGTGCGGTCACTAATCAGCTTGTTCTCAAGGGTGATAAGCTTGTGCTTACCCGCCCCACGCAGCTGGCCGTCTGCATGACGGTGGATGACCATGGCGATTTGCTGATTTCCAACACGGAATTGGCAGACGATGCCATTCAGGCTGCATTTGATGCGGCTCCGAAACTCAGCAGCAATGAGGCTATCATCACTGCGTTCTCCGCTTCCCTTTGCTTCCACATGGATTTGCAAGGCACGGAGTGGCAGGATTTCGACAGTGGAGCCTCTGCTTGGAAACGCCCCGTGCGCACCCTCGTTCTGCCCGCTGGTGATTATTTCATCTATGGACGAGTGACCAACGACCCGATGAAAGGAGGCAATGCCAATAACCGCAAGCTCTTCCGCTACGCTATCCAAGCCAAACAGGCATGCGGAGAGGTAGAATACAAGGGCGGCGTTCCGCAAGTCTGCAATTCCTGCGGTTGCGGTAACACCACCGATGGCGATGCAGACCGCCACGCTGCCACTCAGGCTCCCGGTTGGGAGGGCGATGCCTGCCCTAGCTTTGTCACCCTTAACCCCACCACCGGCAAGGCCCTTTACGATTCCCCGTGGCGCTGGACGGCTGCCATTGTAGGCTCTCAGGTAGTTATTACGCCATCTGTGGGGGATGCGCTGCTCTTTGACATCCCCGCTGAGGATGCGTCCGAAGCCGGTACCGCCGGTGCTTCCGGTATGGCTATTAACCGCATTCAATATCAGGATGCCGCTTTCAATGCCACCACCTCCCGCACCCCGGCTTACATCATGATGAAGGATGCCAACGGCCTTTGCATGACCTTTGACATGAGCAACGGCACCGTGTACAGCATCACCAGCCCCGAGGGGCGCAAGGTAACGGCTACCGACCGAGCGCAGCATGTGCAAACGCAGTTTGACAATGAGGGCAACCTGCTTTCCTGTGCTTCTGCTGAGGCTAAACTCGTGTGCTCCACCGCCGATAATGGCGATTTGCAGCTCGATTGGTTCACGCCTGATGCTGCGGAGGATGCTACGCCGTTCAAGCAAGAGACGATTCAGCGCAGCGGCAGCAACTCCACGCTCACCCGTCAGCACACGGGACGAGACCCGCACAGCCTTGTGCGTTCGGAGAGTAACGGCGTTGCGACCATTACCAAGGGTGAGGACGATGAAGCCATCGTTCACCGCTATGAGACTACCTACCCCATGAACGGACTCATGGTGCGCACGGAGTCGGTTTACTTCGCAGCAACTCCCGATAATGTTGCATCTTGCACGCGTTCGGTGTATAACTACTCGGATGCCGGTTGGCAGCTGTATTCCGTGACGGAGGGCTTTGGAACCGATGTTGCCCGCAGCACTAGCTATATCTACAACGGCAACCGCCTTACCAAAATACAACGCTATGACGGCAGCTATACCGCATACGAGTATGATTCCCTTGGTCGTACCACCATGCAAAAATCCCCTTGGGGTGCAAGCCTTGCCAAGGTAATCCGCACCACTTACGCTACGGCACGATTCTTCGATGTCCGACCCGCCTCGATGACAGAGTATCACGTGAATGCTTCCGGCACGGAAGTGCTGTTCCGAAATACAGCCTACAGCTACGATGAATCCGCTGAACTGGAGCGAGTAACCACCACGGTAACGGCAGGTGGCAGTTCGCAGCAGCAGGTGAGCATTGAGGAGACCTACGGCGCAGAGCCTGCCTATGCCTACGCAGCAGGCAAGCCGAAGTTCTCACAGGGCATTGACGGTGTGCAGACGTGGCATGAGTACGAGGCTACTACCGAGCACGGAGCTATCCACAAGCATACCTCCATCACCAAAGCCAACGGTGAGTTGGTAGCAGCTCAGAGCCGCAAGAGCGAAAGTTTCATTGCCGCCAATGATACCACGACTTTCGAGCAAGAGAGCATCTGGGACGGCTCGCAGTGGTTGCTGCTGGATACCACGGCTTATGAGTACGACGAGCAACAGCGTGTAACCAAGACCACGCGTGGCAATGGTCGATTCAGTACAACCACGTGGATGTGCTGCGGACGCCTGAGTGAAACGGACGAGGACGGCATCACCACCACCTACGCCTATGATTCCGCGCGCAAGCTCACGGAAATTTCTCGTGAGGAGGTGTACGACGGTGAGACCTGCATTACCCCCGAGACCATCACGGAATACACTCGCGATGCAGCCGGGCGCGTGCTCTCCACCACCCGCCGCATCGGTGCTATGGAAACAACGGAATCCGCGGAGTACGATGCCCTCGGGCGTGTGACCAGACAGACGGATATCCTAGGTCGCATCACCACGACCGATTACAGTGCGGATAGTCTCACCACCACGGTAACGACTCCCGCAGGTGCCACCTCCATCACCACTCGAAACACGGATGGCTCCACGGCTTCCGACAGCGGTACTGCCCAGCGTGCTCTGGTGTATGTATACGACCTCAACGGTAATTCTCTCCGCACCAGCACTAAACTTGCGGATGGCACGACCATCGCCCAGAGCATTGTCTACGGCTTCGGGCAGACGACTGTACATGCTCAGGCTTCCACCACGGGATTTATTTACACCCGCAGCGAGTTTAACGCCAAGGGGCAGTTGGTGAAGCAGTATCAGGACACAGGTTGGAACACCGCCAAGACCGCTGCAACGCTCTACGAGTACGACTGCTTCGGCAACATCAGCAAGCAGACCCTTGCCCTAGCAGATTCTCCCACCAAGGACAATTCCCCGGTGCTAGAAATGGCCTACAGCGTAGAATCTGCTGAGGACGGCGTGTTTAGCGTCACCACGCAAACCCGCTACA
>JAZNGY010000067.1:0-11905 GCA_045576695.1 Akkermansia sp.
TGTCACCCCTCGCCGGGGTTCCAATTTTGTTTTTATCTTTTCCCGGGGTTCTGCCCCTCCGGGGCGCCACCGCCGGGCTATTGTATGCCGCCCCTCGCCGGGGCTCAAAATTCCGCTCGCTAACGCGAGCCATCTGCTCGACAAACTCCGATTTATCAAACACGGCGGTCTTATTGGCAAAGCCCCATAACAATGGCCATCGCTCCGCAATGGGAACGATGGCCGAAAACAACGGGAGCTCAGCCCTGCATCAACGGCGGCGACGGCGAGCGGCCAAGGCTGCCAGAGCCAACAGGCTCAGCGTAGCCGTGGTGGGCTCGGGGACAGCTTGGTGCAGGTAAACAATCTGTGCATTTGAATCATACACCAGCAAGGTGTTCTCACCAATATAATCACAGCCGGTGAAATAGCGGTCTGCTCTTGTGAAGTAGACGCCGGTGCCGGACTCTGCAATGCTGTTATCGAGGCCGAAGGTGACACCGCCAACATCGCTGAAGAGAACCATCTGTGTGTTGAGCGTAATCTTGTCGATGTTGCTATCAGGTGTTGCATTAAGAATCAACAGATGATTCTCCATGGAATCCAGCGTTAATCTGCCACCCATCAAGCTTACGTTGGCCTTAACGGTAGTGTAGGTAGCACCGCCGTCCAAGATAAGTCCGCCACCGGCCTGAATAGCGCCGGCTGCTTGGCTGTTGAGGGCAATGCCGGCGTCATAAGTGCGGTCATATTTGCCGGTGTTGCTACCGATGGCGTGGAACACCGGCTCTGAGTCAATCACCATGCTGTTTTCCGTTACATCCAAGCTTGCGGCTTGCTGCAAACCGTTCAGGTTATAGGCATAGTCCGTTTCCTGATTGCTTACGTACAGCTCAGCGCCCGATACCACGCTAACGATGCCCGCGGTGCTGAGCGTTGCATTTGTCTGAGAATCGGCACTGCCGGTGGAGCTCAAGTGCAGGGATTCGCCGTCCACAACGGTAACATTACCGCCGATGCTGACCGCAGCTTGCTGCCCTGCAACGTGAATGCTACCACCGGAGAAAGAGCCGGTTTGTGCCTGAATGGAGGCTTTGTCACCCTCCACACGCAGGTCACCTTTGTAATCAATCATGGAATCAAAAGTGGCGTTTGCCCCTGTGCCGGCGGCGTCGGATACCACAACAGCACCGCTACCGGTAAGCATCCCGGAGTGTGCGCTGACGGGGGCGCCCCCATCGGCATTGCCGTGAATCAGCAGTGTGCCACCGGCGTTCACGGTTGTAGAGGCTGCGTTGTAGCCGTTACTCTCCATATGCAAGATACGCTCGGTTTCCGCAGTGCCGGCAATAAGCACATCGCCTTGAATATCATTCGCATCTGCGGCAAGCGTTGTTATCATGCGCTCTTCCGTGTATCCTTCCTCTACGGTAACTCTCATATCGGCGTCGGATTCAATGGTGACGCTGCCGTTGCCATCTTCCGTAGCACCCAGACCGGTAGCGCTTTGTACCTCTACCGTGCCGCGGGATACATAGGTGCCGCCCGTGTAAGAGGAGTCGCCGCTGAGCACCAATACACCTTCACCGGAGTGGCGTACATTACCATTGCCGGTGATATCACCGCTCAGGGTAAAGGTTACTGCCGGGCCCACGGCAGAGATGAGGGCTGCCGTGTCGCCATCCGTTGCGGTGTGGCCCTGCCAGCGGGCATCACCGGTGCCGGTAAGGTTGATATCGTTGGCAAGCTCGGTCGGTTCATCACCGTAACTGCCGGTATAGGTGAACATGAAGGTGGCGCCGTCTTTCTCCACATTAATGCGGTTGGTTTTCTCATTTGCACCGGCCGTACCCCAACCGAGCAGGCGGAGGGTGCCTTCGGAGATGAGCGTGCCGCCCGTGTAAGAGTTTGTTTGGTCCATTACCAAGGTGCCTACGCCCACTTTGTGCAGTTTGGCAGACACGTGGTTAGAGTCTCTTAAAACGCCGGAGTAAATGGCCTCGTTATAGCCGGTGTCGATGAAACCGGTTACTGCCGTTGCCTGTGCCGCAGCCCAATCAGACTTTTTCACCAGCAACATCAGGTTGCGGTCTATCTCTGTGCCGGCCACATAAGCCGTGCCGTTGGCGTAGGTTGCGTTTACGGCAATGGACTTGAGGTTGTGGGTCTCAATCTCCACGTATTCCTCACCGCCCATGGTGATGTAGACCAAATTGCCGTTGGTATCCAAGCTGTGGCGGCCGATGAAATTGCCCAGCGTGCCGGCGGGGGCACCCTCTACACCAATGGTCATGACACCATCTGCCACGTTGGTGGTGCCGGAGTTATAGATGTGGGCATCGTGCCCTAAGTACAACTCGGCATCTGCACCGGACCATACAATAGAGCCCGTACCGGCTACACCGCTGCTGACGGTAGAGGTGCCTTTGCTGAACTCATCGTATGCAGAGCTGCCTAACAGGTAGAGGCGCCCTTCTTGCACATGGGTGCCGCCGGTGTATGTGTTGGCGCTGCCGGAGATGTAGTGAACACCATCGCCTGCCTTGGTCAGCACGCCGTTTGCTTTGGTACCATCGCTTATGGTGCCGCTGAATACAGCGTAGGCAAAGCCCGTTTCTGCTGAGAATTGGTTGTAGGTTTGTGTATCATCCAAATACTCGGCGTGGTACTTGGCGGTGGCCCCGGTGTGCAGGGTAAGCGGGCTGTCGTTCAGCTCTACGCTGCCGGCGCCAATCAGGGTGCGCAGCCCCAATGTGGTGTCGCCTTCTACCCCCGTTACATTCAATTTCAGAGAGGAGCCGCCGGCTAACACGAGGTCGGTGTTTTCTGCGTGGCTCTCTTTATCAATGCCGAGCATGCCTTCTTGCACCAATACCGTGCCTTCCGTCATTGTAACGGTGCGGGTTGTTAAACTGCCCTTGCCCAGTTTCGTGAAGGTGTGGCCATTGAGGTCGAGCAGGGTTTCACCCAGCGCGTAGCTGTTCATGTAAAGGTACTCACCATTCGTTACTCTGGCAGAGGCACTGCCCGTCAGTTCTACAGAGGGCAGACATACCTTGTCGACGATGTTCTTGTTGCCGATTTCATCGGAGGGGTAGAAATCGCCCGTGTATGTGCCTTTATAAATGGCACCCATGCCATCTGCACCGTTGCCGCTTATCTTTACGTTGAAGCCAAGCCCGGCGTAGAGGTCATCCGCATTCTCCACTTTATACCCGGATTCCACCGGGAAACCCGAGAAGTCAATGGTGGAGCCATCCGTCACAGTGATGGTGCGGTCGTCTCCCACTTCATTGGGGGTGCCGATAACACTGGTGGATACCTTGAGCGTGGCGCCATCCGTCAGCATGATATCACGCCCGAAGTTTTCGCCGTGCCCTATCACTTCTACCACGCCTTTACCGCTGATTTGCAGTGTGGTGGCGGTGTCCATGTCGTTGTCGAACATGCCGAGTGCCACAATGGCGTGGGCGCCGTCGGCCATGGTAATCTTATCAAAACCGGTAACGGTTACGGAGTTTGCAGAGGCGGTGTAGCCACCGTCAACAATGCGGCCCAGCTCATATGTACCGGCCTCTGCAAAGTGCAGGGTGCTGGTGTGATCATCGTCGATGACGATATAAGACTCCGTCAACTCACGGCCGCCATAAAGCTTGCCGCCCACCCAATCTGTGTTACCATTCACATTGATGGGAGAGCCCAGGTGGAAGTCGCGGTACAGGTTCACCTGTACGTCACCGTCTGTAAAGCTGTTGGTAGCGCTCCACTCATTGCCCCAGCCCATACCGGCAGCATCCACTCTATTGGCTGTGCCGCTGATGAGGTCCAGCACAATATTACCGATGACCGTGCCGCCGTTAGAGCCACCCACCAATTGAGATTGCACGTTGGCATTGCCCTCCATGCGTATATAGATATCGCCATCAATGGTTAAGCCGTGGCCACCGCCGAATACACGCTTGGTAAACTCGTCGGTTACCATACCTAAGGTACCGCCCGTAAGCACCATTTCCACAGCGCGGGTGCGGCCATCTACCACTTGGGTGCCGAAGAGGTTGGAATCATAACCGGCTGCAAAGACTTCTCCTATGGTGCCACCGTCAATATAAACGTGGGCAGTACCCCGTTGGGTTACCCAGCCGTAAGAACCGCCGTGCACTTCTGTAATATTGCCATCCTCAATGGTCAAGAAACTTTCGCTGTTCTGGTCGCACCAGCGAGAGCCGGCAATCACCAAATCCTTGACATCCGTTACCCCGTCGCCATTGCCATCGTAAACGGAGTTTACCAAGATATGCGTGGCAACTGCCTGCGGGTTATCTACCCATTCGCTCATGCCGCCGATAACGGTTTTGATGCCGGAGCGGTCGTAAATCCACACCTCGTGGTCATAGGCAGCGGCGCCCCAGGCCCCGCCGGAGGCAATCTTACCGCATGCCACGGACGACAAGGTGACGGATAATGCCTTGCCGTTGTTTACCTTCTGTGCATTTTGCTCATTGACGATGGAGTCATACATAAAGTAGTCTGCATCGTCGTTTATGCCGGCAGCAATCACCACTGTGGTATTCGGGTCTGTACCCGCGTAGCGGCGAGACAGAGCAGGGGCTTTATCCATCTTGCCCCAGCGCTCATCCCATTGCGGCATGCCCACCGTGCCGTTCACCTTAACGGGTGTTATGCCATCTGCTGCATACTCCGTCACATTGCCGATACTCAGTGTGAAGGAGCCGTCCTCGTTATCCGCGAACTCGGTGCCGATGCCGGCTGCAAGACCGGTGGCAAGGTTGACGCCGTTGATAAGCACTTGGCGCGTTTCGAACGTCTTGTAGCTGTACATGTCAAAACGCCCGGCGCCTTCCATTTTGATGAATTGGTACGTGTATTCGGATTTTCCGTTCTCATCTACGGTGAAGCTGTAATCAATCTGGCCGATTTCGGCGTTGATGTTGGTAATGGTAATAACGCCTCTGTTGATAAGGGTATCGCGGAACGTGATATCCTCAACAAAGGAGTAGCGTGCGTTTTCTGCTACCACTACATCTTCCCCAATCGTCACATCTTTCAGGCGGTAGTAACCCTTCATCTTGGTAGAATCCGCATCGCCGGATTTCAGGGTGACGTCAGTCAGCGTTCCCCCGGTAATGTCGGAGTCCATAATTTCGAGGTGCTTCAAATCCGCATTACCGCTGATTTTGGCTTCGGTCACATAGCCGGGTGTTTCTGCTGTGCCTCTTACGCCATCTTCGTCTATGGTTACTCCGCTCAGTGTGCCTTCGCCAAGCCATACATTCATGGCGTCGTCATTGAATTTGACGTTGGATATCGTGTAAGCGAAGGTGCCATCTTCTTTGGGCCCTATTCTCAGCTCTACCGGTATCTTGTTCCAATTGGTGTCAACGGTGCCGTAACTGCTCAGCACCAATGCGCCCTCTGCCGCAATGGTGATGTCGCCGGCCACGGCTAAATGGTCTTCCAGTGTGATGGACCCGGACTTGATATTTACATCGCCCAAAGCATCAGCCGCATCCACGTTGTCGTACAAACGCAGTATGACGTCGGACTCGCCTCTTTGGTGAAGATTGGTGCCGGCTGCCAGTTTGCCCCCCATAGAGCCGAGGGTATAGTCTGTATGATCTGCTACAAAATATACATCGCCGGGGTTGACGGTGCCATCTATGTATACAGTGCTGCAGCCACCATCCAAGTCACCGAAAATGGCATCATTATATTCTGCATCTTCGCTATAATTGGAGGTATGGCTCCAGTTGCCATCGGTATTGGTTTGGGACCATATACCATAACCGTAGCTCGAGGCAAAGTTGCTTTTGCCCTCCCACACATTACCCATGAAGGTTTGCATGTAAAGCAAGCCGCTTTGGGCATCGTACCCTACTTTGTATTGAGATGCATCAAGCACATTCCCATTATGCAGTACATTGAGGCTGAGGTTATCAGCAGATGCCAAGCCGGTCATCAGGTTGTAGGTGGTCATGGTCTCAATCTTGTTGTCAAACAAGACATTGAGCATGACGTGCCCGCCACTGATGGTGCCGTTGGACGGCGTTATATGCAGCGCGGCATCTTGTGCAGAGGCGCCGTCCGTGCCGTTAATGGCGGTGATGGCAAGGCTGGAGCCATTCATCAGCTCCAGAGAGTTGAGGTTCACTGCGCTCTCGGCATCCAGCGCCAAGGTGGCACCGTTACCCAAGAATACCCCTGCGTTGGCCAAGGTGTCTGCGCTGTGTAATGACAAGGTTGACCCTTGCTCCACCTGCAACATGCCGGAGAAATCATTTTGCCCGGAGAATGCCACGGTGCCATTGCCGGTAAGCTCCATCGTGCCCTTGCCCGAAACCGCGCCTGTTATGTTGAGCGAGCTGCCCTCTTGGGCGGATTGCAGGGTGATGGTATCATTCACCACCATATTGGCGCTGATGGCGTTGTCTGCCTCTGCATAGCTTACTTTCACGCCGTTTGCCATTTGCAGGCCGGCAGCTTCTTTATTGCCGGTAATGGCAGATGCCCCGGAAAGGGAAATGGCGTTGCCGGCTGATATGGCCTGTGTGGTGGTGCCGATATCCCAGCGTGAGCCGGTTCTGAGGTTGATGGCGCCGGAGTTGGCTGCCATCAAATGATCTGCGTTTTCATTCAGCTGAAGCTTGCCGTTGTTGAGCGTCAGGGTGCCGTGCACAGAGCCGGTAGCGTTCTTCACCGTCATGGTGCCGATATTTACCGTCAGGTTGCCCAAATCCTGCATCTGCGTTACCGTGGCAGAGCGAGATTGTGCCATGATGTCCAAGTCCGTATAGCCATCTGCATCTTGTGTGCCGACTATCTTCAGGTTATCAATGGTACACCCGGTGCCGAAGCGCAGCTGGGCAGCGTCATCCATCACGTGCACATTGTACCCGTTGTTGTATGTTGCACCCTCGGCATCCAATGCCAGTGTGCCGTGCAGATTAATCTCCGGGATGGAGGAGGTAGAGACAGACACGGCAGACGTAGCGGTCTGCACGTGCACGTAGGCTCCTTTGCCGACCGTCAGCAGGTCTGTATGGATATGGTCGAAATACACCTCATGCTCCAGCGTGTTTACAGTCAGCTCCGGTGCTTTGACTACACCCAAGTAATACTGCTCTGCCGTGCCGCCGATGGTGATGCTGCCGCCTTCTGCAACGGTGAGGTTGCCGCTTACGTTGACCAAGGCGTTATCGTATGAGTTGCCGTCTTTATCACCGGCGCTCACGGCGATGTTCATGTTTTTTGCCGTTACATTGCCGTCTATGGTCAGGCTACCGGCCTCTGTTGCATTGCCGGCATTGATGGTCAGGTCGCCACCCACGGTCAAATCCTTGCCGACGCTTGTGTTGAGTGTGCCTATTTGGGCGTTTATGCCTACTGTGGTTGCTCCCTTCAGCTCAAGATTACCGGCGCCATCGGTAACAAGGTTGCCTTGCACCACCAACTGGTTATTAAATGTGACACTGCCCGAGTCGGGAGACAACTGGGCGTCATTCAATACTGCTATGCGGGAACCGCTGAAGGTATACCCGCCCTCTGAGACGTTGAAGTTCATCACCACAGAGTCTTGGAGTACGCTGATATCTTTGTTAGCAACGTCTCCGCTGCCGAAGTAGACGTTAGAAAGCGCTGTAAACACGGCATCGCCGCTCGTGCCTTCTGTAAGGCTCCAGTTTCCGGTTACGGCATCCCATGTGCCGTTCTCTGCGCCATCCCAATAAAGATTGCCGTTGTGCTTATCTATCAGGGTGACCATGCCGGCTACGGAGGAATCTACCGCAGCCTTGTTCACGGCCACGCCGCTGTATACGAATTTGACGGTTTCCCAGCCGGTCAGTGTGCCTTCTAAGCCGCTGACGTTGCCGGGCATGGCGATGCCGCTTAGCAAACCGTTGGCGGCATCGCTCACGGCGCCGTTCACAATAAGTACTTTAGGGCCGCTGGAAATGCCTCGCAGCTCGAAGGTAACGTTGTTAACATCCAAGGTGCTGCCGGTGGCTACGCCCATTTCTCGCTGGGCATGGGTAGATTCAAAGGTGATGTAGCCCGTCAGGGTGCTATCACCGGCAAAAACAACGTTTTGCAACGTAGCATATCCTGCCGCCGTGCCGGCGTTGAGCGATACATCTGTCAATAATGCCGCATGGGTGCCATTGGCAGATTTAATGGTGTTGTGTGCTATGGTTGTTACTCCGGTGAGTGTGCGGGTGATGTCGCCTGTAATGAACATTTGCACGTTTTCCAGCGTGCCGCCCAATATCTCATTGGTGCCGATGTCCATGGTCACCCCGTCCCCCAGTTCCATGGTGCCATCCAAGATAGTTGCACTTGTGATGAAACCGTGTACGTCATTGGTGACGCTCAGGGTGCCGCCGCCCACTTTGGAGAATGAGCCACGTTGGTGCAAGTGGGTGCCGTTAGACTCCGAGAACGTTGTGCCGAGGTAGGCTACTGTCAAGTTGGCACCGTTTGCCACATCAATGGTCAGGGGGTCGGTGGTGGAGCCCATGATGAGAGAGTTTTCCATCGTCGCCGTATCCGCCGTTTTTATCTGCTCCGTTACCACCATGTTGCCACCGGCAAAGTTGTAGCCGCTACCGTTAATTTCAACGCTTTCAGCTGTTATGCCTTCAGGGGTAATCTGTACGTTCTTGTTAAGCTCTGCACCGTCGCTGAACAATACATCCGCCCCCTCTTGGTAGCTTGTCTCGTTGCCGTCGGTATCCGTCCATACGTCGGGTTGCTCGGTATCCCATACCGCGGGTTCTGTGCCCGTGCTATCCCATTGAAGTGTTGCCGGGGCCTCTGCCGCGGCATATACCACGTAATGTGTGCTCTGGGTATACGCGTTGCCGGTCAGCGTTATGCCCGGTACACATACTGCTGCCAACAAAGCCTTAAAAAGCTTAGACGGAAGATGAAATTTCATATGCTGCTCTGGTGGAGAGAAAGTTAAAATGAGAGATGTGATGTAATGGCGTGTCAGCCCTCGCGATATATTGATGTTACGGTTTAGTCTATCGTATTTCGTAGCCCGTGTCCAGTCAAATATCGTTGTTATTTTTTATTCCCGTCATAATGGAGGGAAGATTATATTAATATCTGTTATTGTGGGGCTTATGGAGAGAGGGCGCGTGTGTATGTGTATTTTTTTTTTTTTTTTTTTTTTTTTTTTTTCTATATTTTTCCCGCCTTGAAATTGATAAATTAAACGTATTTTCGGGGTTTTTCGAGGGTGTCGGGGTAACAAAAAAAGCACCTCAACATGTGAGGTGCTTTTGATAGGGCTACAGGGACTCGAACCCCGAATAGCGGTGCCAGAAACCGATGTGTTGCCAATTACACCATAGCCCTATGGTCACTTGGACGCAGGCAGTATACGCTTGAGCTCCCTCGCTGTCAAGCCATTTTTCAGATTTTTTTGATAAAAATCGTTAAAATGGATGAAAACGGGGGTAATTAAGCCCCCAAGCGGTTGATGAAAGCTAAAAATTGCTGCAAGGCGTCTGCACGGTGAGAGATGCGGTTCTTTTCCTCTGCCGGCAGCTGTGCCATGGTGCAGGTGTAGCCGTGGGGCACAAAGAGCGGGTCGTAGCCGAAGCCGTGCTCGCCTGCGGGGGTGGCGGTTATGCTGCCCTCTACCTTGCCGATAAACTCTGCCTTGACCCTGCCACCCTCTGCCAAGCACATGGCACACATGAAACGGGCGGTTTTGGCGGTATCTGCCGGCAGCGTGGCTAAATCTGCCAGCAATTTGGCATTGTTGGCGGCATCGTTACCGTGCTCGCCGGCGTAGCGTGCAGAGTATACGCCGGGGGCCCCCGCCAGGGCATCCACACACAGGCCGGAGTCATCTGCCAGCACCAGCCCGGGCAGGGCGGCGGAGATACCGCAGGCTTTCAGCGCTGCGTTTTCGGCAAAGGTGGTGCCGGTTTCCTCAACATCGGGCAAGGTAGGGTAATCTGCCAAGGTGCGCACGGTGAAGTGCGGGGGGAGTATGGCGGCTATCTCTTGCGCTTTGTGGGCGTTGCGGGTGGCAATGGTGAGGATGGTGCTGTTAATCATTGTTGAAGCAGATGTTCTTTTTCGGGAAAACTTTTGCCAAGAAGACGGCGATGACGGTGAAGCCCATGATGACGGCCAGCACGTCTGCCACGGCCTGTGCCCACCAAATGCCGGGCTCGCCGTACCAAAGCGGCATAAGCAGCAGACCGGGTAACAGGAAGATGAGCTGGCGGGTGAGGGTGAGGAAGATGCTCATCACCGGGCGCCCGATGGCTTGGAAGAAGTTGCTGATAACAATCTGCGGCCCTACCAAGGGGAAGATAAGGCTCATGATGATGATGCCGTAAGTGGCGATATCGATGATTTTATCTGCATTTGCCTCGCTTTCTTTTACGAACAGAGAAACGATTTCGCGCGGGAAAATCTGCATCAGCACGGTGCCGATGGTGGTTACAATACCTGCAAACACCATGGCGTTGAGCAATACGCTGCGCACGCGGCAATACTTGCCCAGCCCCAAGTTGTACCCCGCAATGGGCTGCATGCCTTGGGTAATGCCGGCCACAAACATGACGAAGAAGAAGATGATGCGGTTGACCACACCGTAGGCGCCCACGCCTTCTTGCCCGTCATATTGAAGAAGAAGTTGGTTGAAGAGCACCACGATGACGCATGCCACGATGTTGAGCAGGCAGGGCGGCATGCCGATGGTTAAAATGCGGCGGGTGAGCGGCCAGCTGATTTTGTATATGCCTTTCGTGAACCGCAGTACCACATCTTTGCGGAAAAAATGCATGAGTACCCATGCCAAACCAATGGTTTGTGCAGTGGCGGTTGCCAAGCCGGCACCTGCTATACCCCAGCCGAACGCGTAGATGAAGAGGGGTGCTATAGCTACGTTGACCACCATGGAGAGAAGCATGCTTATCATGGCCTTTTTGGGGTAACCGCTGGCGCGCATCAGGTGGTTGAGCCCCAAGAATACCGAGTTGAAGGGAAACCACAGCATGAGCACCAACATGTAATCGCACGAGGGGTCGAGCGTGTTGGTGTAGCCGCTGATTTCTGTGCCCGGCGTTGCCTCCGCCCCGAATGCCATCATGATGTCTCTGAGCCACGGTAAGGGAAGCCAGCCTACTATTAGACTTGATAAAAAGCTTAGTATCAGGCAGTGCCCTAAAATGTTCTGTGCGCGGCGGCGTTTGCCTTGCCCCAAGGCTATGGAGGCACTGGCCGCACAACCCAGCCCCACCAATGTGCCCACGGCTACCATCAGGTTCATGACCGGGAATACTAAACCCATGGCGATTACTGCGTACGTGCCGCACCACTGCCCTACATAAAAGGCACCCACCAAGTTATAAACCGACATGGCCACCATGCCCGTGATGGCCGGCAAAGAGTAACTCAGCAATAACGACCGTATGGGCCGATGCTCTAATTCCATTAATTTTGTGTCGCTCGCCATGTTATAAACTCAGGGTACGCCTACATGAGCTGTAAGTCAAGATAAATAACTTGAATGTGAGACTTATCATGCAAGCGGTGGTACACGGCGCGCAGCCAAACAATAACGCGTGTGAACCATTAGAGGTTTTTGAAACATTCATCCCGTCAATTTTAATTTATCGGGCAGTTTGATGTGATACTGTGAGCGTAGCGAACCAAATTTAAGAGCCCCGTGATAGCGGGGCGACGGACCAGTAGCCACGTGGTGTAGCTGCGTCAGCAGCGGAACCCGTGGTAGTGGTAGAACAGAATCTCGGAGCCCGAAGCAGCGCAGCTGCTGAGGCCGACAGCAGGGTAGCATCCCCCATAAGTATTGTTTATTCATTTTTTATCATGCGTTGTTGTTTAATAATAATACGGTTTTTATCTGAGCTTACTAACGCAAAAA
>JAZNGY010000068.1:0-12197 GCA_045576695.1 Akkermansia sp.
GTTTTCAACGGGGCTCCTATTTTTTATCTATCTGAACCGGAGGTTTCGTTCGCCCGCTGTCGCGGGCTCTCTTCACGCTCCGGCTAAGATTCTTTCCGCCCCTCGCCGGGGCTCAAAAATTCCGCTCGCTAACGCGAGCCATCTGCTCGATAAACTCCGATTTATCAACCAAAAGTTTATCGAAGCGAATCACATACATCAACTGCAACTTTCACCACCCACACCGGGACCATGATAAACTTTTCATGGCTCCATATGGGGAGGAATTACAACGGGGGTGGGCACCTGCTGTTGCACAGCCGCAAACGGGTATACAATGGCATGGGGAATGTGGAACAGCGCGTATGTAGGCGCATCACAAGCCACCCAAGCCAACGCTGCCAGCGGGTAGGCATACAAGGCATGCGCCCCGGAATGCGGGGCCTCCTCTTGTTCAGCAGAAGCAGCCCATATATCGGGTGAGCCATCCACAAAACACAAGGAACTGTAGCAATAGGGATGAGCGGACTCATAGGGGCGCGCCCCTTGCGGTAACTGCTCCACCCAAGCGTCAGCCGTGCGTACCCAAGCAGTTGTGCCGTCTTTCAAGCGTTGCAATTTCACTTCTCCGTATACGCGACAAGCGGCAGACTCGTCAGCAAACTGCAAATGCTGTTTCAACTCAGACCTTCTACTTGTCAGCAAAAACTCATCATTGACACACCAATACCAACGGCGGTAATAAGGCTTTACCACTCGGCGGATACCGGCTACATACACTTTACCGTCGGCTTGGTATAAAGTCGGCACATCCGGCAGATTAACATTATTCCCACCTTTTTCAGGCTTTTCTTCAATCACCACGACTCGCCCCTCACTGCCTAAATGAGCCAAGGGTTTGTGATAGGCTGTATAGCATGAGCAAAGCGATAAAAGCGCGATAATGGCAAGAAGATTTTTCATTCCCGGGATTCTTTTATGGTGACTTAATACCCCCAGTCATCATACTGCATGGTAAATGACTCAAAGGGGGGGAGAAAAGCGGCAAGCCCTTTACGCAGTTTCTTCTTCATCGGCCTCATTCAGTTTAAGTCTTTTGTTGGGTGAGATACCCATTTGGCGCAGGTCATTGAGTTGCTTGGCATAGTTACCACGGCCGAGGAACATTTGGTTAACAGCTTGGTGGTAGGCGCTCTGCGCCTGGTCTATACCCTTGCCCACTTTCTCCAGGCTTTCTTGCACGGTGGCAAGCTTATCATACAGCTTGGTAGCGCGGTCAATGATATTCTCCACATTTTGCGTTTGGCGCTCTTTTTGCCACAAATTATAGGCCAGTTGCAAGGCCATAATCAGATTAGTGGGGCTGATGAGCACTATCTTTTTGCGGTAGGCATCCAGCGGGAGGGAGGGTGCGGCCTGCACGGCGGCCATGTAAGATGCCTCATTAGGCACAAACATGAGCACATAGCTGATGGTGTCTTCTACCGTGCCTTTGTAATCTTTGGCGGCCAATTCTTCTATGTGTTTGCGTACGGAAGCCACATGGGCATCCAGATAACGGCTGCGCTCTTCCTCATTTTCTGCCGATGAGTAATGCGTATACGCCGTGAGAGACACCTTGGAGTCTACCACCACGCAGCGGTTCTCGGGGAAGCGAATCACCACATCGGGGCGCAGGTCTCTGCCATCCTCTGTTTTGTGGTTCTCTTGCACATAGTACTCCTCGCCCTTGCGCAGGCCGGACTCCTCGAGCATGCGCTCCAGAATCATTTCACCCCAATCGCCCTGCTTTTTGGTATTACCGCGCAGGGCAAGGGTGAGGTTTTCGGCATCTTTGCCGAGACTTTCCGTTTTCTCCATCATGGCTTTGATGGCAGCCTCAAGCGAGGCTTTGTTGCCCGCGGCGGTCTCGTTGGTGGCCGTTACAGCCTTGCCGAGACTCTCCAACTGCACGCGCAGAGGCTTCAGCAGGCTATCCATGCTCTCTTTGTTGGTATCTTTGAGTTTGCCGGCATTCTGCTCCATGATTTCGCCCGCCAAGTTACGGAACTGGGCAAAGTGTTTTTCTTGCATTTCCTTGATTTTGGCAGACTCAGACTCACGCTGCTCCTGCTCTTTTTCAAGGGCGGTTTTGCAGCGAGCCAGCTCTGTCAGGGTGGCGGTAAGCTCTGCCATAACAGAATCTAATTTTGTTTGCTGCGTTTGCAGTTGTTGAGCAGACTCGCTCTTTTGCTGCTGCAACATGGCAAGTTCTACCTTGAGACGCTCGGTTTCGAGCGAAACAACCTGAAGCTTGCGAGAAGCACTTAATTGGCTGAGAACATACCCCAGCACCCCGCCTGCAATAAATAAAATAATGGATACGGCTATCATAAATTATTGTTTTCCGGAAATATCATTTCACCGCGCCCATATCTTTTACTTTTTGGCACAGGTTGGTACAAGAGACCAAGCCCGGGTCAAAAATCCCTAACAGGTGTTTCATAAGGCGCTTTTTCATCTCGCGCACATTATACTACAAACGAGCAACCCTATCAATTCAGAACTAAATTATGGTTGAGTGGTATTTGTATCGGGCGGTACAATCGGCACCACCATCTGCTGCTGTTGTTGTTGAGAGGCGATACCTGCGGGGATAAACGGCGTAAGCGCTACACCGGCCACGGCAACCCCGGCCACATTCAGCGGCACGTCTACACATGCGAAAGTTGCAACAGAAAGCGGGTAGGCATACAGGGCATGCCATGTAGGGCGGCGGGTGTTTTCCCAAACATCGCCATTCTCTTTAAGCTCACCACGCAGCGCAACGGGGGTAGCGTTATTCAAATCCAATGCTTGCCAAGAGCTATCATCGGCATACACGGCACTACCATCTTCGCGGATGCGTATTTCACGGTAAAGCGGGCCCTCCTCTTTAAGCCGCACCGGCTCAAACTGATCATATATTCTCTTGCGTATGGCATAGGGGTGGTCCACAAAAGTACGAGCATAATCAGCAGGCTGCCCTTTGGCATATTTTTTACCATTATGGCGGTAATACACCGTTTTCTCCACCGGCTCTACCCCACTATATTCTGCCCCCCAATCACTGATGGTTTGGCACAAATTGGTACACGATACCAGCCCCGTAAGCGCAACGGCGGAAAGGCATTTCATAAGGTTAGATTTCATCACAGGCTCATTGTACTACGTACTGTCTGCCCTGTCAATGCGGAATCATATAGCCATATTCGGTTGATAGTAGATGCACCCTACAAATGGGAATTTGTGGGGGGCTTTAGTACGAGCGATAGCGAGTCGAATTTAAGAGCCCCGTGATAGCGGGGCGACGGACTAGTAGCCACGTGGTGTAGCTGCGTCAGCAGCGGAACCCGTGGTAGTGGTAGAAAAGAATCTCGGAGCCCGAAGCAGCGCAGCTGCTGAGGCCGACAGCAGGGTAGAATCCCCCCATAAGTATTGTTTATTCATTTTTTATCATGCGTTGTTATTTAATAATAATACGGTTTTATCTAAGCTTACTAACGCAAAAACAGGCAGTTAAACTTTCTCCCATCGGCACATTACTGCAAGATGCCGAGTACCTGACGAACGCCCGCCCTAACCTGCAAGCCCAATACCACATTTTCCTATACTATTCCGGCGCGATGTTTTACCGGGGAACGCGAATTTAAAGCCCGCAAAACGGGTTTTCCACTTCCTCTCGCCGGTGGTCCTGCTGCAAGACATTAGCGGGGCGAGAGCATCAATCATGAGAAAACACAAACATAGCCAAACAAAAAAAAGCTATTTTCCGAGATTTTTGCTTGACTTGAGGCCTATTGCTGGTAGACTGTTAACGTTATCTCACTTTAACCATCTCACAAAACATGAAAAGGTTTTTCGGTATTCTGTTGGCAGTAGTTTCTACTCTCGTTCTTCTTCCCGGCTGCGGCGGTGGCAGCGACACAGACCCCACCAAGGTAACTGCAAGCGAGTTTGCCCGCGGTGCTAAGATGCTTATTCTGCAGAATGGCCTTGCCGGCTGGCTGTATGTTACACCCGACCAGCAATTCTCCGGGTACACCGTAGTAGACCAGAAAGATGCCAACGGCAACATTATCGCACAAGAAGCATCGGCTGTATACGGTCAGATTGGTGTTGGCGGCAACAATGGTGGCCGCGCCGGTTATACTTATAAGGTAAACTACGATGAGAACGGCGTGCCCACAACAGCAGATCTTACCATCTCCACCCAGTTCTCCCAAGAAGGCAATGACACCTTGGTTAACTTCTTCAACCAGGCTGTTGGCGAAGACGGTGGCGAGGTAGCAGACCTTCGTGGCGCCCCCGTTGTTAAGATTGACTTCCGCACCAACCAGTTCACCATCACCGACGTGGCAGAGAATGCGGACGGTGAGGATGAACCCATCGAAATCGGCGGCACAATTGTTGTACAACCTCAATAATATCTTATCTACAAACTTGAATACGAAACGGCATAATCTGAGGATTGTGCCGTTTTGCTTTTAAGAAATCAATTGACTTAAGCAGAAAATTGCGTATAATCAGCCCGAAACAAACGGCAACCGCATCTTTCACCATGAAACGTCATCTCAAAACAATAGCCATAACCGTAGCATGTCTGATAGCCCCGATGAGCTTTACCTCATGCGGCGGAGATGAAAATGAGGCGAAGCAGCAAGCAGCTTCTAAAGTTAACCCAAAGAAAATGAAGGAAGCGCAAGCAAAATTAAAAGAGATGGGCATAGAGTTTTCGGAAGCATCCTTTTTCAAACACTTGCAAGGTAATTGCAAGGCAGAGGTGCTGCAGTTGTTTATAGATGGTGGCATACAGCCCAACAAGCAACCCGTCATCCTCTTAGACCTCATCTTACGCGGCACAGAAGACGAAGAAGTGACGAAATGTGCCAAAGTATTGATTCAAAATGGCATCAACGTCAACGTGGTAGATAATAATAAACACTCTGCTCTGCACTATGCCGCAGAGAGAGGTAACATTGAATTGGTAAAATTGTTAATAGAAGCCAAGGCAGATGTAAATGCCAAAAACAAGCATAACAGAACGGTATTGGACTGCACCTTCAGCGCAGAGCTCAGAGATATTCTGATTGCAGCCGGCGCAAAAGAAACCCAGACGAAGAATAATCTTAACATTGATTTTTAACGCGGGCGCACATCTGCCAACAGCCGCGCAGAAGCACGCGTTAAGAGCGCTACAACAGCATCAAATCCTGCCGGGCCACCATAGTAGGGGTCCGGCACGTCTTTTTCCGTTTCATGCGCTTCAAACCAATTCCACATGCCTTTTACCTTAGCGGCATCATCGCTGTTGCGCGCGAGCGCCAAAATATCCGCCTCATTACAATGGTCTTGGGGGATAATGAGGTCAAAATCAGAAAAATCAGCACGGCGGAAGGTGCGGGCACGGTGGCCGCCATAAGTAAAGCCTGCGCGTTCTAAGGCGGCAAGCATGCGAGAATCCGGGCGAGAGCCGGTATGGTAAGAGGCAGTGCCGCAAGAGTCCACTTTAATTTGCTGAGAAAGGCCTGCAGACTTAACGGCAGCATTGAAAATCACCTCTGCGGCAGGGCTGCGGCAGATATTGCCCAAGCAAACAAATAAAACTCTGAAAGGGGAGGGAGCACTCATATGAAGATTAAACCAAGCGGGTTATCTGCATGGCACGCACCATGCATTGATTAACGGCACCATTGGTATTGGTGCAAGTGGTGGGGTTATAACGCAGAGAGAATACGTGCTCGCCCTCGGGCACATCAACATGCACGGCAGCCGTAAGGGCAAATGCCGTAGTTTCACACGCCTCTGTATGGTGTGGCAAGGGCACCACGGCTACGGGCGCGCCATCTAACAACAGTTCTCGCAAGGCGCAGGTATCGCCATCTCGCATAGAGGCAGTAGCATTACAATACTGTACACGCACGGCGTATTTACCCGCAGGCAAGGCAATCTTTTCATAATTGAGCAGAGCGGTACAAGGCTCTGTATTAAGCCAAGCTTGGCGGTGCTCTACGATATATTCTGCGTGTTCACCTATTCTGTACGGCTGCAGGTATTGACGCGCCCCGGGCGCGCAGCATTCAAATGGCGCACTGAAACCGGATGTACGATTACCGGCAACGGCCTGCACACGGTATACGTTATACGGTTTATCATTCTTGCTCAATGAGTATGAGCAATCCGGCGTAGCACCGATGGCTTTACCGTTGGCAAAAATATAATACGACTCGGCCTCGGCAACAGGGTGCCAACTGAGGCAAGACTCTGTGGGGGCGGCCCATTGAGGCTCCGGCAAATCTTCTTGAGCCACGGGGAAGCAGCGGGGGGCTTCATCATCCACGGGCATCAACTCAATTTCCACATGCAATGAGCCTTTAGTATCAAGCGGTATGATTGGTGAGCCCGCCTTGCCGTTAATCATGACCGATGCAATCTCCGTACCATAGCCATTGATATGCACGTTGAGCTCCATATCGCGTATACGCAGATTAGTCAACCAGTGGCTACCGGCGTATTGGCGTGGCACACAGGGGGAGAACACGAGGTTATCATGCTCATACTGAATACCGAACAGGCCATAAAAGAACATACCGAGCATACCGCTCACGCTCCACAACTGGCGGTCAGAGTTCAGCAGAGTATCCTCTGCTTCGCCGGTTTCTGCGTGGAAGTTTTCTTTATTGGTACCAAAAGCCATGGCAGCCCGCAATAACGAGGCCATGGAGAATGCAGCGCCCTCTGCATCGCCCAGCGAAGCGTGTGCCAGCATCACATATGCCTCTTGAAAAGGCCACACGGCGCGGTTGTGGTAGCTGCTCCGGTTATCTACCCGGTAGGGAGAAAAGACGGGCGTACCCCAAGCAGAACGCGGTATAGAATCGAGCGCGCGGCGTGCATGTTCACCGGCCAGCCCGCAGAAAACGGCCAAAGCCGTGGCAAGAGAATCCACGCGGTCATCAGCATAGCCATCTGCCGTGCGATAGATGCTGAAGTGCATGTTGGCACGGCTCCAGAAGTTTTCCTGAATGGCAGCACTGAGCTCTGCAGCGCGCTGAGCATAGGGGGCGGCCTCCTGCTCGCGGTCTTGTTCGCACAGCATGCGGGCAACAATGCGCAGTGCCATGCAATGCAGCACATTGGTACCAAAGGCGTATGAGGCACCGATATCTGCCATGCTCATATGGGCGGGGTAGCTCTGCTCTCGCCAGTCTATGAAAGAGGTTTCACCGGGGCGCAGCACACTGTCTGCGGGCAGGGTTGCGTCATCCTGCGCTATGGTGTTGAGCAGCACCTCCGTGCAGTAGGCCAACCACTCTGCATCGCCCGTAGATTCATACAAACACCAGGCACCCATGGCCCACGCCACGCGGTCTGTAGATATAGGCCAACCGCCACCGGTGCCGGTATCTTGCAGCACAACACCGTCTTTCACACGCGACATCAAGCTGTTGCGCACGGCAGAGGGCTCTACGAGAGACGCCCCCAATGCGGCAGCATAGGCAATATCACGCGTCCATACGGTTGACCAATTAGCACCGGCCAATAACAATGCACCTTGGTGCATGTTGGCGCGCAGCTCTCTCACCGCCAGGCGGTACATGAGCGAGAGAATAGGGATACTGCTGCGCATGTCGGTATACCCGGCGGGCAGCTCGGGCACTTCTACGGTGCGCCAATGCTGCCCGTTGCGGGTAATGAGCAGGCGGTGCGCATCCTCCGGCTGTACGGCAAGGCCGTTGCTCTGCACCAAACCATTCGCAGTCAGGCGAAAGGCTTCGTTTTCAAACAGAACTCGTTCTTGCTCGCTACTCATGCCGGTGAAGACACGCTGTTTTTTACAAAATGGCACCCGGGGTGTAGCCCACACCGGCCGGATATGCGGTGGCGAGTTCTTGCACCATGGCGCAGAAGGCATCCGTCTGGGCGGCGGCCATGCCGGTATCGCCGGCGTTGGCGTCATAAATCTCCTGAATCTCCTCGCGGCTGAGCTTAAGGCGACCATCGGCACCCAAGCGGTCCAGCAGGTCATTTTGAGAGATACTGCCGCGGCGCAGGTCATCCGACACAGCAACGGCATGCTCCTTAATCACCTCATGAGCCTCTTCGCGGCCTACACCGCGTTTCACCGCAGCCATCATGATGGTGGTGGTCATCAGGAAGGGCAGATAGCGGTTCAGCTCGGTCTGAATCACGGGCTTGTAAATGTCCATCTGGTCCAGCACGGTGAGGAAGGTCTCAAACAAGCCATCGGCAGCCATAAAGGCATCGGGCAGCACGCAGCGGCGCACTACAGAGCAAGAGACATCGCCCTCATTCCACTGGTCGCCGATAATGCCGGCAATCATGGTAAGGTGGCCCTTAAGAATGGCATGGAAACCGTTTACGCGCTCGCAAGAGCGGGGGTTCTGCTTGTGCGGCATGGCGCTGGAGCCCGTCTGGCCCTTGGCAAAGCCCTCTGTGCAAAGCTCGTGGCCCACCATAAGGCGCCATGTTTTGCAGAAGCTGCCGGGGCCACTGGCCAAACCAACCAAGCCGGAGATGATTTCAAAGTCGAGAGAGCGGGGGTATACCTGCCCAACATTCATCCACTTGGTAGCAATACCGAGGTGAGCGCAGATGCGGCTCTCAAGCTCGGTAACGGTGGCGGGGTTCTTGGCAAAGAGAGAAAGTTGGTCTAACTGCGTACCCACGGCGCCCTTAAGACCACGCACGCGGTAGCGCTGCATCATGCTCACCCAAGCGTGGGTCCAGTGAACGATTTCTTCACCGAACATAGCCACGCGCTTACCCATGGTGCTGGCCTGTGCAGCCACGTTGTGTGTGCGGGCACCGAACACAACATCGCGCCATGCAGAGGCATGCTTGCTCATGCGGTCAAGCACGGCAACAGCCTTGTCGCGAATAATTTGCATACTGCGCCATACCTGCAACTGCTCCACATTTTCCGTGAGGTCACGGCTGGTCATTCCCTTGTGAATGTGCTGGTGGCCGGCAAGGTCGCAAAACTCTTCAATACGGGCCTTCACATCGTGGCGGGTGATACGCTCGCGGTTGTTAATCGACTCAATATCCACCTGTTCCTTAACGCTTTCGTAGGCGTCTATGGCTTCTTGCGGTATATCCAGCCCGAGGTCTTTCTGGGCTTTCATAACGGCGATCCAGAACTCGCGCTCCAGCACAATGCGGCCCTCTGCGGACCAAATGGACTTCATGGCGTCAGAGGCGTAACGCCCTGCCAGTACGTTAGGAATTGCGTTCATCGTGTGTGAATGGTTAAATTCAGTGAATGAGCCCATTATAGCATACTCCCCACTACAATGCAAGCCTGACAGAAAGACAAAATACCGTCTTGCAAATGAAGACGGTATGTATTGTCAATCAGTAAAAAGCGAGCGTGGGCGTCACTTTTTCTTGGTATAGTAGCGCACGTAGTCGATTTCGAACTGCACGGGGTAATCTTTGGGGTCTGCCTGTTCCGGCCAAGTGCCCTGCCCGCCGATGGCAGTATTGATGATGATGTAGCAAGGAGTCTTGAGGGGATTATCACCATTGGGGTAATTGGCATCAGCAATATTGACACGCCCCACCTCTTTATCATCAATAAGGATTCGCATGACTTCGTCATCCCACTCCAGCACATAAACATGAAACGCCTTACTGTAATCCGCAAATTTGGTGGTACGAATTACCTTGTGCTCCTTATTACCGCCGTTTTTACCCCAGCGGAAGATGGAGTAACAGGTTTGCGGCTCTTGTGATATGTGCTCCAGAATATCAATCTCGCCATTGGCGGGCCAACCGTATTGATTGACGTGCATGGTCCAGATAGCAGGCCATACCCCTTTACCTTTAGGCACTTTTGCGCGAAACTCCAAGCGCCCGGGGGCTTCAAAGTGTTTCACATCGCGGGTGGTAACAGAGCCACTGGCAAACGGCTGGTCTTTAATTTTCTCAATCCACCTCGTGCCACCTTCTTTATAGTTGCAATTAGGGGTTTTCTTGGCTTTAGAGATAAGAATGAGTTTACCATTGCGTACTTTGACACAATCTTTGGTATAGGCTTGAGACGCCCCGGGATTGCGCACCACACCGAGCTCGTATGCCCATTTTTTCTCATTGAGTTTCTTGCCGTTAAACTCATCGCCCCACTCATACACCCACCCACCGGGCAGCGTTTTGGGCGCATTTGATTTAGGTGCGGCATCTGCCACAGGGGCAACCAACAGGGCTATTGCAGCTATAATATTGCGTATCATGCTGCTGATGATAGCAACTCTACAACGGCCTGACAAGCAAAAAGCTCAAAAATGCAGGGCAAACGCATTAGGATTATGACACTTTCTTCAGATTGACAATTTACCATTTACAATTTACAAAGTTATTGAATTTACAAGCTCTTATATAAATATTCACCAGCTGAAAGCCCACCATAAGGCATTATCCGTTCCCGGCTACATAGCGAGAGAAACATGTTTTTGCGCAATGCTGCGGCCATAAAACATCGTGCTGCACTCAGGCCGATGTTTTATCAGAAAATTGCAAATGGTAAATTGTAAATAAAGAACTTACAAGGTTCGTTACCTAATGCGTTTGCCCTGCTCAAAAATGACTTTCCTTATTTTGCTGCGGCTTTTTCGGCAGGGGGCGCGGGCTGCGGCTCTTGGGGAACAGAATGACACTGCACCGTCAAAATGGCAGGCTGCGCCAGCTCTGCCACATAGTTACGCGGGCATACCACCGTATTCGGCAGAAAAACATCCATGGTAAAACACGGCATGGCCGGCGCTTGCGGAGCAACGGCGGCAGTTACTATCGGGTGATTGGCCTTAAGCCAATTAACAACCCCCTTGCCGATGGTGCGGGCAAGCTTGCGAGCATTGGCATCTTGCGAAATAAAATCGATATGGCCGCGGTTGTTAACGTAAACGGCCTCAAAGATGATGGCCGGTATCTTTTCAGCATCAAGCGTATTCATCCACCCTGCACCGGATTGCGAGCCGATGTGGCGCGGCATTACCTTGATACCTTTTTTAGCGTTGGGCATGCCGCCGGGTTGGTCCAAAAGCTCGGCACGCATAGCCTCACACACGGCCTCACCAAGCGCGTTGCCGTGTTTTTTATTGCATATGATAAGCCCCGTGGGCGGGGTTGCAGACCACTTGCTACCCACGCTGTTGAGGTGTAAAAAAACAACGCAAAGCGCATTTTGGTCAATGGCATAATCAGCGCTGACCATACCGGCACCTATGTGCTCCGGGTGGTGGGTAGATGGGTAGCGCTTGGCATTTTTATCCGGTTTATTCAGGTGAATAACACCGGATTCTTTGTTGTAGGTAGCGAGGGGTTCTTTTGTGGGGGCCTCGCTGCGGTTGATAATAATGCAAGGGTAGCCGGCGGCTTCCACCTCTTTGCGCACTTCAATGGCGTACTGTGCCCAGAAGGCGTACTCATTGATTTTACCATCGGGTGATTCTGCACCCGATGCCGTGTACTGATGCCCGATGTCAATAACGACGGGGCGCTTATCTATAACAGCCCCGGCATAAACCGGCAGCAGACACACGCAAACGGCGCAAATGAGGTGGAAGAGGCGTCTCATATTACTCGTTTACAGGAGCTTGCACACCTTTGAGCATCTGATAAAGAGCTTTAGCAGCATCGCCATCACCGCTGATGCACTCCATGGGGGTCATACCGGCCTCTGTCTTGGCGTTTGCATCTGCACCGTTCTCGATGAGCCACTTAGCCAGCTCTACATCACCGGCAGCGCAGGCGTAGTGAAGCGCGGTATTACCCTTGGTTTCAGCAGTCGTCACGTTGACATCCTGCCCCTCGGCAATCAGCGGCAACAGTGTTTGCAAACGCTTCTGGTAAAGCTTACCGGTGGAGGTTGAAGGCTCGGCACCATTCACGCGTTCCAGGTGAGCATTAACAACGGAGGCGCGTTCAGCAGCAATGCGCTCTGCTTCTGCGATGGCGGCAGCTTCTGCGGCTGCGGCCTCTGCCGCTGCGGCCTCTGCGGCTGCGGCCTCTGCAGCAATGCGCTCAGCTTCAGCCTTAGCAGCAGCTTCTGCGGCGTCCTCTTCGCTCTGTTCTTCTACAACGGCCTCCTCCTCAACGGCGGGAGCAGCGGGCTCGTCTACTGCCGGGGCGGGGGTCTCCTCAACGGCGGGAGCAGCGGGCTCTTCTACAGCGGGGGC
>JAZNGY010000069.1:0-17022 GCA_045576695.1 Akkermansia sp.
ATCCGCTTTTTCATTTTGCGGCGGCTATTCTGTCACCGCCGTTTTCAACGGGGTTCCATTCAACTTGTATCACTACCGGTGGTTACGCTCGCCCGCTGTCGCGGGCTCCCTGCACCACCGGCTAAGCTTCTTATCGCCCCTAATCGGGGCTCTGGAATTCGGCGCGCCATCTGCCCGATAAATTACAATTTACAGGGTTGATGCATCTATCAACAGTCATCTTTAACAGCGCCCCCCCAAAAAAAGCAGCATCTTTATTTAGCCGTAGCAGCGTTGCCCTCTGTAAAAGTAAAGACACCTTGGTGCCAATGGATTTCGGGGCGGGCACCGGCGGGCAAATAAACTTCTACCACATCGAAGCGGGTTGGGATTACCTCTTGCGGGCGGAGGAGGCGTAACCAGTTGTGCAGGCCCACGCGCAAGAGGCGGCGTTTGGTGGCATTGACCATGCGCATGGGGGCACCGCTGCGGTGACCGGTGGCGCTTTTGACCTCTACGGCTACCAGGGTATCACCATGGCGGCACACGAGGTCGAGCTCGCCGCGCTTGCCCCAGCGCCAGTTACGGCGCAGCACCTTGAGCCCATGCGCACGCAAGAACGATGCGGCCACCAGCTCGCCGTACTCGCCCACACGGGCGGTGGAAGGTGGCGTGGCATCAGAGCCCCAGGGGCAGCTCCATTTGTGCAACAGGCGCAAACGAGCGGCGATGGTGAATCGTAATTCCATGGGTGCGGATGGCGTCCAGATGTGCTTTTGTACCATACCCCGCGTGGCGGTCAAAACCGTATTGCGGAAACTGCTCTGCCAAGTGCTGCATGTAGCGGTCTCGCGTCACCTTGGCCAGCACGCTGGCGGCGGCAATGCTCAGGCAGCGGGCGTCTCCCTTAACCAAGTTTTGAGAAGGGAGCGGAAAATGCGGCACGGCCAAGCCATCTATCAAACAAAAATCGACCGCGGGTGCAATACCCTGTGCCGCGCGAGCCATGGCCAAGTGCGTGGCGCGCAAGATATTGAGCTCATCAATCTCTTGGACGGTGGCCTCTGCCACACATTTGAGCACGCGGGGGTCTGCCATCAATTGCTCGTAGAGGGCGTCTCGTTTTTTGGCGGTAAGTTTTTTGGAGTCGGTAAGGCCGGGCAGCTCATAGCCCATGGGCAACACCACGGCTGCCGCCACGACGGGGCCGGCCAGAGGCCCCCTGCCCGCCTCGTCTATACCGCACACACGTGTACTACCGGCAGCGTAGGCGGCGGCTTCGGCGCTCATATCGGGTGCGGGGGGAATCTCTACCTGAACTTTTCTACTCATTTTCGGCGGGTGCTGCTTGTGTTTTGCGGGGAGTAATCTGTTTGCGCAAGCGCTCGGGCAACGGTGCTTTTTCTTTCAGTTGGTAGAGGGACTCAATGTCCTCCAGATATCGGCTCATATGGGTATCGGGGCCGGTGTCATCTTTACGCAGCAGAGCCATGGCCTCGCGGTATGAGGCAAAGGAGCCCTTGCGGTCTGCCCCACCCAGTTGCGTTATCTCATACCAATCCAAATAATCGCGGGCGCGAACGGAGGTTTTCACATAGGCCTCTCTCAGCTCGCGCGTGGGGCCGAGTATTTGCTGCACGTCATCCGGGGTGGAGCCGTCGAGCAACACGGCAATCAAACGCTGGTACTCCATAATCACCGGCCGGTAGCCCGGGAAGGCATGCACACTCAGCTCGAGCAGGCGGTCCGATATGGTGCGCAGGCGGGCGCGCCAATCCGGCAATTTCACGAACTCGTACGCATTATCTAAACTGACGGGGCGAGAGGTGCGGGTCTCCGGGTTATACTGCATCACCGTGATGGCCTCTTTAAGCTGTTGCTCCGTCTCCATGGGGGTGAGCATCTCTGTGGCGGGGGCTTCTGCCATGGCCGCCAGCTGCAAGGCCCACCAGCGGTGCAACATGCCTTCATCTATACCCAGCTCATGGAAGTGGGAGGCAATAATCTCTACGGGCGTGCCATCTGCCAAAACGGATTCTGCCACCAGCTCGCGCAGCTGTGCCTGCCCGCCCTCTCTGCTTACCAGGCACATCACCAACACGCCGCAAGAAACCTCGTACACCTCGCGAGAAGCGGCATCCAACTTGGCGGCATTTTGTGTGGAGATGATGGCCTCGGGCGACATCATCTCCGCCTTTTCAAAAAGCTTGCGGTACATGCGGCGGTCTGCCTTACCGCTTTTCCACAAAATAGATTGCTGCACGCCGGTAATAAGCCATTCGGGCACGCGGATGGTGTCGGGCAAAGCATCGGGGCGCACCTCTCGCAAGGCACGCTCGTATAACACCATGGTGATGATGGCATTGGTAAGGCGGTCTACATCTATGCCACCACCCGCGTGTATGCGTATCTGCAAGTTGGGCTCGCTGCCGATGATGGAGATGCGGGTGCGGATGGGGCGTGCCACCTCGCGATCCGTTGCTTTGCCGATAACGCGTATGGATACCGTATAGCGGTGGTCGTCTTCAAACCCGAACAACGAGTTCACGCGCCCACGCACCTCATCCGCTTTGGTGGCAATGGCGCCCATGTGCAGGGAGTCGCCACCGCTCACCGAAAACATGCGAGATTGCGAGACGACGTGGTCATCCGGTGAATCTGCGTCTTTTCTTGCCTTGCGCAGCTCTTGTGCAGTAGGCAATGCTTGCGTAGTAGATGCGGCCCCTGTGTCTGCCGTATCTTGGGCAAGTGCAGTACCCCCTGCCCATACCAAACTACACACCATTGTTGCTATACGCCTCTGCATGCCCTCCATTCTACCGAATTTTATACCGCTTTTCCAGCTTCAAAATAACTTTTTTGCACTTTTTTACACTTTTTTTGCATTTTTTATGAAAAACCTCTTGACATCGGCTTCCGATTCGTGTAATATCTCCGTGTTGCCACGCAACACAGCATCAAAACAAAGTCCCCATCGTCTAGGGGTTAGGACATATGATTCTCAGTCATAGAACCGCGGTTCGAATCCGCGTGGGGATGCTGAAAGCTCCGAGGAAAACCTCGGAGCTTTTTTATTGCTGCGGGATAAAGATTTCCGCTTGACCACCGCATATTATTTGCTATCATGTTACCATGAATACAGGATATCTGCCAATGGCAACGGCCCTGATGCTGCTGGGCGGCATCTGTTACGGAGAAGAAACAAGCCCGCAAGATTTAGGCAACATTATGTTTGTGGGAGATTCCATCACGCATGGGTTCAAATCGCACTCCTACCGCTGGCCTCTTCACAAAACACTGGTAGATAATGGTGTTAAGTTTATATCTGTAGGCATACACGAGGGGAACGCCTTTAAAGAAGGCAGCGTAGCCCCCGGCACGGTTTATGCAGGGGTGCCCTTCAACAACCGCCACTCTGCCATGAGCAGCGAACGCGCCTACGAGATTGCCGGGCGTATCAACAAGTCCGGCCGCCTCGGCAACAGCAATATCCATGACTGGCTGGGGCTGGATGCCACCTACACCGGCAAGCACCGCCTCAACATGCCCGAGCAAACGCCCGACACCGTGGTGCTGATGATTGGCACCAACGACACCTTCGGCGACTACGGCAACAAGGGCGGCATTGGCGCCGGTAACAATATGGGCGAAGCACAAGCCAAACTACTGGGTACACGCCGAGAGGACGGCACGTGGAGCGGCACGGGAGATTTGGATGTCATCATTAATTCCCTGCGCCGTGTTAACCCGCAGGTGCGCGTGCTGGTGCTCACCATCCCCACGTGGCATGATTACCGCCGCAACAACAACAAACCGGCTGATTACGCGGCGTTGGCGGCTTACAATGCAGCCCTCAAAGATTGGGCTGCCTGCAAGAAATTGGAGGTAGTGGACGTTAACGACGTGTTGGTTGACATTGACCGCGTGGATAAACCCGGGGTGGCAGAAGAGCAGTTTTTTCTTGAAGCAGACCGCCTGCACCCCACCCCGCAGGGCGATTTGCTGATAGCCGAAAGCGTGGCCGAGGCCCTGGGGGTCCCCGGGCGCACGGCAGGTTTGCCGCGCAAAGATTCCTCCGCCTTTACCCACCACGGCGAAACGGATGACAATTACGCGGAGCCCAATCTCAACATCGCCGATGCGGAATGGAAGCAAATAGACAAAAGCCAAGGTTTTACCCTTACCGTAAACGCCGCCGTAGGTAATGGAGCAACCGATGGCTGGAAAGATTACCGCGGGCTTTATGTGCACTGCGGTTATGCCGACATCAAGGGTAACCTGACGGTAACGGAGTCCTCCATCCTGTGGAACCGCAGACAGGTACTGTATTGTGGCGACATGTCGGGCAATACGGAGGAGATTCGCATTGTATGGCACCCCGGCATAGCAGAGCAAAATATACCCCAGGGCTTTTACGTATGGCTGGGTGACCGCCTCATCGGCGAGGCGCTACCCATAGAAACCGCTATCGCCGATGGTGACGGCATCTACGCCACGGGGTACCATCTCGGCGGCATCCCCGAGGTGCGACTGCAATACCTGCGAGTCTCCCCCGGTTGCTATGCCCCGCCCGCCAATTGAAAAACAGTGCGAGGTAAATCACAGCTTCGCAGGGTGTTACATGCAAACGAAGCGAGCCGAATTCCTAAGCCCCGGTTAGGGGCGATAAGATGCTTAGCCGGAGCGTGTAGTGAGCCCGCAATAGCGGGCGAACGGAACCTCCGGTCGAGATACAAGATGCATGGAACCCCGTTGAAAACGGTGGTGACAGAATAGCCGTAGCAAAAGGAAATAGCGGGTGAATTATTCCGTTGTTGATTTCGCTCTGTTAAACTTTTCGGTTGATAAATCGGAGTTTAGCAGGGTGTTATATGCGAACGAAAGTGAGCCGAAATTTTGAGCCCCGCGCATGCGGGGCGGCAGATGGTAGACCCGGGTGCAGCCGCGCCAGCGCCGGAACCCGGGGTAAGATGAAAAATATATTGGAACCCCGGTGAGGGGTGACATAATGCGTGGCGTTAATATGCACGCTGATTTTGTAATGATACAATGCACAAAAAATAAAAACCTTACGCCATTAAGCCGCCCTTTATGCCACCCCGCCATTCGGCGAGGTTCGAATAACGTTTATTCCGGACCCGGGGTTCCGCCGCTAACGCGGCTGTACCCTGGGCTATCATATACCGCCTCGCCATACGGCGAGGCTCAAAAATTCGCTTCGCTTCGCTCACATCAAACACCCCGATAAATTACAATTTATAGCACTGCTGCATCTTATCAACAGTAATCCTTAACAGCGACTCATCAAAAAAAAGAGGGGACATGATACCCCCTCTTTTTTTGATATTTTTTCCCTATAATCAAGCCGTTTCTCTGCTATCAATACAGGCTTGCGGGGTACGGAAGCAACAGCCCACGGCAAAGGTGACAAGGGTGCCGATAGTAACGCGCCAGGGGAAGGCAATTTTTACCATCATATCACGACTACCCATGATTTCGAGGGCTATAATGGCAGCAAAGCCCGCCAGCATGGCAATGACGTTGCCACGATCATTACCGCGAGTACGCGTAAGCATACCCAGCAGGAACACACCGAGCAAGGAGCCGTAGGTATAGCCGAAAATGCCCAAGGCAATGGGCAAAATGCGCGCATCGGGGTTCATAACCACATACCAGGCAGACACCGCGCCCACGGCGATAAGCAAGGCCGCAAAGGCTACGGTAAACCAGCGCACGGCACGCAGAAGTTGGCTTTCGGAGGCCTTGGGGTTAAAGACATCGCGATACCAGTCGCGCGTGGCCGTAGTAGCCAGCGCATTGAGCGCGGTGGAAAGAGAACCCATGGCCGTTGCCAACAAAGCAGCCACCAGCAAGCCGCGTATCCCCATCGGCAGGTGGTGAATAATGAAGTAGGGGAACACCTTCATCTGCTCGATTTTTCCGTCGGCGGTCATCGGCAGCTCCATACCGACCTTGCTGTAATACACGAACACCAGCATGCCGCACACCAGGAAAATGAGCACAACGGGGATATCTACCAAACCGGAGAGAATCACCGCGCGCGTACCAGTCTTGCTGTCTTTGGCGGCAAGCATGCGCTGCACCATGTCTTGGTCTGTGCCGTGGGTAGCCATGGCCAAGAAGGTAGCACCCAAGAAAGCCGTCCAAAGGGTATACTCACTACTGAGGATATTGCGAACATCGGCCGCGAAGCCTTGGCCGGTGATGCCGAGGTCAAACACCTTGCCGGGTTGAAGGTGCTCTACATTGCAGGGATTATTGGCGGTATCCCCTACCGTAGCGGTGATGGCGTGCCACGCCTCGCCGAAGGAGGCATCGCCCTTAATCGTGAAGAAGAGCAGCAGAATGGTGGTGCCCACGGCTACGATGAGGATGGAGGCTTGGAGCACATCCGTCCACACCACGGCTTTGAGACCGCCCAAGGTGGTATAAATGGCGGTTAATACCGTAATGAGCGTGAGTGCCCCGATGTAAATCAACACGGTCTCCATGGGCGAGGCCGTATCCTGCCCCACGATGAACATGTAGGCAATCACCAACAGAATACCGGCAAAGTACAGGCGCACGCCACTGGCCAACACACGGCTGATGAGGAAGGTAACACTGGCCCAGCGTCGCGTGGTGATACCGAAGCGTTTTTGCAGATACTCATAGATAGATACCACCTTGAAATCATAATACGGCTTCAGGAAGAGCTTACCCACGATAATGCGCCCCAGCACAGCGCCTATGCACAGCTGCGCGTAGGAAAAATTACGCAACACGAAGCCCTCGCCCGGAGTGCCCAGGAAGGTAGCAGCACTAATCTCTGCCGCGATGATAGAGGCCAAAATGGCCCACCATGGCATGGTGCGCCCGCCAAGGGCATAATCCTCCAAACTGGACTGCTTGCGGCCGGCATACAGCCCGATGCTGAAAATGGCAGCAAAGTAAAGTGCAACAACTAATAAATCCAACATAAAACCGGTTGAAAAACAAAGTACAAAGTGCAAAGCGTAAATCTACTTTGTACTTTGTACTTTGTACCTTATACTTTGTACTTTGTACTTTGTACTTTGTACTTTAAACTTATTATCAGCCTTGCTTTTTCTCAAGAGCAGCAGCCACCAACCCGTGGAACAGCGGGTGAGCCTTGGTGGGACGGCTCTGGAACTCGGGGTGATACTGGCAGGCAATGAAGTAGGGGTGCCCGGGCAGCTCAACCACCTCTACAAGCCCATGCTCATCGTTGACCGCAGAGATGACCAAGCCGGCCTTCTCGCAAGCCTCGCGATAGTCGGCGTTGAACTCGTAACGGTGGCGATGGCGCTCGGAGATAACCTCTGCGCCGCCGTAAAGCTTGCTGCACAGGGTATTCTTCTGAATGTGGGCGGGGTATGCACCCAAGCGCATGGTGGCGCCCATGTTGGTGATGGTCTTCTGCTCCTCTTGCAAGCAAATGACGGGAGCGGAGGATTCTTTATCAAACTCGGTAGAATTGGCATCTTTAAGGCCCAGCACGTTGCGGGCAAACTCAATAACAGCCACCTGCATACCGAGACAAATGCCGAAGAAGGGTATGTTGTTCTCGCGGGCATACTGCACAGCCATAATCTTGCCTTCTACACCACGCTCGCCGAAACCACCGGGAACAAGGATGCCGTCTACCTCACCAATCATTTCTGCGCAGTTGCTCTTCTCGAGCGCCTCGGCATCCACACGTACGATTTCTACGCGGCAATCGTTGGCAGCACCGGCATGGGTGAAGCTTTCGTAGATGGACTTATAGGCATCTTGCAGGGAGATATACTTACCGACCACGGCAATACGCACGCTGTGAGAGGGATGAATCACGCGGCCGACAAACTTTTGCCACTCGTCCATCTTGGGCTTGGGCACCGTGATGCCCAACACCTCGGTCACGATGCGGTCCACACGGTCACGCCCCAAATCAAGCGGGCACTCGTAAATGCTGTGCTTCACATCGCAGAAGGCAACCACGTTGCGCGGGGAGACGTTGCAGAACATACCGATTTTCTTCTTCTCTTCCTCGGTAAGGTTGTCCATCTCTGTGCGGCACACAATGATGTCGGGCTGGATACCGATTTCGCGCAGCTTGGCAACACTTTGCTGGGTGGGTTTGGTCTTGGTTTCGCCGGCAGCTTTGATGTAGGGCAACAGGGTAACGTGTATGAAGCAGCAGTTGTTGCGCCCCACCTCCAGCGCAAACTGACGCAGAGCCTCCAAGAAGAGGTAGCCCTCAATATCGCCCACGGTACCACCGATTTCGGTGATAATCACATCGCACTCTTTGTTCTTCTCGGTCAGGTCATAGAGGCGCTGCTTAATCTCGTTGGTAACATGCGGAATGTACTGCACCGTCTTACCGAGGTAGTCACCGCGACGCTCTTTCTCCAACACCGTTTCAAACACCTTACCGCTGGTCAGGTTATTGAGGCGAGAAAGCTCGCAGTGGATGAAACGCTCGTAGTGCCCAAGGTCCAAGTCTGTTTCTGCACCGTCATTGAGCACATAAACCTCACCGTGCTGGTAGGGGCTCATGGTGCCGGGGTCTATGTTCAGATAGGGGTCAAACTTCTGCATGGTGACATCCAAGCCACAATGCTCAAGAAGTGTGCCGATGGAGGCTGCGGCAAGTCCCTTTCCTAATGATGATACGACGCCGCCTGTTACGAAGATGTATTTCATGATTGTTCTGAGTTTATATGTTAGCCACATCTTATCAGGTGTACAAGCACTTGTCGAGCTTTTGGCTGATTTCAGTCTCGCATTCGAGTCATTTTTCGCAGCTAAAACAAGCTGCAATAAATTGATAATACGCCATTTAAAATTTAATCTTGCATTCTTCAGAAAATATTTTATACTTTATTAACTTACTTTATTAAGTTTCATTATGGCAACAGCAGAGAAACGGGTATTGCAGGCCTTGCAGGGGCTGGGCACCGCCACACGGCCACAGTTGGCAGCAGCCACGGGGTTGAGCTTGGTAATGGTGAACCGAGTGATGGCAGAGCTGAGCCGAAGCGGTATGATAAAAGAGGCAGGAGAAGCAGCCTCAAGCGGGGGACGGCGGGCGCAACAATACAGACTCAGGAGCGATGGCGCCTACCACGCCCTCATCCGCTTGGAGCGAGAGGGCAACATATTGAAGGGGCTGCTGGAAGAGCTGGACGGCACCGGCACCCCCATACGCACATTGCAAGGCAACTTTGCTTATGTGGACAGCGAGAGTTTTGACAGCTGGCTTGATACCATCACCCGCAAACACGCACTGCGCAGTATCACACTGTGTACCCCCGGCGAGCCGGATAAAAAGAGCACCCTGCACCACCTGCACAAGCGCTACGGTTGCCGTGTGCAATGCCCCTCTGTAGCTGCCATTTTGAGTGAACGCAAAGAGGGAGAATGCACCCTTTACCTGCCGGAAGGCAACGATGCAGCCTGCACCATTTACCGCAACGGCAAATTATCGGAAAGCGGGGCGCTTGCACTGTTGCCACTGCCAACGGATTGGGCCGGCATTGAACACACCGACCGTGCACTTGTGGAAGAAACTGTAGCCAGGCTGCTTCAGATGATATGCTGTATTTTATCCCCCACGCGCCTATGCCTGCACACACCGGAGTGGGCCCCGCGCTTTACAGAGCGCATACGCTATAATGCGGATACCAAATTGAAAGGGCTACTACCGCCCATACGCTTCTGCCGGCTCGCGAAAGAAGCCCTACCGGCAGCCATGCGCCGCTATGCCGTGAGGCTGTAAATTATGTTTTATCCACCAAAAAGACAAAGCCCTCGTTCTCTGTGATGGCGTGCTTGCCATAACCGATACGGCAGAACATGCCGCGCAGTGAGGCGGTGTGCCCGGCTTCCCAAGCAGAGGAACCGGCCAGAACGGCGGCGCTGAGATCTGCAACCAAACCGCTCAGTAATGAGGCGCGGTCTTTCTTTACGTTTTTGTCTGCCACAATCAGCTCCACCTCTCGCAGGCCGAAACGGGACAAACCGGCGGTGTCTACAAAAATCATTTTGTCTTGTGTACAGCCGATGCGCAAGTCTGCATACAGGAGGGGAGAAAACGAGCCGTCCTCCTCAACTAAAACGAACTCCGACGGCACCAGCAACGATTTTTCGAACTGCACACCAACTACCCCCGGCGTTTTTGACAAGGCGGTCAACACCTGCAGCCCCCTGCCCGCTACCTCCAGCGGGTCTTCGCCATGCTTACCTCGCACAACAACATCCACGTATGAGCGGTGAGCCTGTAACGCCGCCTTACCGGCATCCGTTGTGGTAAACTCTTGGGGAAAATCAGCACCGTCTAAATCTGCCGTTTTATCCGCATGGGGGACAAGCTGCACCCCGGCAGGCAAATCGGCAGCGGCAAGAGAGGGCTGCGCCTCTGCAAAATACAAACGCCCGCTATACGCGGGCTCGGGTACACGCAAACTACGGCCACGGCGGGCACCATGAGCCAACAGCAGCTCTACCAAGGCATCTGTATTGCCTGCACCGGCATGGGTTTTGTCCATGGCCATATCTAACGGGGTATTGCCACCGGCAGACATGGCATTAACATCTGCCCCGCCTGCCAACAGCGGTTTAAGCATGGCAAGAATCACCTCTCGGTTCTCAGCAAAACCGAGGGCCGCAACATGCAAGGGGGTAAAACCCGTTTGTTTTTGTGTGGCAGAGAGCTCTGTGGCATCAAACATTTGCAATATCTTAAGGTGCTCCGGCTTGCCGGCTGCATAACAGGTAAGCACCGGCGGGGAAATCTCTTGGGTCTCTTTCATGCCGGCAGACATCAGCATACGCAGCACATCAACACTTGCCGTTTCTATGGCGACCGACAACAAATCTACCCCGTGGTCAACGGCGCAATGCTGCACTTCACACATGCAGTGCCCCAGATCCAGCAAATCTTGCACCATGGATTCACGGTTCGCCATAATGCTTTTCAGCAATAAAAAGGTGACATCGCTCACATTTTCTGCCACCTTGGGGGATGCTTTCAGCAATTGAGAGAACAACGCATCATTACCTTGGGCTATGGCAGCCTCCAGCTCATTCATGCGTTTATCCGCTCGCCCGGTCGCAATATACCAGACAACCGCGAGACAAAGAAGCAAGATGGCAATAACACCGTATGTCATGTCTCTCAAACTAGCAAAAGAAACATGAAGCGTCAAGAAGCTTGCGTGGCTTCATACGCATACAGACAGACTTATTGTGTCTGCATCAGCAATAACAAAGAATCATCAAGCCTCGGGCTCAGATTTCAGCCCCAAAATGGTACCCGGCATAATCTTGTGGCCGGCAAAGAAACTTTCTGCATTCATCTTGCGGGCACCGGGGGGTTGCATGGTGGAAATACGCACAGCACCGCCACGGGGGCCACCGCAAGATACCAGCATGCCATCCGGCCCGGCTTCCAGCACCATACCCGGCACGGCATCCACCGGTTTCTTCAGACGCGGGAAACAGTCAATGGGCGGGAATATTTTGAGTTGCTTATCACCGCCGGATTTGACGGAGGGATACGTGGTAAACGTGCCCGGCCATGAATGATATGCCCTGATTTTGCGGGAGACTTGGATAGCGGGCTCATGCCAATCAATGCAACCGTGGGCGCGCAGCAACTTGGGGGCGTAGGTCATCACGCTTTCATCCTGCTCTTGCGCATCTACGGTACCGGCACGCAGCATTTCTATGGCCTCTGCCAGGGCGGAGGGCGCCAGCAGGGCGAGGTCATCATGCAGGGATTCGCCCGTCTCAGTACCACGCAAGGGCACGGCGGAGCGGCAAATAACATCGCCGGCATCCAATTTCTTGACCACGTACATGATAGTGATGCCCGTTTCATCATCGCCGGCTTCGATAGCAGCCTGTATACAGGCGGCGCCACGGTGGCGCGGCAGCAATGAGGCATGCGCATTGATGCAGGCAATGGTGGGCACGTCTATCACCTCTTGAGAGAGGATTTGCCCGTAGGCCATTACCACCACCAAATCCGGCTGCAAAGCACGCAATTGAGCCACGGCATCGGCATCCCTCATACGCTCCGGTTGAAAAACCGGCACACCGGCTTCTTGGGCGCATACTTTGATGCGGGGCGGTGTAAGCGTCTGGTGGCGCCCAACGGGGCGGTCCGGTTGCGTAATAAGCCCTACCAGCTCACCGGTCTCGGCAAGCATGTTGAATGAGGGAATCGCAATATCCCCGGTGGCCATCATGACAATTCGCATACACCCTTTATGCCATAAAAACGGGCAGAGTCAAGCCATTTCACACATATTGAGGGCTTGCATGCCTACTTTCTTGCCCTATTGCAGCATACAAACACGGGCAAAAGATAAGAAAAAAGCCCCATTGCAGGCAATGGGGCAAAATAAATCAGGGAAATGAACAAGTTACTTCACGTACTTCTTCCACTGTTGAATGCGCTCGGGCGCGCCTTTACCCAAGACATTGCCCTGAGCATCTACCACAATCACATAGGGAACACCGACGGCATTCTTATACCCCGGCAATGCGGCCACGTTGGGGTCTGCATAGTGCACAGCGGGCATGGCGGTTGCGTATGACTTGATGTAATCCTGACCATCTGCGGGGGAATGGTCGTAATTGACGAGGATAACCTCTGCGCGACCATCGGCGAGAATCTCCTTGTAAGTTTCCATGATACCGGGCATAGCCATGCGGCAAGGGCCACACCAGGAGGCTGAATGCAGGTAAAAATACACCTGAGCATTCGGGTTCACTTGGCCGTTCAACATGGTCACATTCTCTGCGGCAGCAGCCACAGCAGAAGGAGCAGCAGGCAATTCATCAGCCACGGATGTTGTGGCAAAGGCTACACAGCACAGGCCAATTATAGCCATGAAGTTGTTTTTCATTGTGGTAACGATAAGAGGTTTGAATTACAACTCAGAATCAGCTTCGGGCTCTTCATCCTCAGCAGAGTTGAGAGCCTCAACCGCCTGCTTCCACTGCGGTATCACAGAGCTGGGGAAACCACTAGCCAACACGTTGCCCTCGGCATCTACCATGATGGCATTGGGTATACCCTGCGCCATTTGGAAACCGGGTAATTTGTCTACGCCTTTACCGTTAACAAGAATACCGGGGAACTTGGCTTTGTATTGTTTGAGAAACTTCTTTGCTGCATCATCGGTCTTATCGTGCCCGATGAGAATAATCTCGGCGCGGCCGTCCTTATCCATCTCTTTATACGCAGCTGCTACCTCGGGCATTTCTTGATTGCAGGGACCACACCAAGACGCAGACTGCAAGTAGATGTAAACTTGTGCCTTTTTGCCGGGCTTACCATTGAATGTTTTAAGCTTGCCCACAGCCTTACCCACAGGCGTTGCCTTGGCTTTCTTATCATCTGCCTTTTTGCTCTTCTTCTTCTTTTTCTTGGCTTTCTTTTCACCGCCATCCATGGAGATGCCGGCACCCTCGCCACCGGTAGATACACCGAAATCCTGAGCCGTTGCCGTGTACGAAACCGAGACCGCAAGCCCCAGTGCCAATGTCAAAATACGAAATATCTTCATAATTGTGAGTACAGTTTACACTATTCGGAACGTATTGAAAAGCATATTTTCTACCGCATGCAACAAAACAAGTTTAATCTTGCGTCTCTTTGCGGGGGGCTTTTGTGCAGAAATACACGTTAAAAAAGATTAGCTGTGGCTCCCCCTCGGCATCTTCGTATACGCCGGGGTAATGGGTCATGATGACGTAAAGCGAACCATCGGGAGATGCCCTCACAAAGCTGTAGCCTCTGTTAAATTGCGGGTACACGGCATGTATGTAGGCGCTGATAAGTTGAGACTCCACCTCACCATCGGGTTCAGCATCTTCGGCAAGCGCTGTCAACGGAAGTAGAATGATGGCGCTATCCGTATTCTTGCCATTGCCACCGGCATATTCTGCGGCATGAGCCTGCATAAAGGCAGCGTGGCGCCCCGCAGCCTCGGCTCGCATCTTATCGGCATGGGGTGCCATGGCGGGGTCTTCCTCCATACCGGGCATGGAAGACGCCATCATCATATACTCAGCCGTTTCCGCATATAAATAGCAGGGCAAATACGCGGACTTGAGCAGCAGATAATATTTAAGCGCATCGTTATGCCATACAAGTTGCGTAAAATCCTCCCCCGTGCACAGAGTTCGGAGGGCGCGGTGGGCAGCACGCCATTCCTTTAAATCATCCGTCTGCGGCTCCCAGGCATCAGGTATGGCAGCCATACTTTCATCATAAGCATCTATGGCTTTTTCAATGGCAGACAATGCGGGGTTAATATCCGCTTCCTCTTTAAGGGTAATCAATGTGGCGTATAATTGCTGCAAGGCTTTTGTTGCAACGGCTATATGGGTAAGCGCTACCTCCTGCTCCGGCGTGGCCTTAGCTAAAACGATGGAGGTGGGGCCATCCTCACCTCCGATGATGACAGGGGCGGCATCCTGCGCGGGCTCTTGCACCCACAACAAAACACTGTTTATCAAGGCTAATATAAAGGAAGACTTCATAGCATGCTCATTGTACAGAAAAACACCCTCGCCTGTCAAGGAAAAAACATGCAAGCGTCGATTATTCTTTACAGTAAATCTGATATGTGTTAGCTTCTCAGTTGTAAGATTTCGATTATGAAAGGCATCGTATTAGCAGGAGGCTCCGGCACACGGCTTTACCCCATCACCAAAGGGGTAAGCAAGCAACTGCTGCCTATATTTGATAAACCCATGATTTATTATCCCATATCAGTGCTGATGCTGGCCGGAATTCGCGACATCCTCATTATCACCACGCCGGAGGATATCGGGAATTTTCAGCGGCTGTTGGGAGATGGCAGCGACTATGGGGTAAACTTTTCGTATGCCATTCAAGAACACCCAGCCGGCTTGACCCAAGCGTTCACCATCGGCAAGCAATTCATCGGCACAGATGACGTATGCTTGGTGCTGGGAGATAACATTTTCTTCGGCAGTGGGTTGGTCAACATGCTTCAACGTGCAGCGCACAGAGCCCGGCATGAGCGGTTGGCTACCATTTTCGGGTATTGGGTGCAAGATGCCTCACCCTTTGGCGTAGCCGAGTTTGACAACCAAGGTAATTGCCTATCCATTGAAGAAAAACCGGCCAATCCGAAATCTCACTACGCCGTATCCGGGCTCTATTTTTACCCGAACGAGGTAGTGAACATAGCAGAAGGCATCACACCCTCTGCTCGTGGGGAACTGGAAATAACCTCCGTTAATCAAGAATTTTTACGACGCAAATCGCTGAAGATAGAACTCATGGGGCACGGGTTTGCGTGGCTCGATACCGGAACGCATGATTCATTGAGCGAAGCCTCTACATTTGTGGAGGTACTTCAAAAGCGCCAAGGTTTCGTCATTGCGTGCTTGGAGGCCATAGCCTACCGCAATGGATGGATGAGCGCCGAAAAACTGCGAGAGGTGGCAGAGCCTATGAAAAAGAGTCCGTACGGACAACGATTACTGGAGCTGCTGAATAATTGAACCATGAAAAACATACTCACCACCGGGGGCGCCGGGTTCATCGGCTCACATGTTGTACGCCACTTCGTCAATAAATACCCGCAATACAACATTATCAACCTGGATGCCCTCACCTATGCCGGCAACCTCGCCAACCTAAAAGACGTTGAGACATTGCCGAACTACTCTTTTATCAAGGCAGATATATGTGACTTTGAGCGCATGTGCGCCATCATGCAGGAAAATGAGATTGACGGCATTATTCACTTGGCCGCAGAAAGCCATGTAGACCGCTCCATCAAAGACCCATTTCCCTTTGCCCGCACAAACGTAATGGGCACGCTCAGCCTGTTGGAAGCGGCTCGCCGCCATTGGAACGGTAATTGGGCAAATAAGAAATTTTACCATATTTCTACTGATGAGGTATACGGCGATTTGGCAGTAGATAAGCCGGAGGCCCCACCCCCCTACGGCAGCGAGTTTTTCACGGAAAACACGCCCTATACCCCGCACAGCCCGTACAGTGCCTCCAAGGCCTCCGGCGACCACTTTGTGCGAGCTTATCACGACACCTACGGCATGCCCACCGTGGTCACTAATTGTTCTAATAACTACGGTCCCTACCAGTTCCCGGAAAAGCTGATACCCCTCTTCATCAACAATATTCGCCATAGTATCCCCCTGCCCGTTTACGGCAAGGGGGAAAACGTGCGAGACTGGCTTTACGTAGAAGACCACGCCCTCGCTATCGATACAATCTTCCACAACGGCAAGGTTGGCGACACCTATAACATCGGCGGTTGCAATGAATGGAAGAATATTGACATTGTAAAGGTACTTATACGCACCGTAGACCGTCTGCTGGGCAACCCAGAAGGCACAAGTACCCCCCTCATCACATACGTAACCGACCGCGCCGGGCACGACCTGCGTTATGCCATTGATGCCTCAAAACTGAAAAACGAGCTGGGATGGCAACCCGCCACCCCATTTGAAGAAGGCATTGAAAAAACGGTGCGCTGGTATCTCAATAACCAAGAGTGGCTGGATAATATTACCACCGGCAATTACGAGAAATATTACGAAGAGATGTACGGCAAAAGATAATGCTGACATCGCACAAAAGGGTACAGCTGCTTAAGTTTTGCCGTTTTGGCAAGCGGGGCGGTGGGGCGTGCATGCTGTCATCCCCACAGGCATCGCACTCTACTTCAACGTGCCATTCTGCACGCACGGCACGCGCGAGTGCATCTTGAAGCTGCGCAAAGTTGCGCTGCTTCTCATTGCGCTTGCTGCATAGGGGTGCAAGCTGCGAACAACAGGGGTAAAAAGGCAAGTAAACGGTAGCGCATCATTTCTACTAAAAAGAACCGGCCCGGCTGCTGAGTGGAAGCAACCGGGCCTGAGATTCAACAAATACCTAACGGTATCAGAGCACCTCGGGGGCGAGGGACACGATCTTCATGAAGCCTTTTTCACGAAGCTCGCGAGCCACGGGCCCGAAGATAC
>JAZNGY010000070.1:0-11157 GCA_045576695.1 Akkermansia sp.
AATGCGGAGAATCGCCCGGTGAGCTTCACCAATCCGGAAAGCAACACCATTGTCGAGTGCGCGTATGACCATCAGGGCCGACGATGCTTCAAGAAGGTAACAACCAACGGTACAGTAACACTCCATCAGCGCTATCTCTACCGCGGCTACCTCCAAATTGCCTGCATCGACCTCACCCGCAGCCACCACCCCGCGCTCTGGTTCATTACCTGGGATCCCACTCAACCCGTCGCCACTCGCCCGCTGGCTATCCAAATCAACGGCACCTGGCTCTCGTATGGTTGGGATCTCACCAAGAACATCTGTGAGCTCTACGGCACCACCGGCTATATCTCTACCGCCTACACCTACACGCCCTTCGGGAAAGTGACCGCCTCTGGCTCTGTCACCCAGCCCATCCAGTGGAGCAGCGAATTCAATGATAGGGAGTTAGATATAGTGTATTATAACTACCGCTACTTTCTTCCTCAAGGCGGAAGATGGCTAAACCGAGACAGAATATCAGATATTAACGAGAATAATTTATATCGTTTAAAAAACCCTATTGCCTACATTGATAGACTCGGCCTTAAAGTTAAAGCTTTGTTTATTGGGGAAGATGAGCAAGATAGCTCTTATTTAGATGTAGTAGGTGATTTAAATCTTTTAAGTAAGAGAGTTTATGGACTAACAGAAGACAAGAAAGAAATATTTTATAAAGATATTATAAATAAAATCCGAGATATACCTGAAATAGAATTTAACAGAATGGTTCGATTAGGCAATCTGAAGCAAATGAAATATGAACATATAAAAATCAATGAGAGCAACGGAGGCAATATTGTCGAGGATAAAACTCTTTCAGATACCAAAAGTGAATTTATAAAGCGATTGGAAAGAGAATTAGAAAGCTCATCCGTTGCAAAAAAAATCACATATCCAAGCCCAGAAGACGCGTTAAACAGCATATTGAATTATAGCCAAAATTACTTTATGCAATTTTCCGATTTAAGGGAATATGATTTCAACATCCTTATAATGCACGGCTGGAAAGATGGAAAAATTTATTATCAAAACGACATGATTGCAGAAATATCAACTATTAAATCAAAGTTCGAAGAAAGAAAGTATAACAGTGCAATGAACTATTTCTTTAGTTGTTATATGGAAGGTTATTCTATTTTGGCTGGAGTTCGCAAGCCTTTACTACAAATTAGCAACGATTGTGAGATAATTAAATTTACTCCATCCGCTCCCTTTTATTCTAATTACAATTAAATAGGTTAATATAATATCTACAAGAAATGCATGCGTGTTATATTTAAAACACGCATGCATTTTAATACTCTCTTGCACAATAGCCCAGATGAGTGTAGAATAACCAAAACCCACAACATACCCATTCAGTCTTATGATATAAAACACCTGCACTCATCCGTGCAAAAAACAAAAAGAAATGACTGATTCGCGTTGCAAGGAGAGCGACAGCTTATCTCTTGCCTCAGAAGTAGGACAACAAAGAGCCTTTTGTAAGATTTCTATAGCAGCCGTTTATATTATTGTAAAGAACTAACTCAACAAAACACTAACTATCGAAAGAGCCTCACGGCATTTCTAAAACGTTGTGAGATGTATCAGTTATGCAAAAGAGAATCAGTTCCTCCATTTCAAGCATCTCTATATACGAACTAATCCTCTTTACTCAACTCATTGATTCTAATCCATTATATATAGTGACATGGAGAAAATACACATTACATATATATTATACGACAATTAGTGCAAAGCGCATAACGCCATTGTACTCTTATTGTTAAATGAAAGCTTTCGCACTTCGAACTCAAATATTATTTACTGGCAGGGAATCACGTTTTTGTCCTATTTGTACACATTTCACCATGTTGTTTTCAAAAATGATACGGATACAATGCCCCCAGTTGAAATATTGCCTATATCTGAAAATTACATTTCCTTCTTGTTGCACACACCCAATGTATTCATAACCTTTACTTAACCAATATGCTGAAAGCGTCTTTCTTACATCATTTATATCTTGCGTGGCCACAAACAAGGGCAAATCAGAATCAAAGCCTTCATATCTGCACCCTAGCCATCCATTACCCCACAAACAAAATCGTTCACCCTTTTTTGAAGGAACTTCTTGATATCCTCTGTACGAAATAGCTGTATATGAATTGCAAGTTGAGATTGTCGCTTCAATATAAGCAATACGCAATTCATCAGGAATGCCATAATAAACAGCATGAATATCACCTTTTTTGTATTCACCGATATATATAAACTGACTTTCAAGGAGCGATTTAGTATTTATCAGTTCATTTGCATTCTTTATACCATCTAATACACTGATTTGACTCTCAGATAAGGTTGATAGAATTAAATCTCGTTCGAGAATCGGTACTGTTGCGAAATAATCGACAGAAAAAGGAATTCGACCTCGCGACAGCGTTTCAATTTTAGCCTGCTCTACATCAACGGTGGATGCTTGGGCGCTAATACCCACATACATGAAACAAGCTAAATGCATAACTGATAATATGTTTTTTTTCAATATGCTCATCTCGCAATTAAATATGCCAGATTTTTTGATAAAGTCAAGGGCGGCGCAATTTTTTTGCTGTAAAACCCCTGTCATTAGTGAGGTGCGCCCCGTTTTCTGACCACCGGCGAAAGCTTTTAAGGAATACCTAAAGCAGATGCTTGTGTCTTTGAGAGAAGACTATTTTTGATTGAATAGTCAAAACAAAAAGCTAAATTTTGTCTTTCGTTTGTAACTTTGTTTTTACAATTCATTATTCCTAAATCTTTTACAGCGCAATAAAACTTCGACTCCCTTTGACGACCCTTCGTGGGCGTTATTTCGATAAGAGATAACGCTCGCGATTTTTATTTATAACGCGCTTAGTTTACGCCACTTAACGCGCACTCCGTTGCATACGTTGTAACGTGTTTTCGGATGATTTGACGTTATAGTTGGCATGTCCCTACAGCCTCAGGCACTCCCCCGCACTCTGCACTTCGAGACGCCCATTCTATCTACATAAAGGGGCTCGAACTCATTGCACTCGTTGATACTCAATAATCGTTGCACCATTGCTTCCCCGCCCCGGGGAGAAAGCAAGCAGACAATTTTTCAACATACATGCACTAAGCCTTTATGGATAGTGCATAACGAGCAAAATAAGGACAATACTAATATGGTGGGATTTTTTGTGGAGTCATGTCTTTACTTGCCAATATGTGAAAAAAATGATAGAACCAAAATTGCTTATGAAAAACAAACTTACACACAACAAACTTCTTTTAATTCTATCCTTTGGCATCTTTGCTGTTTGGTTAGGTTACGCTGTTTACTGTTATAATGGACACGACTCACTCGGAACGTTCGGTGATAGCTTCGGTTCCTTAAATACACTATTTACAGGATTAGCTTTTGCGGGTGCCATTGTAACACTTTTTCAGCAAGCTCGAGATTTGCGGACATCTCAAGAAGAAACAATAAAATCAACACTAGAATCTTCTATGTTCTCCTATTTATCACGCATGGATAACAGTCTCCCGGATAATCACGCAGAGGTACAAAATGAGATATTCAAACAGTTAAGTCGAATCAATACTCTTTGTGGTTCTCTTGAAAATATTCCTGATGGATTAGAAAAGGATTTGCAGGGACCAATTAACAACTTACGCGAACTCCTGTCTGTATATGCTGTATGGCGGCGCACCTTTCTTTCATGGTGCTTAAGAATAGATGAAGAAACAGAGCTACTTGGTGCTGCAAGTAGTGTAGCTAATTGGAAAAAAAGACTCTGGCATCTTTTGTCTACTGAGGAGCGAAGAATTTTATTCTTGCAGTTCGCGTTAAAGAGCTTATTTCATCCAAAAGCATGGGATGACCATGTTTCGTTAGTTAGTGAAGAAGAGTGTATAACTCACTATTTCAAATATTGGAATAAAAAAACTTATAACTTCCTTATATCTTGTCTCAGTCCCGATACTAATGGAGGAGACGATAAGATATCGAAACCTCAAATCGCCCAATTCTTAGCGGATAAAGAAATCAAACACAAGAAACCCTACAAATCAACCGATACCAAGTAAAACCATTAAAGAAAGCCCGGAACCAATAAATTGAGTTCCAGGCTTTCTTCTGACAGAGAATTGATGAAGGTTAATCATCTGCTTCCCTTGTGAAGTGGAAGCACAGCCCAGAGATTTCACCGTAGCGGCGGGTCAGGAACTTGGCCACGCCGAATGGGATGAGGTCTTCGTTAATCTTGACTTCAATGGTTTTATGCTCACCTGTGCTTCTGCAGAGGCTAAACTCGTGTGCTCCACGGCCGATAATGGCGATTTACTACTCGCTTGGTTCACGCCTGATGCTGCAGAGGGCGCTACACCGTTCAAGCAAGAGACAATTCAGTGCAGTGGTAACGACACCACGCTCACCCGTCAGCAGACCGGGCGCGACCCGCACAGCCTTGTGCGTTCGGAGAGTAACGGCGTTGTTACTATCACCAAGGGCGCAGGCGATGAAGCCATCGTTCATCGCTATGAGACTACCTACCCCATGAATGGTCTCATGGTGCGCACGGAGTCGGTTTACTTCGCAGCAACGCCCGACAATGTGGCTACCTGCACGCGTACGGTGTACAACTACTCGAATGCAGGTTGGCAGCTTTACTCCGTGACGGAGGGCTTTGGCTCCGACCTTGCTCGCAGCACTAGCTACATCTACAACGGCAACCGTCTTGCCAAGGTACAACGCTATGACGGCGGTTATACCGAATATGAGCACGACTCCCTCGGTCGTACCACCATGGAGAAATCCCCTTGGGGTGCAAGCCTTGCCAAAGTAACCCGCACCACGTATGCAGAGGCTCGATACTTTGATGTTCGCCCCGCTTCGGTGAGTGAATATCATGTGAACGCTTCCGGTACGGAGGTGCTATTCCGCAATACGGCCTACGCCTATGACGAAACGGCTGAGCTGGAGCGTATCACCACCACGGTAACGGCAGGTGGAAGTTCGCAGCAACAGGTGAACATTGAGGAGACCTACGGCGCAGAGCCCGCCTATGCTTATGCTGCAGGCAAGCCCAAGTTCTCACAGGGTATTGACGGCGTGCAGACCGTTCACGAGTACGCGGCTACTACCGAACACGATGCTATCCATAAGCACACCTCCATTACCAAGGTCAACGGTGAGTTGGTGGCTGCGCAGAGCCGCAAGAGCGAGAGTTTCATTGCCGCCAATGATACCACGACTTTCGAGCAAGAGAGCATTTGGAACGGCACGCAATGGCTGTTGCTGAATACCACAGCATACGAGTACGATGAGCAGCAGCGCGTGGTGAAGACAACGCACGGCAACGGGCGATTCTCCACCACTGAATGGATGTGCTGCGGACGGCTGAGTGAGACGGACGAGGATGGCATCACCACAACCTACGCCTATGACTCTGCCCGGCAGCTCACGGAAATCTCCCGTGAGGAGGTGTACGATGGTGAGACCTGCATCACCCCGGAAACCATCACAGAGTTCACCCGCGATGCTGCCGGGCGAGTGCTCACCTCCATTCGCCGAACAGGTCCCATGGAGACCACGGAAGCCACGGAGTACGATGCTCTCGGCCGTGTGACCAGGCAGACGGATGTACTCGGACGTGTGACCAGCACCGCCTACAGCGAGGATAGTCTTACTACCACCGTAACCACGCCTGCAGGTGCTACCTCCATTACCACCCGCCATACGGATGGATCCACCGCTTCTGTCAGCGGAACAGCTCGGCGTGCTCTGGTATATGTGTACGACCTCAACGGTAGTTCGCTCCGCACCACCACCAAGCTGGCGGAAGGCACGACCATTGCTCAGAACATTACCAACGGCTTCGGGCAAACCACCGCGCAAGCTCAGGCAAGTACTACGGGCTTTATCTACACCCGCAGCGAATATAATGACAAAGGGCAGTTGGTGAAGCAGTATCAGGACACTGGTTGGAACACCGCCAAGACCGCGGCAACGCTCTACGAGTACGACAGCTTCGGCAACATGAGCAAGCAGACACTCGCTCTGGAATCTACCCCCACTAAGGATAATTCCCCTGTGGTAGAAATGGCCTACAGTGTAGAATCCGCAGAGGATGGCGTGTTCAGTGTCACCACTCAAACCCGGTACAATGCATCAGGTGAGCCTTTGAGTACCATTCAAAAGCAGCTTATCTCTCAGCTTTCCGCCATCTTAGCAAGCAAAAGCATTAGCATCGATGAGAGGGGCAACTGCTCGGTTGAGTGGAGCGAGTTTACGGCACCTACTAAGGTGACAAGTTACAGCTCAATCCCCACCTCGGAAATTGTTGCAGTATCAGTATCTGTGGATGGTTTTACTATTCTTCACAAAGACCATGCAGGTATTATTTCTTCAGAATCAATAATCCAGACTGCTACGGGGACAAACTTAATACACATAGATGGTCGAGGGAATTTGTCCACTTCTTGCACTGACTTAGCCGGACGAGTAGTAAGTAAAGCAAATGCATCAGGAGCTGTAACGACAACCATCTATGATACATCGCATGATCTACCCGCCGTGGTAACTGACGCCATGGACAACACAACTTGCTACAAGTACGACCTTCGAGGCCGTAAGATTGCGGAATGGGGTACGGCGATTCAACCTGCTTGTTTCGGTTACGATGACATGGACAACATGACTTCGCTCCGCACCTTCCGCGCGGATAACGAGGTCATTACCACCGATCCGAGTGAGCGAAGCGACTACGATGAAACCACCTGGGCATTCAATGCTGTAACCGGTCTTGAGATGTCCAAGACCTACGCTGACAATACCTCGATATTGAAAACCTACGATGCCTACAATCGTCTCGTCACCGAAACAGATGCTCGTGGTAACGTCAAAACTCATTCTTATGAGCACGCCAGAGGGCTACACTTGGGTACAACCTACACCACCGAGGATGGCACCGCCGCCCCCGTTGACCGTAGTTTCACTTACAACCACTTGGGACAGATGACCTTGGTTGTAGATGATGCCGGAGTCCGTAGCTTTGGTTATAATAGTTATGGAGAGAGAGAGACGGATTGCCTTGTGGTAGATGGAGATACTCACCTCATCACCGAAACAAGAGACAGCTTCGGACGCTCCACGGGCTACACCTACGCCAAGAATGGTGCGATTCAGCAGACCGTTAGCACCGGCTATGGTGACGATGGGCGTATTAGCTCGGCAGGCTTTCTACACGGAGGTTTAGTCAAAAATTTTGGCTACACCTATCTCGCAGGCACTAACATGCTGCAGGTGCTCACCAAGCCCAACGGCATGACGCTTACGCAGACATACGATGCTACTCGCGACCTACTCACCGGAATGGCATACCATCGTGGCAGTACCCTTGTAGCACAGCGAGAGTACACATACGACATTCTCGGGCGACCTACTACCCGCAACACTGCCCGCCAAGGTAAAGTGGTGAACGATACCTTCACCCACAACACCCGCAGCGAGCTGACTGCCGCTACCGTCAACGGTGCAGATTATGCCTACCTTTATGACAACATCGGTAATCAGACCACTGCAGTGGAAGGTGATAACTCCACCGTTTACACAGCCAATGCGCTCAATCAATACACCTCCATTCAGGAAAATGCGCAGGAAGCGTTCTCCCCGCAATTCGACACCGACGGCAACCAGACGCTTATCAAGACATCAACGGGTATCTGGTCCGCCGTCTATAATGCCGAAAATCGTCCGATAACCTTCACCAACTCGGAAAACAACACGGTGGTGGAATGTCAGTACGATTCCATGGGCCGCCGCGCTTACAAGAAAGTAACCGTCAATGGCAGCGTCACTCTCCATCAGCGTTACCTGTACCGTGGCTACCTGCAAATCGCCTGCTGCGACCTCACGCGCACCGCCCACCCCTGCTTGTGGCTCATAACGTGGGATCCTGTGCAGCCTACCAACACTCGTCCGTTAGCCATCCAAAAGGACGGCACCTGGTATACTTACGGTCTTGACCTCACCAAGAACGTTTGTGAAGTATTCGGCAGCACTGGCTACATTGCCACCACATACACATATTCACCCTACGGTTCAATAACAGCCACCGGCACTGTTGACCAGCCTATCCAGTGGAGTAGCGAGGTATTGGACAAAGAAATTGGGCTAGTATTTTATAATTATCGATATTACAATACTCTGGATGGCAGATGGATAAGCAGAGATTTAATTCCTGAAGCAATCTTTATTAATTTGTATATTTATGCGAATAATGCGCCCATATACATAATCGATATTGTGGGGCTAGCTATTGCTACAAACACACTTCAAACAAAGACAGGTTTAATTGTTATAGGAAGAATTGGAGGCAAGAGAGCAGCGCGCCGAGCTTTGAAATTAGCAGCGGGCACAGAAACAGCCAAAATAGCTAAAAATAAAACAAAAGAAAACGCAATAAAACGAGCAGAAGAAAAAGCCAAACGCGAAGCAGCAGATGCAAAAATGCGGCGATGTCGAGATTTATCAAAGATTAAACACCGAGCTAAAAATAACGCAAAAAACAGAGCATGTAACAAAGGGCAAATTCCTAAAAAACCAACATTACAAGATTGTAAATGGTTTAAGGAAAGCGCTGACTTATTCAAAGCGGAATATGAAGCACGTCGTAATTATGATAAAGAATGCTACAATGGAGGGAATGAAGGCCATATTACTCAATCTCGCGATAAGAATAAAGCTGAAAATAAATGCTTAAATATTTATGAAGAATGCTTAAAAAAAGCGAAAAAGCACAACAAATGTCTACTCAAATAATTTATAGAATATAAATATATTCCATGCGAGGTTGCATAACGATCAATCCATTTGGATAAAAGGTTGTTATGCAACCTCATAAAATAATCTCAAATCTGCATGATAGGGGCAAATAAAAAGCAACATAAAAAACAGTCAGACAGGAATGTTGTTCTGTTCGGTCTTTCATATCTTGCATGATAGAGACTAACGTCATTACTATAATTTCAATATTGTTATTATTGAAATTTCTATGCGGACGTCCAGATTTAGGACAGTGAGCAAATCTTAGCAAAAGACTAGATGCGTGAAGAATAACCATTAAACAAGACTCTCTCATCCATAAGAGCACACTTCACAAGGAGAAGTAGCTACAGCGCAGTCTTGAAAGAAAAAGTATCGCACGAAGCCACTAAAGGAGAAAATACGCTCCAGCAGATAGAGGCAGAGAACAGCATCCCCTCCGGGCAGCTACGCCAGAGGAAGAGATATGCGCTGGGGGAGCGACCAAAGTTTTCAAACGCACCAAAAGGCGAGAAAAAGCACCGGAAGAACTAAATGTGCTACTCAAGAGCCTGTTATGTAAACGAAAACAGGAACTAGAGTATTTCAAAAAAATCCAAACCTCAAGGCGCTTTAGCTCAGAGACTCACTCACCTAGATGAAGCGAATAGCGAGAAGCTCCATAAAAGCAATGTGAGCCGCTAAGCATACATCGTAGCGGTACATACAACAAGCCGTGCTACCGCTAATAAAATCGCGTAAAAAAGGATTGACAGACCTCACTGTCTTATGCTATATAAGCCTTGCACTTGGGCTACAAAAACGAAAAGAAATAAATTGTTATAGTCAAAAGGATAGCGACAGATTGAAGCAATTGAACCACAAATTAGACACTACTCATTATAATGACTGCAAAGGAAATACAGCGTCGTATTGAACGTATTGTGAATAATGAAAATAAAAACTCAATCAAAACGAAATCTATATCAACAGATTGTGGTATAGTTCTTTCTTATATAAAAAAAGCTTTTCATGGAGTTCAATGCGTTAACGAGCGTAATGTTTTACTTTGCTGTGAAGCTCTGGATGACTACGCACCAGATGATTTATTAGATCAGATAGGAGCCCACGAAGAAAGAAAAGATTGGCAAAAACTTTCGGCGAGTCTATTGAATGAGTGTGATAGTGCATTGAGTTATGCCGGACCAGAAGCATTTCGCTTTCTTATACCCGCATTCATGTGCGCTTACATTCAGTATGACATATCACCAGATATTCCCTTAAAACTGTCTATATTTGAGCATAGCAATGACGAGTTGATGGATTACTATCGCTATCAATGCTCATTATTGAATCAAAATCAAAAATCGGCTATTTCTTTATTTATGGCACAAATGCGCATTGAGGAAGAGGATGACAATGACAATGAGGAAGAGGATGACAATGACAAATGGTCTGAATCTTACGGATTGTTGCCATGGGAATGGGATGAATACCACCATTATTATCGTTATCTAAGCACCATCCAATATAAAAAGTTATTAAACGAACGGTATATATCATTGCTCAGAGAAATCGAAATATAGAAAGAGTTTCGACAAGAAAAAAGCAAATGTTGTACTCATCTCCTCATAATATTGTGGTCTTATATTTGACTTTTATTTACAATTTTATTTTTATGATGTATTGTTTCTAATAGTTTCGATATAAAATTTATCTAAACTGGCGCCATCCGCTATCAAGGACTACCATATATGGTCGTATAAAGTCCTATTCTTATATACCCAGCGTATGGTAGGAACCCCGAAGATGTCGTTACCTCCGATTTTGTAGCCTGTGGCTTTTCAGCTGACGTGTGTGAGGCTGGGGTAAGCCTCACCATTCCATTTGTAGCCGCTATCGAGTACGTCTACCTAGGGAGGCAGTACACCAGAATGGAACACGTTTATCTCTAAATCACGTCATAAATTTCAGCAATGAGAGTGTGGGTACGTAATGTTAACGTACTTTATAAAACATCGACAACAAGTGTTTTATAAAACTTCCTGCAACCGTTATGAGTCGAGCCGAATTTTAGGACAATTTTCAGAAAACGGCATCAATTTTTATAAGCCATTTATACACAGTATTTAGGAGTTGCTAAAAATCACAGTCTCAAAAAGGCTACTTAGCGGGGGTAACTTATAAGGTTACACCCGCTTTTTCAGTACGACCGACGCGATATGCGCACTGCGGTGAAAGTCCGCGCGGAGCCGCGATGATGCGGAATCCCAGACCTGAAGAACAACTGCGGGGAGGTAACGAACCGTGGAAAAGGAAGTTCGAGGGGAAATCCCGAC
>JAZNGY010000071.1:0-2968 GCA_045576695.1 Akkermansia sp.
GCGCAGCTGCTGAGGCCGACAGCAGGGTAGCATCCCCCATAAGTATTGTTTATTCATTTTTTATCATGCGTTGTTGTTTAATAATAATACGGTTTTATCTGAGCTTACTGACGCAAAAACAGGAGCGGGGCGTGCTGTCGGCCTCGACGCCTTCGCTACGCTTAGGCTTCTCGGGCCCCGATTTTATTTTCACCTTACCCCGGGTTCCGCCGCTGACGCGGCTGTCTTGTCTCGGCGTAGGGCGAAAGCCCGAAGACGGAACCCTGGGCTATCATATACCGCCTCGCCATACGGCGAGGCTCAAAAATTCGGTTCGCTTCGCTCACATCAAACAACCCGATAAATTGACTTTATCGGGCTGCAAGCATCTATACAGCGCTTATACCGAAGCACCCCATGCAGAGCTTTGCAACATGGCGCCACCGGCGCCGAACTCTGAAATTCGTCCCTCGGAATTCGCACTTCGTACTTTTCAAGCCTTGGCGGCCATCAGGGCCTCAATATCGGCAACATCCAGCGGGGCATTGGGGATGAGGTCCTCCGTGTAATCGGCATGGATGAGCACATCCGTCTCAATGCGAATACCGATTTCCTCTGCGGGTATGTAAATACCGGGCTCAATCGTCCACACCTGGTTCACCGCAAACACGGGGTCGGCGGGGCCTACATCATGCACATCCAACCCAATGGGGTGAGAGGTACCGTGCATAAAGTACTTGCGCACGCACAGCGGGTTCTCGGGGGCGGCATCCACCTCTTCTTGGGTCAACAAGCCCAGCTTCACCAGCTCTGCAGCCATACGCACACGCACCAAACGCTCGTACTCAGACTTCTTCAAGCCCGGGCGCATAATATCACGGGCATAGCGGTGCACGGCAAGACAAGCCTCATACACAGCCTTTTGGCGCGGGGTGTACTTGCCGTTGGCGGGTATGGTGCGCGTCATATCACCGGCATAGCCGGCATACTCGGCACCAATGTCCAAAAGAATCAGCGAGCCATCCTCGCAAGCCTTGTGGTTAGAGATATAGTGCAACACGCAGGTATCTTTGCCGGAGGCAATAATGGGGTGGAACGAGAACTTGCGGGCACGGCGGCGAATGTAGGCAGAGCTCAGCAAGCCCTCAATCTCCCACTCGCCCATGCCGGGTTTAACACTGCTGAGTATCTCTACCCAGCCCTCGCCGGTAATGCGGCAAGCCTCGCGCAGCTGCACCAGCTCCTCCTCCGTCTTCACCAAGCGCATTTCTGCCAAAATCTCATACAGGCTCTGCAACTTGGCATCGGGGTATGCAGCCTGCAAAGCCGCGGCCATGCGTTCATTGCGCGTTTGCACATAGGTAAGGCGGCGCGGGTGGTTATCGCGCTCCAGCCACAGCTCTTTGGCCTTGGGCACCCAAGCAGCCAGCAGGGCGTTGTACTCATCCGTCCAGCGCACATCTTCAATACCGCTCATGGCCGTGGCGGCCTCTTTGGTAAGGCGAGCGCCCTCCCAAATCACTATATGCTCATTCGTCTCGCGCAACAGCAGGGTATCCTCATGCTTACCGTCCTCTTGCACGCGCATCAGCAGCACGGTCTCCTCTTGGTCTATGCCCGTCAGGTAAAACAGATTCGCATTCTGGTGGTGTGCCAGCGTGCCATCCGCATTGGTCGGGTATATATCATTAGAATGCACAATCACCAAGCTACCGGCCGGCAGCTGCGCTGCCAACTTGTCGCGGGTTGTCTTGTAAAATGTGGCGGGTATCGGTTCGTATCTGAGCGTATGCATGGTGTTTTCTCCTTGTATGCACCCATTATACCCTGCCCTCCCCCATTCTGCAATACCAAATCACGCCTTCCCTAAACCTTTCATGAGAGTATTTTCTTGCAATACCCCCACGCAATCACATATGCCCCATAAATACTCATTTATGGGGCATATCGAAATCAACCGTAAACTCAAGCAGAGCTTATGATAAAAGGCAGACTATTCTGCAACTAAGCCGCTTTTGTGAGTCAGCTTTTTTTGCTACATTGTTCTGCCAGCGATTCATAAATCATATCCAGCCAAAATTTAGCTCTGCTATGTCCATTCTTGTGGGCTTCATTAAACCAATCGATAGCCCTCTCAAGATAGAAAAGCACAAAGGAGCTTTGTGCACGTTTATCTAACTCAGTGAAACATTTCCTTTCAGCATTACGCAGCGCATCATCTAAATTCATTAATCCAAGCTCATACTGAGCCTCAACATGCCCCTGTTTAGCAGCCCTCTCAAGGTAAACGCTCCTTAACCCCGGATCCTTCTCTCCTTGTGCTATCGAATAGTAGAACTCAGCATCATTATAATTTGCAGATGAAGGAGTTTCGTTTGTTCCTGCCGAATTATCGGTGTAATTATGTGAATTGCAGTTACTCAGCATGAATATAGCTGTGCCTGCAAATATGCTTGGAATAAGTTTTTGAGAAGACATAATAGTTCACGCGTTGGTATAATTAAAAATTAGGAACTAAACTTTATCATATAACGAGATTGTGATTGCATAACTTGTTTATTTGTAGTACAATAAATAAGCTAAAACACGTACTTACAAAAAGAAGCTATGCAACCACAAGGGCAGTTTGACAGAATTTTAGATATATGCAAGTCTTTTTCTCAAGATTTTTTGAATTCTTGCGGAAACTTGCAACATTGCGGGCGAAAACCTCGTTGCTCTGATGTTGAAATAATTGACGCGTTGGTATAATTAAAAATCAAAAAACTAAAATTCGTCATAAAGAAGAATTGTGATTGCATAACTTGTTTATTTGTAGTACAATAAATAAGCTAAAACACGTACTTACAAAAAGAAGCTATGCAACCACAAGGACAGTTTGACAGAATTTTAGATATATGCAAGTCTTTTTCTCAAGATTTTTTGAATTCTTGCGGAAACTTGCAACATTGCGGGCGAAAACCTCGTTGCTCTGATGTTGAAATAATTG
>JAZNGY010000072.1:0-3698 GCA_045576695.1 Akkermansia sp.
AATAAAGGAAAAATAGCGCGAAAATAGGTCAATTTTATCCACAATTCCCCAAATAAACCGAAAAATTGTTGCACCGAGCTCAAAATAATGCTATTCTGAGCTCAGTTAAATAAATATCACTACTAATTAGAAGTTCCCATAAGTCTCCTGCAAATTTCGTTGGTTTATTTGGGTATGGCGGTTATATTGATTCTGCTGATGAGTTTACCGGTCTGCTTGCTACCAATGTAGTAGTAAATGACCAAGCTACCCTCAATACTTGGAATGCTATTGCTGACAATGTGACGGTGAATGGTGGTACCGTGAATATCCACACTTACCGCGCGGAGGGTAACATGGGCTATCGCCTCGGTCTGGCAGAGGACTCCAAGCAAGTGCAGATTAAGCAGACCCTTACTGTAAATGGCGGTAATGTAACCATCGGTCACGGTAGCTACAACGATCACACAAACCCCGACAAAGCAGACACACAGAATCCTGAGACCGACTATCACACCGTGACAGCTTTCGGTTCCTACACCTACGAGGGTAATCCTTCGTACAAGGATGGTTATGTAACCGGGGTAACATCCATAGAGCGCGACCCCTCCTTGATTCAGCAGACTGCCGGTAATTTGACAGTAGCCGGTAAGTCTATGTCTATCGGTGGCTTGAATATTGACCAGCAGGGTGGTAAGATGTCTATTTCTAACGGTGGTAAGCACTTCATCGCCGACTACGGTGACAGCGATATTCGCCAGAATAGCTTGGATTCTAATACCTCCCTTGTCATTGGTGAAATCAAGGCTTTCAACACCTATTATAACGAGGTTGTGAAAAATCTTGAGGCCAACAGCATTACAAAGGACATTGACCCCACCATCGCTCTTACCCACAGCGGTGCAGGTACTGTTACGCTGAATGGTGTAAACTTCACGGAGAAAATCGGCTCTGCCAAAGAGCACAGCACGATTACTCAGAACGACTACGTGGCTGCCGATGGCACAGTTACCACCTCCACGGGTGCTATCAACCTGAATGGTAAGTATCAAGGTGTTACTTTCGACATCACCCAGACCGGTGGTGGCAAAATCAACCTGAACTCCGACATCCAAGCCGGTAAAGTAGAGCAGAGCGGCACCGGTACCATTACCGTAGCTGCCGGCAAGACTCTCACTGCTGAATCCATCGAGATTAGCGGTGGTAAGCTGGTGAACAACGGCACCATCAACGTGCCTTCCACAGAGCCAGTTATGTTGCTTGCGGATGCTGACAACATCGCCGCTTTGGACAACACCGAGAGCATGATGAACATCACCATCACCGGTGGTCAGGTGTTGAACTATGGTACGCTCAATGGTTCTATCTCCGTAGAGGGAGGTATCTTGGAGCTGCTCGATGGCAATGTGGGTGCTATTACCATGACTGCCGGCGACATCATTGTGAAGAGCGACAGCAGTGTTGACAACATCACGCTCAACGGTGGTACGATTACGTTCGAGGACGGTGCCGTATTGACCGTGGCCAATGGCGTAGAGCTCAATGGTGCCAAGGTGTTCGTAAGCGTTGATTCTCTTGAGGATATCGTGAGCGGTGCAGAGATTACTTTGTTTGACGACGCGACCAACACCTCAGTGTTTAATAATACTCGTGTTACCTTTGTAGATGCCAACGGCGAAGAGACTCAGGCCACTGTAAACGGTGCTGCTACGGGTGGTTCTATTACGGTTAACACCGTAGTGCCCGAGCCCACCACCGCTACGCTCAGCCTGCTGGCCTTGGCTGCTCTTGCCGGCCGCCGTCGCCGCCGCTAAGGCAATGAAAGATTCCCGATGCTGAATCGGTAAATGTAATTCAACCGCCACCGAGAAGTCGGTGGCGGTTTTGTGTTACGATGGTATAAGATTAAGAACCCCACTAATGGCAATTTAAAGTATGAGTTACGAGATTCAAAATACGAAGTAAAAGTTAGGCATACAGCCGTCATTAGAGCGGTAACTCATGCGCGGCTTTGCAACATTGCGCCGCAGGTGCCTGACCATGAACTTCATACCTTCAAACTGAAATTTGTGTACAACCCGGCTTTGGGGGAACTAATGAGGCATGCGCGTAATTAAAATTGCGAGAGTATGTGTTATTTTATGCTTGCTATCAGGAATGACTTTTGCTATATCATACCCATGAACAAGGGGTTTATCAAAACAATTTTCGGGCTGTTGGGCTTAATGATGGTCAGCGGTGCACAGGCAGATTGGCTGGATGATGCCGGTGAGCTGGGCAAAGAATGGGGCGCAAAAGGCAAAGAGTGGGGGGAAAAAGGCAAAGAGTGGGGAAAAGAGGCATGGGACAAAGCGAATGAGGAGTGGGATAAGGCAAAAAAACGCTGGGATGAGCTGGATGTCAATTACGAGCTGATGCAGGCATTCGGTGGCGATGTGGATGAAGAATCAGCCCTCGTGGGGCGTTTTTATGACCTGAAGCAACCCATACAAGAAGGCGTTAAGCCATTGAACCGACAAGGGGTAGTGGAGAAGATACGCGAGTTTGACGGTAAAGATTGGGATCAACGCGTGTTTGCCGGTTATTACAGCCCGGAGGTTCGTTTGTATGCCCCGTATTTCTATTTGCCGCGATGCAAGGCTTCATATGGGCCCGAGGCTTTTCAGTGCAACGAGAAAGAAAACGGGCGCCGCGTAGCCCCCAGCGGTTGGGTGGTTGTGTATCGTGGTGTGGTAACGGCGCCGGAGAGCGGCTTTTACCGATTTGTCGGCATGGGCGATGATACCCTGATGGTGCGCTTCGATAATAAATTGGTGTTGGAGTCCGGGTGGAGCATTCCTACCCGTGGCGATATGGTGTTGGGCACCAAGCGCTCCTACCAAATGGAAATGTGCAGCAACAAGAATAAGCGTGCCTTCTATCAATACAAGCAGACCCCGCATTGGAACCAAGTGCTGGGCGGTATACCTGCCGGCGAGGTGTTCAAAGTGAAAAAGGGCGAGAAGTACCCCATAGAAATCCTCGTGTCCGAGATTCCCGGCAATGAGTTCGGTTTCTGCCTGTTAATCGAGAAAGTGAAATCCCCCGGCACCGCCCCCAGGGGCATTGTTGCGCCCGGTAAATCCCCCGTGTTAGCCTTGTTCCGCACCAATGACAGTTTGCCGGATTATAACGCCATTGACAGAGCATTGACCATTGGTGGTAAAGATTTCCGCGTTAAGGGGTCCATGGAAGGCCCCCCCTTCAAAGATGACAGCCCCATTTGGAAAGTGGATTACGAAGAAGCGCAAGAACGCGGCCTTTTTGACGGCATTTTCGGCTTGTTCCGCAATGATAATACCGCCATGGGCAAGCGCAAAAAGAAATAGGTGTTTGTTGTTTTTTTGCGGGGGTAACCGATTAGCCCGATAAATTTTAATTTATCGGGGTGTTTGATGTGAGCGAAGCGAACCGAATTTTTGAGCCTCGCCGTATGGCGAGGCGGTATATGATAGCCCAGGGTACAGCCGCGTTAGCGGCGGAACCCTGGGTCCGGAATAAACGTTATTCGAACCCCGCTGAATGGCGGGGTGGCATAAAGGGTGGCTTAATGGCGTAAGGTTTTTATTTTTCGTGCATTGTATCATTACAAAATCAACGTGAATATTACCGCCACGCATTATGTCACCCCTCGCCGGGGTTCCAATATATTTTTCATCTTACCCCGGGTTCCGCCGCTG
>JAZNGY010000073.1:0-10202 GCA_045576695.1 Akkermansia sp.
GTACAGTCGGGATTTCCCCTCGAACTTCCTTTTCCACGGTTCGTTACCTCCCCGCAGTTGTTCTTCAGGTCTGGGATTCCGCATCATCGCGGCTCCGCGCGGACTTTCACCGCAGTGCGCATATCGCGTCGGTCGTACTGATTAAAAAAGCACAGCCGCTATCAACGACTGCGCTTTTTTGTTTGTTTTTCGAGAAATATTAAAGTCTGGCCAACGCAGACAAAATAGCGGCGGGGTACAAAATATGCTCTTGCACCTGTATACGTGCATGCAGCGTCTGAGCCGTGTCATCCGGCAGCACGGGTACATATGCCTGCATAATGATTTCGCCCGTGTCCATACCGGCATCCACATAATGCACTGTGCAACCGGCCTGCTTGGCGCCGGCCTCCAGCGCCTGTTTCCATGCCTCAACACCGGGGAATGCGGGCAACAACGCAGGGTGTATGTTCAGTATGCGGTTCGGGAAAGCTGCAAGCAAAGGCTCTTTCACCAACCGCATAAAACCCGCCAGGCAAATCATATCTACCCCCAGCGCCTGCAATTTTTCTGCCACCGCCTGCTGCACCTCCAGCGGGAACTTGTTCTTATAGCCACCGCAATCCATCACCTCTGCCGGCACACCGTGCTGCCGTGCTCGCTCAAGGATGTATGCATCCGGGTTATCTGAGAGTACAATAACCACCTCTGCATCGAGGCGCCCCTCTTTTATAGCATTGAAAATAGATTGGCAATTGCTGCCGGAACCGGAACCGAGTACTGCAAGTCGTATCATAACACCCGCACCTTACCCTACCCTGCCACAGATTGCAAGACTATTCGTTTCATTACGGCAAAAAAACGTCCTTGCCAACATCTCGTTGCAAGGACTGGAAGTGATACGGGGGATAGGACTCGAACCTACGACCTCCACCATGTCAAGGTGTTGCTCTACCAACTGAGCTACCTCCGCATGGGAGCAATGGGCAGGGATGGATTCGAACCATCGAAATCGTACGATAGCAGATTTACAGTCTGCCCCCTTTGACCGCTCGGGAACCTACCCATTTTATTTTGCAGACCACCGAAGTAGTGTGCGAGGTCATTTTACACGTTTTCGTTACACATTGCAAGCTTTTTTTTGCATTTTTTTAATTTTTTTGCAAATTTGCTGATTTTTTCTGTTTAATAGCATGATAAAGGAAGAGGCAACCGGCTACAAAAATGAGCAGAGAGAGAGCCTGGCCCTTGGTGACACCGCCCCACACGGCATCATCGGGCTGTTTAAAGAGCTCGCAAACAATACGAGCAATGGCATACAGCACGCCGAAGAGGCCGGCAAACACACCGGCGGGTGCATTTTTCCACTTAAGACGCACGATAATCAAAATAGCGAACAAGAGCAAACCTTCGCCGAAAGCCTCAAACAGCTGAGAGGGGTAACGCGCGGGCAAAAGCTGCTCTGCCACCCGCACTTGGTCTTCTGCAGGCCGGCCCATAAACCATTGATGAAACTCAAAACCGCCCTCTTGCGGAAATCTCACCGCCAGGGGATTATCCGGCGAGCACTCTTTACCCCACAACTCGCCGTTGATAAAGTTAGCAATACGGCCGCAGCAAAGGCCGATGGGGGCGGCAATAGCCAAGCCGTCCAACACGGCAGGGAACGAAAGTTTATTGCGGCGCGCATAAAACCAAGCTACCAAAATTACGCCGATGATACCGCCGTGAGATGCCATACCGCCTTCCCACACACGGAACACCCAAGTGGGGTCATTCAAAAACCCGCTGAGCCCATTCTTAGGCAGCCAATAGAAAAAGAACTCCCCCAAACGCCCGCCACACACCACACCGATAAGGCACACCTGCAAGGCAATAAAGTCTGACAACTTTTCTCCTTCTATGCAATACAACTTCTTTTTGGCAAGCTGTACCAGCAATAAATACCCTAACACAAAACCGGCAAGATACGCCAAGCCGTACCAACGCACACTCAAAGCAGTGCCGGGTATATCAAACAAAACAGGATCAAGGTCGTGAATATAAACAGACAGAATCGAAGTCATGACAAAGGGGCTTATACCACAACAACGCCGGTGAAACAAGGCGAAACAGCCTCTTATGGCACATTTTACGCGACAAATAACAACTGGAACGCAAAAAAAAGCGTTTATACGAAAATTTATTCTCGCCAAGGCGAGTCATATTGTGTATAAATATAGCACACATCTGAATTTTTCACCATGAAACGAGCTCTTTTTTCTTTAATTGCAGCAGCAGTATGCGGCACTATGACCGCCTCCGCCGTAGACGCCTCCGCCGTAAAAGTAACCCTCATGACCAAGGGTGGTGCCACTAAGGTTGAAAAACTCGCTCCGCCGCAAAGCATGAGCTTCGGCTCAGCCGGCATGTCTGCTCAACCCGTAGTCGGCTGGCAAGTAGTGAATATTCCCGTGAAGGTAGAAGGCAAGGCCAAGGGTGACAAGAGCGCTCAGTTTGTATCCTCCCTCACCTTCAAAGCCCACCTCCTCATTGATAGCGACAGCAATGACGGCAAACCCGTGAAACTCTCAAAAGAGATTACCTACGTTGATATCCCCCTGAGCGGTGGTGGCGAGGCCGCCAAAAACGAGATGAGCATCGGTGTATTCATCCCCCCGAGCAGCGCTGTACGCATCAACGAAAAAGGCAAAGGCGACCTCAAGGGTAAACTCATCGGTATTGCGGTAGAGGCAGAATTCAACGGCAAACCCTGCATGAAGACCGGTGAGCCCCGCTTCGTTATCTTTGACAACAACGCCAAGAAGAAACTGGCAGACGAATGGTGGACCAAGAACATGGGCGATGCAGGCGCCGTGCTGTGCAGCATTAACGAGACCCCCTATGCTGCTTGGGCCGGCAATGCCTACCCGCAAATAGCACTTATACCCACCTCTGCCTCAGATACCACCCCCTTGCCTACCTACACCCCCACAACAACAGACACCACCGCTACTGATACCACGGTCACCGGCGCAGATACAACGGAGGCAGAAGAAACCCCCAAAGGCAAGAAGAACAAGAAAAGAGATAAGCGCAACCGCCGCTGATTATCCCATCTTACTATCTATATATATAACTCACTCACATATACTTTATGGCTGAATTTAAAACAACAGTAGCCCTTGAGATTGGCGCCCAAAGCGTCACCATGGGCGTATTCACCCCTGCAGGCAAGGGCTATGCGCTCTCCCGCTATGCACGCAGGGACATCCTGCTCGACCCGGTGGAAGAAGGCATGCGCATGGACTACGTAAGCCACGCCATCGGCGAAATGGTAGCTGAGCTGAAGGTCAAAGGCAGCGATGTTCGCAATGTTGTCTCCGGGCAGCAAGTATTCATGCGTTTCATCAAATTACCGCTCATTGATATTGATGATATCTCTGAGCACGTAGGCTACGAGGCACAGCAGCACATCCCCTTCCCGCTCGATGACATCGTCTACTCCTACCAAGTATTGCCGGAGAGAGACCCCGGTGAACAAGAGGTACTGCTTGTAGCCATTAAGAAAGACGTACTTGACAACCTGAACACCCAAGTAGAAGATAACGGGTTGAAAACACGCAGTGTGGACTGCTCCATCACTTCTCTTTACAACGCCTACCGCATCAGCTACCCGGAGGACGAAGGTGAATCCGTTGTCATTCTCGACATCGGCGCCAAAACCACCGATATCATCTTCTCTGAAAGCGGTCGTTTCTTCACTCGCTCCGTCACGGCAGCCGGTTCTTTTATCACCAACAATATTGCACGCGAGTTTAACCTCAGCTTCAGAGAGGCAGAGCAACTCAAAATTTCCTCCGGCATGGTATCGCTCGGCAATGGTTTCACAGACAACATGTCTGAGCAAGAGGCCGCACTTGCCACCACCATTCGCACGGCCATGAGCCGCCTCAGCTCTGAGGTGCAGCGCACCATCAACCACTACCGCGCTCAATACAAAGGCACAGCCCCCACCAAGGCATACATTTGCGGTGGCGGTGCCCGCCTGCCCTACGCCGTAGAGTTCTTGCAAGCCGCACTCAACATCCCCGTAGAATACCTCAACCCGCTCAACGCATTCAACATCGGTGCCAAGATAGACCACGAGGCTTTGGGCATGGATGCCCTTTGCTTGGGCCCGATTGCCGGTGCAGCCATAACAGGCGCCAAAGTAGGCGAGTTCTACATTGACCTGGTACCCACCAGCGTAGGCAAAGACCGCGCAGAGCTGCAAATGCTGCCCAAGATTGCAGCAGGTGGCTTTGCTGCCGTAATCGGCGCAGGTATATTCTGCTTCATGGCCACCAGCGAGGCAAAGAAGGCAGACGAGGCCCTCAGCCACTACCAGAAAGCACTTGCCCCCATCGAAAGCACAGCTCAAGAGGTAGCAGCTGCCAACCGGAATTACGAAGCAGTAAAAACCAGGACGCAAGACCTCATTGCTCTTTACAAGAGCCGCGTTGAATACTCGAACATCATTAAGGCATTAGCCGAGCATGGCACCTCTCACCAATTCTGGTTCACGGAAATGAAGCCCGTATACAGCGAGGACTTCGCCTTAACCCCGGAGGCAAAATCCGGCAAGGGGCACGCTCGTGTTTTGGCAGAAGGTGGAGCCGGCGGTTCTTCTATCCTGCACAAAACAGATTTCACCAGTCCCAACGCCATCTACATCAAAGGCTATACCACAAGCGAAGAACTTGTGCGTACTATGTACAAAGAAAAACTCAAAGAGAGCAAGTACTTTGCAGTCGGGTCTGAAGACCATCGCTCAAAAGTACAAATGCTTACTGATGAGGGCAAAGACTATAAGTACATCAACCCCTTCCACATGATTATTGAGCTGAACCCGACACCACAAGACAGCGATTCTGAAATGGAAGCCGGTACTGATACTTATCTCAGCGTTCCCGAATATCGCACCAACGAGTAATGTGAACCATAAAATCATTTTCTAACTAACATGAATCTCTTCGAAAATAAACGTGCAGTTTCACTCACCGGCGTCTTTGCTTTGGCCTTTGTAGGGTTGACGGCTTACGGCTTCTCCGTATGCTCAGACACCGCCGCCAAAAACGCTGAGACTGAAGCAGCCAAAAAAACATTCCAAAGTCATACGCAAGCCGCACTTCCCCCGCACAGCGATACAGTAAAAGCTTTGAAATCTGCCACCAAAAACCTGAAAGATAAAAGCTTGAAAAATCTGGAAGCGGATTTGCAGCCATGCATCAATACGTGCAAAACTCTTTACAACACCGGTACAAAAGAAATTTTCAGTCCCCAGCACTTGGCATCTGCGCGCAAATGGCTCAATGATAAAATCAAAAACAGCAACAGCGCCAATGCTTTAAGCGACACGGTTACGGATAATTTCACGTTCGGTTTCGACCGTGACTACAACCAGAAACAAGACGCCGCTCAAGATGGACAAACGCCGTATTTGCTTTTTCAACTCAACGCAGCCCGCACCTTAGCCGGCTATGCCGTTGATGCCGGCGCCACCTCAATAGACCACATGTTCTGTGAGCCCGCAGCCACGGAAGATGAGGGAGACCGCACCTCCATGCATATCGAGCTCGGCTTTACCGTAAAACGCGGCAAAGTACCCACCGAGGGCGAATTCAATTCTGCCCTCAGCAGTTTACTCAACGCCATCCAAGAAGGCAAAGGCGTAATCGTTCCGCGAGAAGGCAAACCGCAAGATGCAGAATACTTCTTCATCGTCAAAGGCTTTGATATAAGCACCGATTGCACTTACGCAGAGAAGCAAGAATACCAACCGTCCACCTCAGACTCGGGCGAACCTGAGCAAATTGCAGCACTTCTTGTCGGCAACGAAGAAGACAAGATTAGGTTCAACTTTGTGATTGAGGCTGTTTATTTTTCACCTTCCGCAAACTAATTAGACGCACACATTATGGCTGAACAAAAAGATTTAGGTAAAGGCGTTCTCATCTCCGGCATAGCCGCAGGCATTATTGCTTTGGGGGGTGGCTATTTCATGGTTCCGACCGCTCCTGTGAGCAAAGAATTCAAGGTTGAGAAAGCGGCATCCACCGGCATTAAAAGGAGTGCTGTTGACGGCAGCAGCATTGTCGCCCGCTTGTTGAATAGAGAGCAACACAAGGTAAAGGATTGTGATCCCGCCACAGGAAAAGCCACACAAGAAGAGGGCAAGCAATTGCGCGTATCACCGCTATTCACAACCCCGGAACTGTGGCAAGTAACCGTTACCGCCGGCGAAGCTAAAACCAATAAGGTCATCGATATCCTTGACCCCAATGCTGCTCAAATTCACCCGGGCATCGAGAACAGTTGGTTCTTGAAATACGGCTTAAAGGACGCATTGTGTGTTTCTAACGGCCCGGACCTTGACCCTGACGAAGACGGCTTCTCCAATGCGGAAGAGCGCAGAGCAGAAACAAACCCCACATCTAAAGAAGACGCACCCAAACTGCACGGTACGGATTATATTAAATTAGCCACCGTCAGCAAGAAAACCACTAATGCCTACATTCAACTTGATCAGTACAATGCCGATAGCAAGGACCTCAAGTTCGATAAAGATGTAGATGCAGTCACCATCAAGATATTTGCCAAAAAAGATGATACCCAGCCCATTAAAAGCCTTACCAAAGAGGCTCTTAAGCCGGGTGACACCTTCGGCATAAGCGAAAAAGAGCCTCAACGCTTTAAACTTGTGGAAATCAAGTGCGGTGGCGATGATGCACACATCACCGTACTCGACACCGTAGCCCCCAAGCAAGAAGAAAAGGCAGGTTTCGCAATTTCACCGGAGAAGAAAAACCGCAAGCGTATTCAAGACACTTGGGTAACGTTGAAGCCAACTGCCGGCCCCAAGAAAGGCGAGGCTTTCACAGTTCTTGTAGGCACAGAGTTCAGTCTCCCCGGTGACGAAAATACCAAATGCGAACTGAAAGCATTCAATGATAACGGTAGCTCCCAAATCTTCATTAAGGGAGGCAAATCCGAAGTTACAGCACCAAAAGAGGAAATAACAGCACCCAAACAACCAGAAAAGAACTAAAAAAACAGAAAAAAACGACTTTTTGTAATTGTTTTCTTTACAACGGAACAGTTTTCTGTCATAAATAGAGCATTACCATGAACCACGCACCTCTCATCAACTCAAAAACCGTCACGGCTATTGCAGCTTTGGCCTTCACCTGCCCCATAACGCAGGCTGAAACCGCCGGTTACATCAGCACGTCTACGGCAGCCGGAACGAGCGAGGTTGGCCCGACCGCAGTATATGCAGGCCAGTCTGCTCAAAGCAGCTTGATTGCACAGGAAACCGCACGCCGCAAGGCAGAGGAGAACAAGGCTCGTCTTCTTTTGCAAGAAGGCCGCACAGCCTACAGCGAAGGCAAGTACACCGTAGCCCTTGAAAAGTACAAGGCTGCATGGTCCACCCTTCCCCAGGGTCCCTCCACCAACTGTCTGCGCGAGTATCTCGTTAAGGTAATCGGCGATGCATCCATTGCAGTAGCCATTGAATACTCCAAGGTAGGCCGTTACGATGAAGCCGAACAGCTTCTTTTGGACGTACTGAAGCGCGACCCCAACAACAAGCGCGCCCGTAAAGAACTTGCAGCCCTGCGCGACCCCGTGCGCAACAATCCTGCCCTTACTCCTGCACACGCCAAAGACGTGGAAGAGGTACAGCGTCTCCTTGAGCTCGGCTGGGGCTACTATGACCTCGGCAAGTACGATGAAGCCGTACAGACCTTTGGACAGGTACTTAAGATTGACCCGTACAACAGCGCTGCTCGCCGTGGTCAAGAGGCCGTGCACAAGCGCCGCATGAACTACTACAAGGATGCCCGCAACGCCATTCGCGCCGAGCTTCTTGCCAAGGTAGATGAAACATGGGTAATTTCAAACAACGAAGACCTGCCCGATATTGAACTTTCCGGTGGTGAGGTACCCGTGGTACACTCCGAGCGTCAGATTCAAAATGCGCAGAATCTGAGCAAGATGCAGATTAGTAACGTCAACTTTGAAGACACAGGCATTGAGGATGCCCTCGACTTCCTGCGCGGTGAAGCCCGCAAGAACGGCGTTCAGATCAACTTCCGTTTTGAGCGTCCCGTCTCTGCACCCGTAGCAGTTTCATCCTCCTCTGATGATGAGGATGAGGAAGACCTCGAAGATGAAGAAGACAGCGAGGATGAAGAGGAAGAAGAAGTAGCTTCCTCCCCCGCCCCGGCCACCATGCCGGTGGTATCACGCCTCAATGTATCCGGCGTAACGGGTCAGGAACTGCTTCAGATGATTTGCGACCAGTCCGGTTGCCAGTACCGTGTAGAAGACACCGGTATTGTGGTATACCAGACAGGTGCCGGTATTGAGCGTATGTTCAAGCGCCGTTGGAAGGTAGCCCGCGACTTCTTCGTGACCGGCGGTGGTGAAGAATCCGGCGACGAAGAAGATGCATGGACAGAAGATGGTGGCAGCAAGGTGGTACGCATCGACGCTGTGGCCGCTCTTCGAGCTGCAGGTGCATCCTTCCCGAAGGGCTCCAGCGCAAACTACTCTGCCCGCACCGGTATGCTGACCGTGGAGAACACGGCCGATAACTTGGACTTCGTAGAAGAAGTAATTAACGATTATCGCCGCAAGCTGCCGCAGATGATTAAGGTGAGCGCCCGCTTCGTTGAGGTTTCTCAGACCAACGAAGAAGAGCTCAGCTTCGACTGGGTGGTCAACCCCTTCTCCGTATCCAACAACGGTTCTACCTACCTGGGTGGCGTAAGCGGCCAGAGCTCCAACCCGCTCCGCACTAATAGTGATTTCGTAACCTCCGGTGGTTCTGCCTTTGCCAACAACTACAACGGTAGCTCCTCTTGGCCGATTTCCACAGCTCCGGGCAGCGTAACAGACGCCTTTACCCCCACCAACAACGGTTTGGTAACAGGTGGTCTTCGCTCCGGTTCCGGCGCTATCAGTGGCAGCTCCATGGACGCCCTTGTAGCAGCAGGCTCTGCCGCCAGCAACACAGCCAAGACCGTAGCTCCCGGCATTCTCTCCCTCTCCGGCATTTATGACTCCGGTTCTTTCCAGATGATTATGCGTGGTCTCTCCCAGAAGAAGGGTGTTGACATCATGTCTGCTCCCAGCTTGGTAGCCCGCCCCGGTGAGTTGGAGTACACCCCCGATCCTGATCCGCTGGCAAGCGACCAGAACGGCGACAACGGCTGCGCCAAGATTGAGGTGATTCGTCGCTTTATCTATCCGTCCGCCTACGATCCGCCAGAGACCGGTTCCTCCGGTGGTAACAACTGGAACAACAACAACAACGGTAACAACAACTGGGGCAACAACTCCTCCCCCATTGCAACGCCCTCCAACCCGTCTGAATGGGCAGTTGAAGAAGTTGGTATCGTGATGCGATTTAAGGTTGACGAGGAAGATGGCAACGACATCATCAAGTTCAACCACTTCGAAATCCGTGTTGTAAACTTCGAAGGTTTCGTGAACTACGGCTCACCCATTACCTCCGCAGTAACCACCGAGACGCAGATTGAGCACATCACCCTTACGGAAAACCGTATCGATATGCCCATCTTCAGCCGCCGTTACATCAACTCCAACCCCTGCATTTATGATGGTCACACCATCGCAATCGGTGGTATGATTGAGGATAACGTGCAGAAGGTGGAAGACAAGGTGCCCGTATTCGGTGACCTGCCCCTCATCGGTCGCTTCTTCCGCAGCAATGCCGAGTCTCACGTTCGTAAGAACCTGATGATCTTCGTAACGGCAGAGAAGATTGACCCGACCGGTAAGCCGACGCGTCTTCGCGACATTGGCACGAGCGATGCCCCGACCGCAGGCTCTACCACACCGAGCCTCTTCCCCGATGATGGTCTGGCTAATCCCTGATACCATACAGGTTCATAGGTAAACTTACAGCCGCCTCCGATTTTAACATCGGAGGCGATCTTTTTTGGGCACACGCTCTGCTAAAATTTACAGTTGATAGATGTATCAGCCCCGTAAATGCTAATTTATCGGGGTGTTTGCTGTGAGCGAAGCGAACCGAATTTTTGAGCCTCGCCGTATGGCGAGGCGGTATATGATAGCCCAGGGTACAGCCGCGTTAGCGGCGGAACCCTGGGTCCGGAATAAACGTTATTCGAACCCCGCCGAATGGCGGGGTGGCATAATGCGCGGTGTTA
>JAZNGY010000074.1:0-16021 GCA_045576695.1 Akkermansia sp.
AGTCGGGATTTCCCCTCGAACTTCCTTTTCCACGGTTCGTTACCTCCCCGCAGTTGTTCTTCAGGTCTGGGATTCCGCATCATCGCGGCTCCGCGCGGACTTTCACCGCAGTGCGCATATCGCGTCGGTCGTACCAAAAAAGCACCGAGTTTCAACTCGGTGCTTTTTTGTATTGCTCTGTTAAACTGTTCGGTTGGTAAGCGGACAAAGCGTTAAACCCGGCTTTGTATAAAATCTGCAAACAACAGGCGGCCATCCGGTAAGTTTTGGAAATGCCGCAACAGGCACTGGTGCGCCGGGAGCGCGGGGGTATATATGCCGTGCAGCGTGGCTAAACGCTTTTCAAAATGCTCAAGCACGGCAAGCCGCGGTGATGAGGTGGCCACGTAATCCAAAGCGCCGGAAATCAGCTTATGCCACTCCGGGTTGCCATCCCCGGGTTCTAGGGTACACATCAACAAACGGCATAAATAGCCGGCCAAATACAGGCGAGATAAATCGCCGCGCAAGGCAAGGCGAGCAGAAAGCAGCTCTACACTATGCAAGGTAGCAAGATCCCCCTTTGCCGGCATGGAGAACACCAGCTCGCACTCCAAAAAAGAATCTATACGCCCTGTAAAATCACTGCCGGGTTTGCGCGCATTGCGCGCAGCAGTACGCAGTATACCGTGGTGCGCCGTACACCATACAACAATCAGCCCGTGGTCTCCCAACGGGCTGAGTTTAAGAATAGTACCTGTGTCTCGCTCTTTCATCGGGAGCGGCGGATAAAGCAAATGTTTATTCGGCCTCCGTTGTTTTAACGAATGTTTTGAGGATATTTGTAAATTGAATTGCTTGTTTGTACGAAACAAGATAAGGGTCTGTGCGATAAATACTGTCTGCCGCTCGCATCTCATTCAATGCTCTTTCAGGGTCATCTTCTACAATAGCCAAAACAGCCTGCGTATAATAGTAAAGCGGGGTGAAGGTCAAAGGGGTAATATCTTTTACCAATTCTTTCGCCTCATCTACGCGATCCAGCATTATCAGGGATATAAACTTGCGGAATGTCAGCGAATGCATCAAAGGCTCTAAGCTCTCATTATACTCAATATCGCCCATTAAAATATCGCACTCCTCAATGCACTTTTCAAACTGGCCTACACCAAGATAAAGCAATGAGTAATTGAGGTTGGCGACCAAATCGTCCGGGGCTACTTCACGCACTTTCTTAAGCCAGATTTCGGCAGCAGCAAAACTGCCGGAGGAAATATAGGCAGATGCACGCAAATTCCAAACGTTGGGGTTTTTGGAGTAAATGGCGTCGCAGGCATCCAAACACTCGTGGCACATATCCAGAGCACCTTTAGAATATGCCCATTTTGCTGCGGCAAACTGGTTAACATACAGCTGACGCTTATCTGCAGGCAGGTTAGACAGCTCGCTCACCCAATTGGGAATCTCATCCAGCGGTTCCTCAATGGGTCTGGGCTTCTTTACAGCCGGTTCTGTCTCATCTTCAAAGACGTTAATGGTAGGCAAGTCTGCAGCAATCAACGGTGCGACAGCAGAAAAAACAAACAATGATACTAATTTGTTCATACGATTGAGTTCAGTTTCTGAAGGATGGTAGTGGTAATAGCCTCCGGCGTGAGGCCATGTTTAGCGCGCAATAATTCCAGCGTACCGTGTTCTACAAAAGCATCCGGCCAGCCGACATTATGCACTGGGGTAAGCGTGCCCGTCTGCATCAAGAATTCTTGAACAGCACTGCCGAAACCACCCACAACGGTGTGGTCCTCTAGTGTAACAATCAATTTGCATTGGGCAGCATAACGAGCCAAGCAGGCTTCATCCAAAGGTTTGATGAATCTGGCATTAATATGGGCGCAATCTACACCGGCAGCAAGAAGCTTTTGGCGCACCTGCGAGGCCACGGCATTCATATTGCCCAATGCAACCAAGGCAACAGTAGCCCCGTCGGCAATAAGCTCGGCCTTACCTATGGGGAGAGGCTCGGGGGATTCCGGCAATTCTACACCTTCACCGCTGCCGCGAGGATAACGAATAGCGCTGGGGCAATGGTTGATGGTGTTCATTGTGGCAAGCATGTGTACAAACTCGGCTTCATCGGCCGGCTGCATCATAATGATATCCGGTATGCAGCGCAGCATGCTGATATCATATAAACCGTGGTGGGTCGGGCCGTCATCCGGAGACAAACCGGCACGGTCCATACAAAAACGTACGGGCAACAGCTGCAATGCGGCATCGTGATGAATCATATCTACCGCACGCTGCATGAATGTGGAATAGACGCCCACATACGGTTTCAGCCCTTGCGTGGCTTGTCCGCAGGCAAACAGAACGGCGTGTTCTTCTGCTATTCCTACATCAAAAAATCTCTTGGGGAATTTGTCGCGGAAAATATCCAACTTCGTACCACTGGGCATGGCTGCCGTAATGGCCGTAATGGATGGGTCATCTTCAGCTAAACGAGAAAGCGTTTTGCCAAATACCTCTGAGTAAGTTATACGTTGTCCGGCTTTTGTGGAGCCATCTGCCACATTATACCGGCCTATGCCGTGAAATTTGGTCGGGTTCTGCATGGCAGGCTCATACCCTTTACCTTTGCGAGTAATAACATGCAGCACTACGGGTTCGTTATGGCGCACGGCGATGCGAAGCACTTTTTCCAGTCTGGAGATATCATGCCCATCTATAGGGCCATAATAATGCAGCCCCATCTCCCTGAAAAAGCTCAACGGATTAAAGACAGACTTAGCGGCGGTTACAAGCTTAGAGGCTTGGTCTCTAACGCCCTTACCGGCTAAACCTTCGATAAATCTGATAGACTTATCACGCAACCATGAGTAGGCAGAGGTTTCTTGCAATGAAGCAAAATAGCGCGCCAAGGCGCCAACATTCTTGTCTATGCTCCAATCATTATCATTGAGTACAAGAATGAACTTTTTGGTATTGGTCGCAATGTTATTGATAGCTTCTAAAGTAGTACCACAGGTAAAAGCGCCATCACCCACGATGGCGGCAACGTGATAGTCCTCGCCTACCAGGTCTCGCGCTACAGCCATTCCCAATGCGGCAGACAGCGCGGTACCTGCGTGCCCTGCACCGTATGCATCATGAACAGACTCGCTCCTCTTGCAAAAACCGGATATACCACCGAATTGGCGTATGCTACGCAATGCCTCTATGCGCCCCGTCAGCAACTTGTGTACATAACATTGGTGAGATACATCGAATAGTATTTTATCTCGCGGGGTGGTCAATACCCTATGCAGTGCAATACTCAGCTCCACAACCCCGAGGTTGGGAGCCAAATGGCCACCGGTCTCGGATAAGGTTTCGAGCAAATATAGCCGAATCTCATCAGCTAACTGCTTTAATTCGGGTGTGGAAAACTCAGAAAGTTGGGCACCTGCACAAATTCTTGCGAGCAAAGGCGGTATATTATATGAGGGAGAAGTCATGTTCATCATTCCGTCTTGTTTTATCACCGCTATCCTGCGGGGACACCGATTCCGGATTTTCCAGCATCTTAATACGCAACTCGGCACTTTCCAACATTGTTCTGCTGCTGCGCACCAATTTAAGGCCCTCTTCTACCAGCTGGATTGTCTCTTCAAGACCGGTCTCCGGGTTATCCAATCGGGCAGATATTTCATCTAACCTGGCCATGGATTGTTCAAAACTGAGAGCCTTTGTGTTTTTGGGTGGCATAGTATAAACTAACGTTGTTTTTTGATTTGCCGAATTAGTTTTTATTCACTTTCAGGTAATAGGAACAAGCACCGTACATGGGCAAGAATGAATTAAACTGAGCGGAATTATCGTTTAAGTTCACTATCTCAGAAATTTGATTTCCTTTAACGTCTTCCCCTCCCGCATCAGGCGAATTCGCAAAATTTTGGATATACGGTGAGAATTGGGGATGATGCTGAGTCAACGGCAAATTGAGTGCCAATGGCCAAAATTCACCGGCATTACGCTCAATGGCAGCAAAGCCACCGGGAAGCCCATATCGCGTATTTGACGTTGGAGCATATGAAGAAGGAATAATGGGCTCGTAAGAGGACGGAGTCATCAGAATACCCTGGATATTTACACCGCTATCCTTTAAATACTCGTCTCTTATGGCTTTATAGTCTGCAATGGTCTTGGGTAACCATACAGATTTTCTATTGGCATACCACGCAACGGCCCAAGGTTGATCGCTCACCACAATATCATTCGGGTTCGTTATCGAGGTCAACAAACAATTGAGCGAAGGCGGATAATACGGCGGATAATGCGGGCTATTTTTCTCTCGCAGCCACACGCCGCTATACAAATCTACCGGGAAACTTTTAAGCTGAGTTCCGGCAGAAAGTAATACAATACCCATAACGGTTAAACCTCTCAACTGGGCAAAAGTAATTTTTGCAGACCCCAACTTTGCCATCATATTGAACAGCATGGAAAAACCGTATGCAACAAAGAGCGGCGTGAACAGGAAAGCCAATTGACCGCTGCTCAGAGGAACATTGGTACCATACACGGCCATACCCAGGCAGGAGAAAGCCCACATGCAAAGCACAGCCCATTTGACTTTCTGCACCTCTTCTCTTTTGTACACATGGAAGAGAGCAATGAAGAAGAACGGTGCAACGATAATAGCACAGCAATTCGTGTAAAGGCTCTTGACTTGGTCAAACAATGAGCCCAATACGTTCAACACCATCATGGAGTTATTAAGTGATGCAGCAGAGGCGTTTACGGAACGCAGGGCATCTTCGGAACTTCCACCGAAACAATCAAAAATGCCATAGAATGCATTGCCGAAAATTTGACCTGTTGCCAGATAATTTTGCATCAGGAAATACCAAGTGGACATGATTAAGACACCCAAACCTACAAAGCCATACATACCATGCGGGCGGAAAGCCGAGGCGCAGAAGACAAGGTAACCAATGAAAATCCATACGCTTAACCAACCGCTCAGGCACATAAGTGACATCAACACAAAGGATATCATCAAATGCAGGACAACACGCCCTCTATCATCATTTACGTTGGCTTGCAGTGCATTAAGCAAGAAATGCATAGCTCCCAGCAAACAACAAAGCATCAACGGCTGCGGCAACCCGCTGATGGAATAGTCCAGCGCTAACTCACTTACCGCTAAACAGCAAATGGTAGAACAAGCTATAATATCATCAAACAAACGTGCAATAAGAGCATACGCCAACCCCATCGCAAAAATGAAATACAAACAACTTACCGCAGAAATGGTGCGGTCTGCACTGTATACATTTTGCTCAGGCATAGTCTCTCGGCCTTGCCCCTGCACAGGAATTGCAGATTTTTCAAAATCATTATGCCCCGTCAACTTGAGCGCCACAGCCATGCTCACAATATTCAGCGGTGCATGGTTAACGTCTCTGTGATTATTAAAATTAATAACTTCCTCTTTGTTGGCAGCCTTCATAGCCGGCAACTCAATGGGACGATAAAACTTTGTTGCGAACCCCTCACCATTGGCAACGGAGCGCGCAATCTGCGCTTGGTCCATAACATCCGGCTGGTTCAACCCCTTATAGCAGAGGAACAATTTAAACGTACACATTAAGATTAACAGAACAGCAGCAACAAGGCGCATGGCCTTGACTGACTTTTTCTGTTTCATATTTAACAGTTCTGGCATATGACTTTATGTAAGATATGAATTAAAAACTTGAGGTGCCTCGGCCATTTTGCGTTGGAGCGTACGCCGATTAATACCCAAGAGTTCTGCGGCACGGGAGCGATTTCCTTTCGTGTACTCTAATGCACGCAAGATAGCTCTCTGCTCGATGTATTCTAAATTAAAGCTATGGGTAAAATCAAGCTCAAAGTCTGTGTGTACGCGATTTTGGGAATTTTGCGGCTTTTTAACAGCCGAATTCGCAGATAAATATTCAGGCAAGTCCCCCAAACCAATCGTGCCGGAATCACTCATCACCACGCCATGCTCCATAGCTGTGCGTAATTGTCGCACATTACCCGGCCAATGATAAACGCGCAATAAGTCGAGGGCATCGCGGGTCAGGCTTTTGGGTGCTTTATTATTTTCTCTGCACAGCTCTTGCACAAACGCATTAGCCATCAGCACAATATCCCCTGCTCTTTCCCTCAATGGGGGTAAACGAAAAGATATTACATTGAGACGCTGGTACAAATCCAGTCGGAATGTGCCGGCAGCCACCATATCTTGCAAATTGCGGTTAGTTGCAGCAACAACGCGTACATTAACGGCAATAGGCTCATTGCTCCCCACACGCTCTATGCTTTTTTCTGCCAGCACACGCAAAAGTTTTACTTGGGTGGGGATGTCTATCTCACCGATTTCATCCAAAAAAATGGTACCGCCATTTGCCTCTTCAAATCGGCCGATACGCCGTTGCATAGCACCGGTAAATGCGCCTTTTTCATGTCCGAAGAGTTCACTCTCCATCAACTGAGGAGAAAGTGCAGCACAGTTGACGGCAACAAACTTGGCTTTAGCTCGTGTTGACAGAGAATGCAAAGCCTTAGCAACCAATTCCTTACCTGTACCGGTTTCACCCTCTATAAGCACAGTAGCCGTTGTTGGAGCAACTTGACGTATGCGGTTAAATATACCCTGCATTTGCGGGCTATCGCCCAACATGGCATCCAGCCCCCCCGTGGGGCGAAGTGTGGCAGCCAGCTGCCTATTCTCCACCTCTAACGAGCGGGTATGAGCAGCCCGCTTGAGCAAGAGCTCAACTTCATCCAAATTGAGAGGTTTGGTAACAAAATAGTATGCACCATGGCGTTTAGCCTCGGCAGCGGTTGCAGGGCTGCCATAGGCAGTCATCATGATACACGCCGGCGGCTGGGGTAGAGATTGAGCATAGTCTATGAGGTCCATGCCGCTCTCCCCCCCCAAGCGCAGGTCTGTAAGCATAATATCCACCGGTTCTGTCTCCAAGATTGCCCGAGCCGCCTTACCGTTGGCAGCGGCGTACACCTCGTAGTCATCCTCCAAAGCACTGCTGAGAACATCTCGCGTTGCCTTTTCGTCGTCTACTATAAGAAGAACCGGTAGCATATCTTATCTCGTTTTATGTTTATATCAGCCAAAGGCCCTCGGTCTCATCAAAACCGAACATGATATTGAAAGCGTGCACGCCTTGTCCACCGGCCCCCTTAATCACGTTGTCTTCAGCACTCATAAGCACCAAGCGATTAGTGCGGGCATCTACCGCCCAACCAATGTCAACAAAGTTAGTGCGAGTTACATTTTTGGTGTCGGCAGGCTTGTTGAGGCCCATCAGGCGCACAAACGGAGCAGATGAATAAGCTTGCTCCAAACATGCCGTGATAGCCTCAGCCGTAGCACCGGGGGCAAGTTTTGCCACAGTTGTGGTCACAATGCCGGTGTTAACGGGCATAAGGTGCGGGGTGAAAGTAATTGTCACTTTGCTACCGGCGGCCTCAGAAAGCTCTTGCTCAATTTCGGAAAGATGGCGATGGCGCGGTACACCATACGCACGCATGCTTTCATTGCATTCGCAATAAAGAAGCGATACATCTGCCTTGCGCCCTGCTCCGGAAACACCGCTGCCACTATTTACCACAATATCTTCGGGTTTCACTAAGCCTGCTTTCAGCAAAGGCACCAAGGGCAGTATGATACTGGTGGGATAGCACCCCGGAGAACCGACGATTCGAGCCTTTTCTATCTCTGCACGGTGCCACTCGGGCATGCCGTACACGGCCTCTTGCATCAGCTCTACATCCGGATGTGGCTTGCCGTAAAATTCTTCATACACGGCCGGGTCATTCAGGCGGAAGTCGGCAGAAAGGTCAATAACGCGAATCCCTGCTTCTACCAATCCGCGCCCATAGGCGGCACTCACACCGTGCGGCAGCGCTAAAAATGCGGCCTCTGCCCCCGTTGCGGCTATAGCAGCCACGTCCGAATCCGTAAATTTCAAATCGGCTCCCGGCACGTTGCGGAAACGCGGAAACAGGTCACACAGCTCCTGCCCTGCATACTGTCGAGATGTAGCACATACCAATTCTACCCCGGAATGGCGCAAAAGTATGCGCAAAAGCTCCTGTCCGGTGTATCCACTGGCCCCAACTACGGCAATTTTTACCTTTTTCATGACAAAAATGAGTATATCATGAAAAAAATGTGTTGACAACTTTAAAATTTCATGTATAATTCCCCTGTCGACGCGCTCAAGAGCGAACGACAAACAAAACCTAAAATCTTCGGGCAGTAGCGCAGTCTGGTAGCGCACTTGCATGGGGTGCAAGGGGTCGTGGGTTCGAATCCCGCTTGCCCGATACAGAGAGGCTCAGTTGAAAAACTGAGCCTCTTTTGGTTTTATCCTATCTGACCATGGCCAAAAGCAACCAACGCACACAGGCAATTGCAGCAAAGCTCCGGAGTCTTGCTGCGCAATATGCTCACTTATCGCCCCTGAAACAGCAACTGGCATATTACTATGCCGGCAAGACGGAAAGCGATTTTATACACGCCATTTTCTCGGGGGATGCAGAAGCGCAAACACACGCCACCCATATCATCTTCACCGGGGAATATCTGGACGAGCAAGATGCTGATATATACAACGCCATCATACGCCCCGCTATTCACGAAGCCTACCGATGCGGCAAGCTCACCCCATCTTTACACAAAACTTGGCGCAACATAGAAGAAGAGACCCTTAAGGGTCTGATGAAAAAGGGACATTATTCCGAACCTAGCCCGGAGCAAGATGCGGCACTCAAGAGGATTCCGCACCAGCACCGCTTAATGAAAGAGTTGTTTGGTATAGACTCATCTCATTATTATTTGGAGTTTGAAGCCCGGCCGGCAGTGCCGGCCCCCCGAAAACTAATTACAAAGCTTTGCACTCATGGGGCAATACCAACCGATTTGAAAGAACCGCTCTGCAACAATTCGCTCTCTTTATTGATGGATTTTTACCACGCGGAAGAGGGTGATTTTGATGAAATCCCCCGTCTGCATCACATCCCGATGGAATACCGACAAAAACAATGTTACTTCTTCGGCAGAGAAAATACGCACACGGCAGATTGGCTAATCGCCCCCTTCCATGAGCTGGAGTCGTTTTGCGGACTGAGCATTGCTGCAGATGGAAGCTTTTTCTGCATAGGCACAGAATGGCAAGAATACTACGGCAAAGTATTGGATTAAAGTATAAATAAGCAGGCCTCCACTGCCTCTGTGGCATAACCAAAAGACCCCGTCGCTCATACAAGCAACGGGTTCTTTTTTAAATCGAGCAAGTTAAACTTACTTCTGCTCTTCGGCGGGGGCCTCCTCAGTAGCGGGGGCTTCCTCAGCAACTACCTCCTCAGCGGCGGGGGCTGCAACCTCGGGGGAGGAAGCGGTGCCGGTGGTAACAGAGGGAGCAACGGGAGCGGTGAGCTGGGGCAGGTCAATGATCTCGATAAGAGCCATGGGGGCGCTATCGGTCATGCGCTGGCCAAGCTTAACGATGCGGCAGTAGCCACCCTGACGGTCCTTACAAGCATCAGCAACTACGCTGAAAAGCTTGGTAACAACGGCGGGCTGGGGCAGAGTACCAAGGGCCTGACGACGAGCGTGCAGAGAGCCGTTCTTGGCAAGTGTGATGAGCTTCTCCACATAGGGGCGCAGGGCTTTCGCCTTGGCCAGGGTGGTGGTGATGCGACCGTGGGTGATGAGGCTGCAAGCTTGGTTAGCAAGCAGAGCCTTACGGTGGGAGGCTGTGCGCTGAAGCTTAGCCTTTTTTACTCCGTGTCTCATAGTTATTTAATTAGTGTATTGAGTTAATAGTGAAAAGTGTTTGTGTATATGGCAGGGTCTTTACTCGTCATCCTCATCGTCCAAACCATAGGCGGCGATGTTGTGAGAGATAAGAGCCTGAAGGTCGGTAGCGCGGGGCTCGTCGTTCTCGCGAATGCGGGCGGGAGCACCGGGAGAGGCAAGAAGCTTGGAGTCGATCTGCATACCGAGGGAGAGACCGTACTGAACGAGCTTGTCCTTAATCTCGTTAAGGGACTTCTTACCGAAGTTGCGGTACTTGAGCATCTCAGCCTCAGTCTTCATAGCCAACTGACCAACGGTGGTGATGTTAGCGTTGTTGAGGCAGTTAGCGGCACGAACGGAGAGTTCGATTTCGTTGACGCTCATGTTAAGGAGCTTGCGCAGCTGGGCGGTGTTAGCATCCTGATCTGCACCGGAGGCCTTATCGAAGGAAACGCGGCGGCTATCGCTCTCCACGAATACGTCGAGGTGGTGGCGCATGATGCTGGCAGCCTGAAGCATAGCATCTGTGGGGCTTACGCGGCCGTCGGTCCAAATATCGAGCACGAGCTTGTCGAACTCGGTCATCTGGCCTACACGGGCGTTATCCACAGCGTACTTCACGCGGGTAACGGGGGAGAAGATAGAGTCGATGGGGATAACGCCGATGGGGCGATCCTTGTCGTTATTATCCTCAGCGGTGTAGAAGCCACGGCCTACGTTTACCTCGAAGTCGCAGTCAAAGATGGTGCTCTGGTCAAGGTGGCAGATAACCTGGTCTTTGTTAACTACGGAGTAAATGTGGTCCTCTTGGATATCACCTGCAGTCACAACGCCTTGCTTGGTAACGCGAAGGGAAAGTGTGCGGGGTTCTTTGCCGTGGTGGGCAAACTTAATCTTCTTGAGGTTGAGGATAATCTCGGTCACGTCCTCTACCACACCGGGAAGAGAAGTGAACTCGTGCTGAGCACCGGCAATACGTACGCTGGTGATAGCAGCACCCTCAAGGGAGCTGAGAAGCACTCGGCGCAGGGAGTTACCCAAAGTGTGGCCGAAACCAGTCTCGATAGGCTCGGCGATAAAGGTTACGTGGTTCGGGTCCTCCGGGTCCTCAATGCGCTTGAGGGTGTTCGGAATCTCGAAATGGGCCAACTGGATGACCTCCTGCTCGTTGTTCTGTTCGTCTAACATAGTATTTTATTGGTGACCGGGTTTCCCCCCATGCGAGCTAAGCTTCCGCAGAAATGGAGGACCAACGGCCGATTTTGATTAACTCGCGCGGGGCAAAGATACACGTTCTTAGTGACTTTTGCAAGCCTTTTTTTAATTTTTGACACATTTTCTTACAGTTTTGCGCTATATCGGTATTTTTTATAAATCTTTATCACTTTGCGGTAATTTCAAGCTTGCATACGCGCGCGTTAGCTGGTAGGATGTTGATTATGCAGAGTATCATATCGCCCGCAGAGGCCCCGCAAACGCAAAAGATATCAACAGAGTGGTACGGCAACGCCGTGGAACCGCCCTATGTATATTGCTTCAGCCACGCGGCAGATGGCTTGGAGTTTGTAGCAGCACGTAAGGAGACAGCGCTTGTTCACCCCGAAGGGGAGAGCGGGCGTTTTCAGGCAGAGCTTTGGAGATACGATGCAGCAGAGTTTTTCATCACCACACCGGGTGGCGAGCGCTATATGGAGTTTAACCTGAGCCCCAACGGCGCATGGTGGGCTGCCGTTTTCTGCGCACCGCGCCAAATTGCCCCGGGTTTTGAAAATTGGGTACCCAAGGGCATCTCTGCCGTGGGCAACAACACGCCGGACGGCTGGTGTTGCAGGGCTCTCATACCGGCAGCGGTATTGCAAGAGGTGGGCATATCTCTTGCAGACTGCAAGCTCACGGCTGCAGCCATCCTCAAATCACCCGAGCAAATATTCCTCACCACCGCCCTGCCCTGTGACACGCAGCCGGACTTCCACCGCCCGGATCTGTGGGAGAAGGCTATCTTTCGGGGGTAAGGTAATCCCCCGTCCGACATCGCGAGCGGCATTTACGGGGCAGCAGTCTATTTTGAAGACCGGCTGACAGGACGGCCTGCACTCTTGAGGTGTTCGTGGAGAATACGTTTAACCTCATCTGCAGTTTCGGGCACATCTTGAACGGAATGATCGGCAGGTACAATTTTCTCTGTACCCCATGAAATATGGCTGGACCAGTACGGCACCACGCCGTCGGAGCTATCAGGGGAATCATTTTTACCGCGGTCTCCGATAATGGAGTGAGTAGGCACATTTCTTACGGCAAGCCCCTGTAAACCTTTGATGGAGTACCCATCCGGAGAAAGCTGGCTGCCGCTGGTAAACCAATCCGTTAAGCGAGAAGGCTCCATCAACAGCATATCTTGCTGTAAAGTTGCCACATTAACAACCTCTTCAACAATGGTTTGAGGCAACTCTATGAGCTTCATGAGCCAACCGGTAATCGTATACTGAGCCATGGGCGCCCCGCGGTGTGGCGTGGCGAGATAGATAACACGAGCCGCCTTAACCGGCCGGAAGTAATAATCCTTCTGTAATTCAGTATGCTTCTTGGCAAAAGGTAAACGCTCATCTACATAACGGGCGTCCAGGAACTCATTCATGTCAAGTTTACCAATTTTACGGTCACGTAACATCATCCACGGTTCAACGCATTGGCTGTAGTGGGTAATCAAGCCACCCATGGAATGACCAACTACCACCATACGATCCCAATTTTTATTCTTATGGTCCGGGTCTACTTCGTTTCGCACCTTGTCTATTGCCTCACGATAATCACCTGCCGACACCGTCCAAGCTACACCGGTGGGGTAATTGTAGTACCAGAACTGATAATTGGCGCGAATCTCCGGGTCTGCCAGCAGTCGATTCACCAAATTATCAAAGGTACCGGCGCTGCTCATCAGGCCGTGGGTTAAAATCACGGGGATTTTGTTGGGGTTGTAGGCATCCATGCAGGAGAGCCCTTGCGTATCACGCAATTCTTGTGGGCGAAGCATACCCAACATGCGATCTTCCTTTACACGGGTGAGATTCCAATACACCTCTATGGAGGCCGATATATCTGCCGCAAGCGGGTATGTTAATTTGCCGACTTTGTACGTTTCTTTACGGTTGCGGGGAATCATCCGTATCACGGCACGGTGTTCACCGGATTTCGGGAACTCAACTAAAACGGTGAGGGCCTGGATAGTACCGCGAGTTTCAATGGCGTACTGATTACCTACTTTATTCACGTTGGCAGCCGGAATAACGCCTACCATGGGCACCCCCAAGCCGGGCAAGGTATAGCGCTCTTGCAAAGATTCAATATTCACATCACACGCCGGCACGATATCTTCGTAAATATCGCGCAGCATCGTGTCAGGAGCAATCCCCTCTTGGCGGAACACGATGCCGGACGGCATGAACGTGGGGTCATTGTCGCTGATTGCTTTTTTGATATCATATCTCAGACGCCGCATCAGCAAATAGGTATTGTGATTATAGCGAGCCATCACATCTGCCCTGGCCGCATCTGACAACGAGGCGGATTGCAGCAGCGACCAGTCTTGGCGAAGTGATTGCAACAACTGTTCATCCGGCAAGGCTTGACGCTCGGATGCAGAAATATGAACAGGCGGCAACAAGGGGCTTGCGCAACCGGCAATCAACAACGCCAGCGCGGCTGCAAAAGAAAACCTTACATAACGCAAAGAATCCGACACACTCATCATGAGCGCATTCTAGCGCAACACCGATGCATGGTCAATAAGTTAATACACTTATGGCAAAAAAATCACACAGTCTCGGCAGCTGCGGTCCTAGGGGCGTTTACACCACCCACAAGCAGTACCATCTCACCCTTGGGTGGCTGTTGTTCAAATATGGCCGCCAATTCTGAGGCAGCGCCCCGGTGGTAGGTTTCAAACACCTTAGTCAGCTCTCTGGCCACACATATGGGAACCGCAGGGTCTAACTCTGCCAAAAGCTTTACCGTTTTTACAATACGGAAGGGGGATTCGTAAAATATACTGGTGTAAGACGCAGCAAGAGCTGTTTGCAATACCTGAGTTTTCTTGCCGGATTTGACGGGCAGGAAACCACCGAAGAAGAAGGCATCGCAAGGCAAACCGGAGCCTACCAATGCCGTCACCACGGCAGATGGCCCGGGCAATACGGTAAAGGCCACATTTCTTGCCTTGAGCTCCTGTATCAGCCGATAGCCGGGGTCTGATACACCGGGCATGCCGGCATCGGAAACCACCGCAAAACGCTCCCCTGCCAATGCACGGCTTGCCACCTCGGGGGCGCGTACGCCTTCATTATGCTCGTGCAAACTCAACAGTGGCTTCTTTATACCGTAATGAGTTAACAGCAAACCGGTATTGCGTGTATCTTCGCAGCAAATACAATCTACCCCCTCCAGTACCTGCAACGCACGGCGGGTAATATCTTCTCTGTTGCCGATGGGCAAACCTACAAAGCTGACCGGGTATTCAATCATGGCAGAGTCAATGCATCTACCAACTCATCCGCCGCTAAGCGAGTGGCATATGAGAGGGCAGATTCTCGGGCAGACTGTGCATTGCCGGAGGTATTGAAATAGCTACCCTGCCCGGATACCGTGCCGGTTTTGATAACCTTACCGGTCTTGCGGTTCGTGATAGTGTACTGCACATGTACGGTTAAGCCGATTTCTAAGCTGAGGTAAGTATCATCCGGGTTAGTCGTAAGGCTGGAGGCAGAGACACTGGTCACTTTACCGGATACAGAGAAATCACTTTGCGAAGGAGCCACCATGCGGAAGGTACCATCGCTCTGCAAAGCATCTGCCAAAGCAGTGGTCATTTGCATGGCTACCAGCGGATAATTGGTCTGGTTCTCAAACATGGTGACATCGAAAGTTTTCATATCCTTCATGTCGCCATTAACCAAACCGCCTAATTGATACCCGCAAGAAGCGGTGAAAAGCGGTAGCATGCAAGCTAAAATGGAGAAAAAGCGTTTCATAACTTTTAATTTTGTGCAAATTGAGCAGCTTGCAAAGCTTTGGCCTGCTTCAACAGACGACGGGCTTCTTCAGCAGCTTCGGGGTTATCTTTACGTTGACGAATGACGTTTTCAAAACAGAATATGGCAGACACATATTCCTTGGAGCGGTCCAGATAATAGCGGCCTACCTCAAGCTCTTGGCGTACTAACAGACGGCGCATGTTAGAGGCCTCTGCCAGTGCTTTGCCGGCATCTTCGTGGTTGGGGAAACGCAAGGTGAACTCTTCGTATGCTTCTTGGGCACGGTGCAGGTTAACCAAGTTATGGTCGCCACGTGTGCGACTGGTAGCCAAAAGCTGAGCCACCATCAACTGAGCCTCGGGTGCGTAGCGGCTGTTGGGGTAATCCTCCACCAGTTTAGAATACACCGTGGCAGCTTCTTCATATTTTTCTTTCTGCACCAAGAATTTACCCAAAACAGAAGTTGCAGTAGCTGCCATGTCATTGTACGGCGCATTGCGAATCACCTTGCTGAGCCATCCTATAACGGTAGAAGAATCCAACTCTGAAGTCCACAGGCCCAAAACCTCTACTTTAAGCTTACCCTCTGCGGCAGCCATGGCAAGTGCCAACTGTCTGTTAAGAGCCCGGGTATAGAGCGGACTGCTTTGGTAGCGAGTAATGATTTTATCATACTCATCAAAAGCATCTCGCGGCACACCTTGTTTCTCATACACCTCAGCCAGCAAGAAACGGGCCTCCGGTACGCACGGGGCGTTTTCATAACGGTTGATGATACGCTTCAAATCAACTTCTGCGTCAGAAAGATTGTTCTGCGCTACATGAAGACGAGCAGATTTCAGCAATGCATCTGCGGCAGGCTCACTGGCAACCAATGTACCCGCAGGCATCAGTTCATTCCCGGTTTGACACATGGTCAATGGCAACACGGCCCCCAAGCACCACAAAAGCTGCAGATTTTTCTTCATAACACCACTATATTACCACGCCGCCCCTGCTCTACGCAAGTGTAATTTTTATGTAATGCCACACTTTGTGCAAATCGTGTAGGGGGCTTTCGCCCCCTCACACACCACCGTACGTGCCATTTATGGCATACGGCGGTTTCCAATCAGCGTTTGAGGAGTTGATAAAACGAGATATATCCCTCTGCCCGCAGCCATGCGTTATCCATGCAGAT
>JAZNGY010000075.1:0-118650 GCA_045576695.1 Akkermansia sp.
CTCTATTATTGCTTGTTTGCTCATTTTGAGTGACATGTGTATATGTTAATACCTGATTTATGAGGCATCCAGCTTTTCACGTGTCAGCCAAACTCGTGGGAAGTGTCAGTTCGGTGACTGTTTTTTTGAGGCAATGCGTAACAAAACTGAATTATGGTTGTATACCGTTTATTCTTTACATGATGCGCTCAAAATGGTAGACTCTTTGCAAGCAATTTTTCACCAGCATGTCTAAGCTCAATATCGACCAGAAAACAGTCCTCTCACTCTTTCAAGATAGTAAGAACGATTTCCTAATTCCTGACTATCAGCGACCCTATGCATGGGGGCTTGAAGAGTGTACTGCTTTGTGGGAGGACTTGTATGCTTTTGCTTTCCCCGATGAGAATCCCGATAATTTCAATGATAATGACGAGTATTTCTTGGGTCCTATAGTCACCTTTAAGAATGACCAGCAAAAGCTCGAAGTAATTGATGGCCAGCAGAGATTAACCACGCTCATGCTCCTCATGAGAGCTTTTTACAATCAGCTTCAGGGGATGATTGGTCATATTCCTGATACTACGAGGAACGATATTATCAAATGTATCTGGAAGACTGACCGCCACGGCTTGGTGAAAGATGAATCAGTCCTGCGCATCAGCACGCAAGTGGCTACCGATAACGACAAAGAAGAGTTTATCAAGATTCTGATGACTGGGCAGGTTCAGAATAAAAAGAGCCGTTATGCCATCAATTTTGAATACTTTGAACGACAAGTAAAAAGCTTCCTACAAAAGCATGCTCCCTATTTTGTAGAGTTCCCATCGATAATCCTAAAAAACTGTGTTCTGTTGCCTATTGAAGCAGAATCTCAGGATACAGCTTTGCGCATCTTCTCTACTCTCAATGATAGAGGTAAACCCCTGTCAGATGCCGATATTTTCAAGGCTCAGTTTTACAAGTATTACTCCGGTCTCGGGAGGAAGGATGAATTCATAGGCATCTGGCGAGATCTGGAGGAAGTAACTTCTCGCATTTTCCGTCCGACCTCTGGTTCCCCCTTAGATGAGCTGTTCACTCGCTACATGTACTATGAGCGGGCTAAGCAATCCATTACTTCGTCTACTACGGAGGCATTGCGTAAATTCTACGAGAAGGAAAATTACAAGCTCCTAAAGAATGAAACCACTCTCCAAAATCTTGTATGTTTGGCAGATTTCTGGGAGTCTGTCAGTAAGCAGGATGAGAAGAGATTTTCTGAGCGCATATTGAAGCGTTTATTCGTTCTCAACTATGCTCCCAACAACATGTGGGCAAACATAGTCTCTGTTTATTTCATGCATAGAAAGGATGAATTGGGTAACCTTCCGGAAGAGGAATTCTATAATTTCCTGAACAAGATTACTGCGTTCATTTTTGCTTACGCTATTACCACCCCGGGAGTAAACTCTTTACGCACGCCGATATACGCCGAAATGGTAAATATAGTCAATGATTCCCCTGTCACCTTTGGAGGTAAGGCTTTTGACGAGAAACAATTCCGTGCTATATTTACTAATCACGAGTTCTCCAATTTCCGAACTATTACCAAGTCTATCCTTACATGGTGGGCTTTCTCGTTTGATGAACAACCTCTACTGACTCTCGATACGAGCTTAGATATTGAGCACATTTATTCTCGCAACCGTCAGAAAAAGGAAAAAGGCCTGACTGGTGGTCAGCTTGAGGCTTTGGGCAACAAATCATTGCTGGAACGCAATATCAATATCGGAGCCTCAGACTACCGCTTCGATGATAAGGCTAAATACTACAAGGGGCTTGTTGCTGGTAAGGGCGAGCGGAAGATAACCAAAATATACGAGCTGCTGCAGTTGGCCGATAGCCACAAGGACTTTGCCGGAGATAGCATTACTCTCCGCTCAATGCGGATGCTTGATAGGTTTATTGACTATCTAAATGATAACAACTTAATACAAAAATCGTCATGAAGACATCCCTTGAAAAGGTTGCTTTCCGGCGCATGCTGCACAGAGGAGGATTACCTCATTTGTGGGATTTTTTAGATGCTCTATTTTCAAGGGATTTGACCAAGCTAGATAAAATGTTGGCCGAGGGTGCCGACATCAATATGAAAGATGAGAGAGGTTGGACACCCTTGTATTTTGCTGTCGAGTATGATGACTTGGATGCGGTTAAGACTCTATTAGAACGTGGCGCAAATAGATACGCACGAAATAATACTGGAGGGAATCCGTTTCATAGCTCCCTGATTTATGGCAAACGCAGCATCGTTCAGTATTTTATCTCTAAAGGCACCAAATTATTCTTTGAAGACCATGGTACCTACGAACCTACAGACTACGAAATAGCTTGGGAGACATTATTATCTGGCAAAGAAAACGCAGCCATAGGCTATTTACGCGATGGGGCGAGTCCGTTTGCGACGGATTTGTTTGGAGATACCATGCTTACCCACGCTTCATCCTTGGGCTATACAACAATGCTACAGGAATTGATTAACCTTGGAATGGATGTTAATCATGTATCCCGAATGAAATACAACATCTTTGATGTTGCGGCCATGAATAACCACGTAGATTGCATGGAACTGTTATACCAAGCAGGCGTCAATATCAATCACGTGGGCGATAATGGAATGACCGCTTTGATGTACGCCGCGCACCTCGCTTCGGAGGAGGCAACTATTTGGCTGCTTGAACACGGAGCAGATACCTCTCTGATATCAGCAAACGGGATGAATGTGATAGATTGGGCAATTGCAGGCTCCGTTTATAAGCACGGGAATCATGAATTGGTAAAGATTCTGGATGACAAAGGCTTTAAACCTCTGTATTTTGATATCAACAAAAAACGAAAGTAATTCGATTTTCTTCGACTCTCTACGTCTTTTTTTTGAAAAAATGTTTTTTTGCTCGTCTTGCCCCCTTGAGGTTAGGCTTGGAATGTGGTAGAATATCGGCATGGCGCGTACGCAGGAACAGATTGAAACCATCCTTAAAACCCTTTCTCCTAATCCGGAGCTCATCTACGATGTGCTCATCGCTTATGGATTCCCCAAGGCTACGGTGACTCGTATCAAGAGTGGTGACTATAATCAGAGCAAGGAGCCGGGGCAAATCATCTGGAAAAAGCAACTGTGCTATCAGGAGGTGCTGCCGGGTACGTCCCTCTCAGCCTTGCAGGATATGCGAGCCAGCAAAGCTATCATGAAGCATCGTCCGCGTTTCCTTGTGGTAAGTGATGGTGTGAATTGGTCGGCGCTTGATACGAAGGATGAAGAAACACGAGAGTTCCCGATAGCTGATTTGTACAAGCATTGCGATTTCTTCCTGCCGTGGACGGGGCGAGAAAAAGCGAAGTTCTATGAGGAGAAAACCGCCGATATCAACGCCGCCCGCAAAATGGGTAAGCTCTTTGATGCCATCAAGGCGGACAATCCCGGTTTCGATGAGCACGCGCTGAACGTGTTTATGGCACGTCTGCTCTTCTGTTTCTTTGCAGAAGATAGCGGCATTCTCCCGGATGACCAGATGTTTACCGATTTGCTGGAGGAAACAACTCTGGAAGATGGCTCGGATATGTCAGAGGTATTTGCCCGCGTGTTCCGCATCATGAATACTCCGGAGGATGCGCCTGAACGTAAAGAGCTTTCTGTTCGCTATAAAGTTTTCCCCTACGTCAACGGTGGTCTGTTTGCCCACGATGTCCCGGTGCCAGTCTTTTCCAGAAAATCCCGTGATGCGGTACTCGTTGCTGGGCATCAGGATTGGTCAGAGATTAACACCGATATTTTCGGTAATATGTTCCAGGCCTGCCAAGACCCGGAAAAACGCGAAGAATTGGGCGAACACTACACTTCAGTACCCAATATCATGAAGGTGCTGAATCCACTCTTTCTCGATGAATTGAAAGAAGAGGCTGAAAAGGTAAAGGGGAATGAGAAAGCCGCTGAGAAGTTTATCCACAGAATCAGCACCATGCGATTCTTTGACCCTGCTTGCGGTAGCGGCAATTTCCTGCTGATTGCATATAAGGAGCTGCGTGAGTTAGAGATGGAGGTAATAGCCGCGACCCCGGGATTAATGCGTCTCCCTAGTGTAAATATCCAACAATTTTACGGCATCGAAATTGATGATTTTGCTCATGAAGTTGCGGTGCTTTCTATGTGGCTCGTTGACCATCAGATGAATCAACGCTTTATTGTGGAATTTGGTGTACCTGTTCCCACTCTCCCCCTGAAGTCTAACAATGGCATAGTTCTAGGCAATGCGTTACACTTAGATTGGGAAAAGGTTTGCAGTAAGTCTTTAAGAAAATACAAGAGCGATGATTCTGACGACTCTTGGCTAGATAATAATGAGCCTACCGAACAAGCTGCGGTTTATATTTTCGGTAATCCCCCTTACGGTGGGTACACCAAGCAAAGTCCCGAGCAAAAAGAAGATATGGCTCGAGTTTTTGCAAATTGCAGAAATTATTCATCCCTAGACTATGTAGCAGCGTGGTTTTATTTAGGTGCTAATTATATACAAAACACCAATAACAAATGCGCTTTTGTTGCAACAAATTCTATCACACAAGGAGAACAGGTGTATAGACTTTGGAAGCCTATTTTTGATACTGGCGTGGAAATCAATTTTGCGTACACTTCGTTTAAATGGTCGAACAATGCGAAAAGTAATGCCGGAGTTACTTGTGTAATTATTTCTTTAGCCAACATGCAAGCTAAAGAAAGAGAGCGCTTTATTTACGATAAAGGTGTTGTCCATCATGTAAAAAACATAAACCCCTATCTAACAGCAGGAGATACGCAATATATCATACCGAGGACTAAAGTTTTGAGTAAGCTGCCGCCCATGAACAAAGGTAATATCCCCGTTGATGGCGGCAATCTGATTTTGGAACAAGAAGAGAAGGATTTACTAGAAAAGGATTGCGATATTGCCTGTTATATTCGAGAGTTTATAGGCTCTGAAGAATTTATTCATTCAAAAAAACGATATTGTCTATGGCTAGTGAATATAGATAATACGGAAATTTTTAAAATTCCCGCATTAAGAGAAAGATTGAATAAGTGCAAAGAAATGCGCTTAGAATCGCCAAAAAGAGCGACACAAAAACTGGCAGCAACGCCACATTTAATGGGCGAAATTAGGCACAGGGAAACCACCTCTATCATCGTGCCTTCACATTCCTCGGAAAATCGCTTGTACATACCTATGGGTTTCCTAGAGCCGTCTACTATTATTTCAAATGCTGCTTTTGCTGTCTATGATGCTGAACCTTGGGTATTCTCTATATTAACTTCAAAGATGCATCTAACGTGGGTGTTAGCGGCTTGTGGAAAGCTAGAAACGCGCATTAGGTATGCGTCAAAGCTCTGTTATAACACATTTCCTATAAGAGACTTGACAGACAAGGAAAAAGAATTGCTAAATGAAGCTGCTTTCTGCATTCTTGATATACGTGAAAAGCATACAGAAATGACACTAGGGGATATGTATAACCCCGAGAGCATGCCCGCTGATTTGAAACAAGCGCATGAAGAGAATGACAGGCTAGTCGATAGTCTGTACCGCAAAAAGCCGTTCTTTTCCGAAGAAGAACGCTTAGAATGCCTGTTTACTCTGTATCAACAAATGGTAGAGGAGAAAAAATGAAAAATATCGTAGAAGTCAACTACTCGTCCACAGGAGAAAGCACCAAGACGGATGCCATGGGCATGCGCCAGATGCAGGCTCGCGCCTACGCTAAGCGAGATGCTCAATACCTGCTGCTGAAAGCTCCTCCTGCATCCGGCAAGAGTCGCGCCCTCATGTTCCTTGCGTTATACAAATTGCGGAGCCAGGGCATCCGTAAGGTCATCGTAGCTGTGCCGGAATGCACCATCGGTGCATCATTTGCTCCGACACCTCTTTCTAAGTATGGATTTTTTGCAGACTGGCAGCCGGATAGCCGCTACAACCTCTGCACCCCGGATTCTGACACATCAACCGGAAAAGTCAATCTGTTCAAGGAGTTCATGGGGAATGAGGCGGATATCCTCATCTGCACCCACGCTACGCTGCGCTTTGCCTTCGAGCAGTTATCCCCCGCCGATTTCGATGGCTGCCTGTTGGCCATTGACGAGTTCCACCATTCCTCTGCCGATAAGCAGGAAAACCGCATGGGCGATTTAGTCCATAAGGTACTGTATGAATCCTCGGCACACGTCATCGCCATGACCGGCTCCTACTTCCGAGGCGATAATGTTCCCGTGATGATGCCGGAGGATGAAGCCCGCTTTGAGCGAGTCGTGTTCAGCTACTATGACCAGCTCAACGGCTATACCTATCTCAAGAGCCTGGGTATTGGGCATCACTTCTATCAGGGGCGTTATCTGGATGCTTTGGGTGAAGTGCTTGATACGGATAAAAAGACGATTCTGCACATCCCCAATGTCAACAGCGGCGAATCCACCGGGGACAAGATTCGCGAGGTCGGCGAAATTATCGGTATCATCGGCGAGCTAGACCGCCAAGACCAGGAAACGAAAATCCTCTATGTAAAACGCCATGGAGACGGCAAGATACTGAAGATTGCCGACTTGGTCGATGATACCCCCGTCAATCGCAGCAAGGTAGAGGCCTATCTTTCTACAGCTAAAGGCCGCGATGATTTGGACATCATTATTGCGCTCAACAAGGCCAAGGAGGGATTTGACTGGCCGTGGTGTGAACATGCGCTGACAGTAGGCTACCGCGCATCGCTTACGGAAATCATCCAGATTATAGGACGCGCTACGCGTGATTGCCCCGGTAAGGAGCATACACAGTTCACCAATCTGATAGCGGCACCGCGTGCCACCAATGACGAAGTGACGCTTTCTGTCAACAACATGCTGAAAGCCATTACCGCCTCATTGCTCATGGAGCAGGTGCTTGCCCCTGACTTTAAGTTCATGAACAGGCCGGAACCGCTGCCCGGCTATGTTAAGGTCAAAGGCTTGAAAGAGCCCAGCACCAAGCGCGTTAAGGAAATAGTGGAGAATGATTTGGTGGATTTGACTGCACAGATTATGCAGGATGACACCGTGCGCAAGGTGATAGCCAACCCGGATGTGTCTCCGCTGATGACAAACAAGGTGCTGATACCCAAGATTATCTCTACCCGCTATCCGGAACTGAGTAATGCAGAGATTGAGGAGGTACGCCAGCATGTTGTGATGAACAATGCCATGAAGCAGGCCAAAATCAAAGAGGAAGAAGGCGGAAGAAAATTCGTGCTGCTCAGCAACCGCTTCATCAATGTAGATGACTTGGATATCAATCTGATTGATAGAATCAATCCCTTCCAGGAGGCCTATGAGATTTTGTCTAAGCAGCTGACCGCCCCTACGCTGAGGGTTATTCGTGACGCGATTCAGGAGAAGCGTATCACCATGACTCCGGAGGAGGCGCACCGTTTATGGAGCTTCATTCGTAATTTCATCCAGGAATACGGGCGAGAGCCGGAAATCAATCCGGACGATGCAAACGAAACCTTGCTGGCAGAGGCTTTGATTGTTCTTAAACGCAAAATGAGAGAGTCACAGAATGGCTGAGGAATTAGATTGGTCAGGTTTGTTTGAAGAGATGAAGGAGCTAGGCATCAAGCCGGAGGCTCCTAAGCAGAGCAATGTCGTTACGCAGGATACGAGATTGCGAATGAGCTTCGAGGAAATTGTCAATTTTGTTCGTAAGGAGGGGCGCGAGCCGGAAATCAAAAAAGGCATACGCGAAAGATCTCTCGCCAAGCGACTGGCCGAGTTCCGCACGAATCCCGAAAAGACCGCCGCTGTTCGCGATTTGGATGTGCTGAATCTACTGCCCCATGTGGAAGAAGAAACATGGAGCAACTCGGATGAAGAACTACTGTCTCAACTAGCTAGTAATGATATCTTCGATACCAGTATCTTACCACAAAGGAAAACACAGCCGGATTATGTAGCCAACAGAAAGCCATGCAAGGAGTTTGAAAAATTCAGGCCATTGTTTGAGCAATGCCACTCAGACCTTGAATATAATAATCGCCACATCATCCGCATTACGGGCTCCCATGCACAGCAAAGTATCAATGTAGGGAGTTTTGCGCTGATTTATGGGCTCTTGGCTTATGTAGCCGAATCCAATGAGGAGTTCTTACAGGGAGATAGAAAAAATAGGCGTCTGCGCGTTATTTTTGAGAACGGTAAGGAATGTGATATGCTGTACCGCTCTCTGCTGTCCGCTTTATACAGGGACGGTTTCCTCATTAGTGAATACGATGAGAAAGAATTGGTTCTGTATGCCGAAGAGGAGGAGCAGAAAATAGAACCGCGTGGCTTCATTTACATCCTCCGAAGTGCAAGTAAGAAGCCGGACATCGCTGCTATTCCCAATCTGTTCAAAATAGGTGTAGCTACTACCTCTGTAGAGGAGCGCATCAAAAACGCAAAGAATGAAACAACCTACCTAATGGATGATGTGAAAATCGTCCAGACCTTTGCGTGCTATGATATCAACGTCCGCAAGCTGGAATCCCTGATACATCGCTTCTTTGCCATTTGCCAAGTTGACCTCGATGTGACCGATAAGGACGGCTTCATCTGCCACCCGCATGAATGGTACAGCGTCCCTATCTCCGTCATTCAACAGGCTATCAGCATGATTGTTGATGGGAGTATTGTGAACTATCGCTACGATAAAGAGCGAGAGCGGATTTGTGAGAAAGATTAGTTTTGACGTCATGCCTGACCCGTTTTTTACTATTGCAACCTTTAGGCGGGGAAAAAAATATTTTTTCACCTTGTTCTCATATATTGGCTGCTTAGCTACATTTGCTCCTCTGGATTTCTTTTCGGGAGACTCGTACAGCATATTCGAGAAAATTATCTATCCTTTGCTTTTACTGTTGGGTATATTTTTCGCTGTTGTTACAGTCTCTTTTTTTTATCATAAATACAAGGTGGAAAACTCAAATGAAAAAACTATTTCTACCTTAGGAAACAGGAATAAATTAACTATCATTTTCGGCGATATCTGGGACGATTCAATTACCAAGTCAGACTCTCGAACAAATATTGTAATTTCATTTAACAGATGCTTTGATACGAAAGTCGATGATTCTCTTATCAGTCTCTCCTATTTGCATGGAGAGTTGGTAAAAAAACTGATAAACGCAGGCAAGTATGATGAGAATACTCTGCATGATGCAATAGAATCGTCTCTGAGTAGATACAGGAACGAAAAGGGGGCATACGAAGTCATTCAGAACAAGAAATCAGGATATAAAAAACGTTATCCTGCGGGTGCCGTTGCCGATGTGCTAGGAGTTAATAATGAGCATTACTTTTGCCTAGGATTAAGCAAATTCAATCAACTTACTGCTGAGCTAGATAAAAAAGAATATATATCAGCCATTACTTCTCTTGTTGAGCAAATTATAGAGCTTTCGCAGGGATATCCGGTTTACTTGCCTCTCATTGGAACAGGTCGGTCAAATATAGGAATAGACAATAAGATGGCATTAGAAACAATAATTCACATTATTTTGTTGTATCGAGCGACTATTAACTGTGATATCAATATTGTCCTAAAAAAAGAACTGAAACATATAGTTGAAATGTAATAATTATGTTTAATTATAACAAAAAGTATACTTACATTGCTGGGGATTGGGAGCACGATATTGATGTGGTTAATAAACTTTACGAGTGGAATGCTTCTTCATTAAGTCCTATCAATTTTGCTAATGCTCATGAACTAACGCAAGCAAGAGATGAAAGCCTTAAATGCTCTATTAAGGAGTCCCTGCGTAAGCGCTTGGTGGAGTCCGAAAAGTTTATTTTAATTGTGGGCAAACACACGAAGTTTCTTACCGCAGGCAGTTGCCGCTTTTGCGATAGCTACAATTCTTTTTATCACTTTTGCGCCAAAGGAAGAAGCTGTGACAATAGGAGTTTTATCAAGTACGAATGTGATAAGGCCATGGAGCTGATGCTGGATATTCTTGTCCTCTATAATTCATCTCAAGTAGACCATTCCCTTTGTCCTGAAGGCATTTTAAATTATCGAGATGCTTGGCATGTTCCTTTTTATAAATTTAGTCAACCTTTACATTTTGGCAGCAGCCGGGGGCTAGGTGCATTGGGTAGCTTGGTGTCTAGGAAAAAAATATATAATCAGCATGATATTGTTAACTTCATAACACGCTAACATGAGCCACAAGTGTTTTATTAGCTTCAAAAAAGAAGACGTGCTGTATAAGGATAAGCTAATTTCATTATTAGCAAGAGAAGATGTCGTAGGAAAGGCGTTGGATAGGGAAATCCAAAGTTATGACTCTGATTATATCCTGCAAGTTATAAGAGAAGAGTATCTTTCTTATTCTACCGTAACTCTATTCCTGATAGGTAGCCACTCTTCCGAAAAGGAGGGTGTGGATTATTTAGGGCGACCTCATAATCATTTTATTCAAAAAGAATTGCAAGCGTCTCTATTTAACGGTAGAGGCAATACTAGAAATGGTATAGTGGGGATTGTTCTTCCTGAAATGTACAATGCGGTATATGGAGAAACATATTTATGTTCTGACTGCTTGGGGCACCATACTTATGTTAATATCAACGATGATACTGTTATAAGGGAGTTCTCTGCAAATTTCTTCATAAAGCCACACGAGGGGTGTTCGTGGCAGGAGGATGATAGATACTGCGTTTTATCCAAGTGGAAGAATTTTATAGCTAACCCCGATAAATATATTGACCTTGCGTATAGTAAGAGATTTTCTTCCATAGCCAATAAAATAAAGGTTCGTAATTTTCGATAAACCCTCAAACAAACGTTGACGTTCCCCATTAAGGTACCATTGGTCTACAACTGCACAATCCTCCCCCGCATGGCTCCTTTTTGGGCGTTTTGCGGGGATTTGCCGGGCGGGTCACATCAGCCCCTTTTCCCGGGCGGTGATTTCAAACTCTTTGAGTAGCTCCTTGCCGAAGTATTCGCGCACGAGAGCGCCCCTGTAGAAGATAGAGAAGCCGCATACCTCGCGGCGTTGGGGCGGTTTGGGGAAATGGCAGATAGCTCGCGCCGGAGGACGGAGCTGCTTGAACAAGGCGCGGAGCGCTTTCTCTGTTTCTGCCGGGGTCATGATTCCGGTAGGTAGTATACCCTACCGGGGGCAGAATTGCAAGGTTCTACGCCCCGGTTCAGTAGGTTTCCCGGAGGATTGTGGAGATTTCCTCCGGGGTATGGTCGAGCATATCGAGCGTTTTGGAAAGCACCATGCGGGTAATGCCGAAGGTGTCGCAAACGTCCGTTAAGCTACGGAACTCCCCCGCGTGTAGCTTCTGCTCCAGCACGAGGGCGTTGGCCATGCGAATGGCTCGTTTTGTCGGGCGGTTGCCCATTTTCAGGGATGGAGGCTCCGGTTCGGTGAGCACGAGACGGCTTTGGGAATTGCGGCGGAGTGCCAGCTTAACGACTTCTGTAGAGGTGGTTCGCATGGTGTTCAGGCAGAGTATTTGACGATGTTCAGCTCTTGGGCGGCGGCATTGTAGCTTACCTCCTTGTAGAGAGCTTGGAAGAGGGTTGCGAGCGCGTCATCCGGGATGTATTCCACCAACTGCTCCACGTTGGCCAAGGCTTCGGAGATATCGCGATGCGCGAGCTGTGGCAGGCGTTCCTGCAATACGCGCATCATGGCCGGATTGCTGGCCAAGGAGGCCAGATTGGAAGCCACCGCCATCTCGATTGCCTCGGCGGGCAGATTGCGCGTAGGACAGCCCTTATCCCGGTTGATGTGGTTCGGGCATTCGTAGTAGCGGTGGATTTGGCCGCGCGTCTTGGCGTAGGTCGGTTTCATGGGCAGCCCACACAAGGGACAGACCAAAATGCCCCGCAAGGGGTAGACCAGCTCCGGGTGGGACTCGCGTGGCTTGCGGGCTGCCAACAGCTCCGCAAGGGCGCGTTGGGCGGCTTCCCAATCCTTCCGGGAAACGAGAGCCTCATGCTGACCGGGGTATTCGTTCTCGCGCAGCACGATAACACCGGAGTACAGCGGGCGTTCCACCAACTGACGGATGCGAGTAGAAGACCAGGCATTGTCCTCCACCCCCTTTCGGAGCCGGGGGCGCGGAGCGTTCTCTTGGTTCAGGCGGAGAGCGAGCTCGCAGAGATCCGTGTGGGCAAGAACGCTCTCATAGATGCGGCGAACCACCTCAGCCTCGGCGGGCTCGGTGACAAGCATGCGCTGCTCTCCAAGACGGTAACCGAAAGGCGGGCGGCCACCAATCCAGAGCCCCTGAGCCGCGCGGGCGGCTGCCTTGTCCTTGATGCGGTCACGAATCATACAGCGTTCAAACTCAGCGAACGAAGAGAGGAAATGGAGGCACAGACGCCCCATCGGCGTGCCGGAATCGAAGTTCTGCGTGACCAGCACCAGCGAGACGCCCATTTCCTCCAGCTCGAACATCAGGTTGGCAAAGTCTCGGATAGAACGTGAGATGCGGTCGAGCTTGTAGCAGACCACCACATCCACTCGCTTGGCGCGGATGTCCGCCAGCAAGGCCTGCACTCCGGGACGTTCCATGGTAGCACCGGAGATGGCGACATCCTGATAGATGCCGCAGGTGGCCGTTTGAGCGAGCACCCAGCCATCAGCGGCGTGGTTCTCAACGTACTGGATGCAGCTGTCTATTTGAGCATCAATGGAGGTATAGTTCTGCTCCATGCCCATGTTTGTCGATTTTCGGACATACACGGCACAGCGGCGGAGCGGAACCGGGGCGGGAATGTGTTTGGAATTACGCATTGGGACGGGGGAAGATGGTTGTTGTGGTTGAGAAGAAGCGGCGACCGGACACCTTGTACCCGGTGATGGCCTTGGCTACCGGGGTAAGTGAGCTGTACACGGTTCCGGCATAGCTGAAACGCCCCTTGCCGAGGCTGTAGACGGTGTGCTCTGTGCCATTGTACAGCTTGCGCATGTAGGCACCGGAAACCTCCATAGCGGCGAACGTGTCGTCCTTTTCCTCTTCCGGGGGCGAAGGCAGAACCACCGTTTCTTTGATGAGGGTGAGCCCGGCGCGTTTGAGCGAGGGAGCGCGTTCGCGGAGCTGCGTCAGGTCTGCCAGTTCCTCGGCCTTGCGGAGCTCGGAAACCGCCAGTCCGCCATAGCAGAGCGTGTACAGTCTCCACTTAATGCGGCGGCGCAGCAGCGCATAGTTACGCGTATAGGGGCGAGTACCCCAGACGCGAGCCCACTCGTCATGTAGTTCTGGGATGGACATAGCCGACAAGGCTGCAACACGGCTCTGCATTTCCTCCTCGGAGATTTTTTGCGGGGCGGTTAGGGAGCCCTCCCCGGTAGGGAGGGCATTCGTTCCATTGATTCGGTTCTTTACGGTTCGGAGCATGCGGGGGATTCCTTTCTTTTCGGTTTACTCATTCTCGGACTCGATTTCCTCGGCGGCGGGAGCCTCTGCAACGGCTTCCACCGGGGCGGCGGCATCCAGACGCTTTCCGGCGCATCCGAAGAACTTGCGACCGGAAATGTTCTTGGCTCCGGTTATGGTTCGGGCGGCATGCGTCAGGGAGTTGAAGTGCGTCTGTTCCGTACCCTCGATGTCGCAGTCCATATCCACGGAGCCGTCAGCATTCACAAAGGCCGTGTAGATTTTGCCCTTGTAGATTTTCTGCAGCTTTGTCCCGGATTCCGGGAGGGCTGTGAAGCGAGCCATTACAGCGGCGCGAATGGAGGCCATTCCGGCTTCCGTCAGAGCCCCACGGCGGGCGGGCTTCTTCTCTTCCTCAGCCGGGGCGGTCTCGGTTTCGGCCTCCGGGGATTCAGCGGGAGCTTCCTCTTCAACAGGTGCGGTTTCTTCCTCAGCGGCGGGCGTTTCCTCTTCAACGGGAGCAGCCTCTTCCTCCACCGGGGCGGCTTCGTCACCGAGGCAGATTCCGAACTCGGCGCGGAGGAAATCCAGCCCGGCGCGGTCGAAGTGAATCACGAGCACCTTTCCGGTTTCGGTTTCCGTCAGCTCGGTGTGCAGGAAGCTCTTCTTCTTCAACCCGGTCAGGATTCCGTTCTCCTTTTTGGAAAGCGGCTCAGTCATTGCGAAGTCGGCTTTGCCCTCAGCGGTTTGGAGACTTGAATTGGCGAGCTTCTGGAGGAGTTCAGCGGCGGCGGCGGATACGGCGATTGTGTTCTTTGCGTTGTCGTTCATTTTAAGTCGGTTAGGCTTGTTGTTTGAGCCCGGAACGAATGTTACTCTCGTTACTATATGCCCAGCAAGTCTTTTTTTTAGAGCTTAAACCGCTCTTTTTCAAAAGTTTATATTAGCTATGTGCTTTTGAAGTAAAAAAAATTTTAGGCAAGCCTCTTTTTGGGGAGCGGTTACCCCTTGCGGTGGTGTTTTTTGAGCTTAGCGGTGACGGAAGGCTGGATGTTTACGGTCTGGTTGATGGTGCGGTTTTCGCTCTTGTAGAGGTCAATCACGCGAGAGCAAAGGGCTGAAACGAGGATATCGGCGGCGCGTTCTATGCGCTCCGGGTACGTCTGGATGTGCGATTTGTAAGCCATGGTAAGTGGAAAGCCGTTGTTCAGGCTAACCGGGAAACGTACTCCGGCGCGGTAGAGAAAAGCAAGCCTAAAAATCCGTTCTTATCTGATTTTTCGTGCTTTATGACAGGTTTTACCGAGGCGCAGCACCTGAGCAGCCTGCTGCTCCTGGTTCACCTGAATCTCTCCCTTGTAGGACTTCAGTACGAGAGAAACTATCGCCGGGACAAGGATGTCGGCGGCGGCCTCCAATCGCTGTGGGTATGAAGCTGTAGAGAAATCGGACATGGCCGGGAGATTCCTTCCTATGGCCGACCTGCCACCCGAAAGCAGCAGGCCGACCCGGTTAGGCGTTATCAGCCGAGGGTACGCAGGAACTCCACAAAGTCAGGCGTATTACGCCCCACATTACGAAGAACCGGGACAACAAACGAGTTGCGTGCTACCTTCTCGCGCTTGGTCGTCAGCTCCCATTTGCCATGGAACAGACCATCACGCAGGGAGAACTTAGAAGCAGTCAGGATGTTACGCCCGGCTCGCTTAAAGGCCACGCCACGAAGCGTCCAAACGGCCATGCCATAGGACTCGCCTTTGTATTCCAACGGGAACGCGTAGTCCAGCCCGGCGGGAGCCTTGAACACAATGTGAACATGGAGAACCGGATTGTAGGTCGGCTTCTGGTTGCCCACCCACTCTACGGTTCCGCCTACTGCCTTGACCTCCTCCAGCGAGTCGAATACCTGAGGGCGTTCGCCGGAATCGTAATCGAGAGCTTCGACAAACTGCTTGCGAGCACGCAGCACGGTAACCTCAATCGGAGTATTCCCGTCAGAGAGCTCTACCTCCTTGTTGTACGTAACCGCTCCCGGGGTGAAGAGATCGGCAAGCTCGCCTACGTTCTGGACGAGATTCAGGCGGGGAATAACGATATCATCCGCATCAATCTCACCGCTGACGGAGCCGAGCCCCGGCATCTCAGTTGCGGCAAGCTGTGTGGTGTCGGCGGGGCTGATAACCTCGGAGGGCTGAACCTCCGAGCCAGTAATGCTGTATGGTTTGATTTTACCCATTTTCTTGTATCGTGTTTGTGTTGTTGTTGAATCAGGAGCGCTTCAGCATGTTGCTGGGGGCTCCAGAGGAGAGCACTCCGTCCTCCGAGAGACGGGAGAGAAGTTCCTCCTTGCTTTTCTGCTTTTGCCCACGAGGGGCATCCTCAGAAAACTTGCTTGTCAGAGAATCGATGCTGACGCTGCCGCAGCATGCGATAAAGTCCTCCGGGCTAATCTTGTCGCGGACAGCTCCATAGGCGGCAAGAGCATCGGAGATAGAGCGGCGACCAGCTCGGGAGACGAGCTTAAAGCCGGGGATTTCCTGACCATTCAAAGCCATGCTCAGAGCGTGATAGTTCACGGAATCAATCCACTCTTTGAGAACCTTGGCGCAGTCGAGGCAATGAGCCATCATGCGAGGGTCGAGGATGTTGGAGGGATGCAATTCCTCGGGGATTGCTAGCCCCGCATAGCGGGAAGCTATGGGCAGCGCAACATTGCGCAATGCCTTGCAGGTAGCCTGCTTGCGGCAGTAGCAACATTGCAAGCCGGGATTCTCCTCCTTGTTGCGGGCATTAGCCTTGCGTATGATGGTCTGAATGCGCAGCTTCATTCGCTCCACATCGGCTCGCGTATAGGTATGGGTTGAGATGAATTGGCGGCGGGGCTGCACAAAATGCACGGTAAGCTCTACCAGATTCGGGAACTTCTCGAATGCCCCCAAGCCGTAAGAGCAGCCTTGAGCATTGGTGCTGGCGTCCTCGACTTTTCCTTGGCCAAACTTCCAGTCCATGAGGATGCCGATTTGCCCGGACGAATCGATGGCTACGAAGTCAGCCGTTCCGAAAGTGAGCCCCCCGGCAATGGAGAGCTTAATCTCCCGGTAGACCGTGGGATTATTCAGCTTAGCCAGCTCCCCATCTCGGTAGTCGCGGCAGAGGCCACAGATAAAGGCCTGGTCTTCGGTCAGTTTGGAGAAATCATCCGTCTCCATTGCAGCGTGCAACAGAGTCCCCTCTTCTGATGCAGCATTGCTGCCGCTCTTGCCATAAAAGGCCGGACAAATCTCCTTGTAGCCAAGAGATGACGGCGCGTGTCTAGCGTGTTTTTGAGTATTGTTTGTTTTCATATTGATTATTGAATGGGAAAAGGTTGCATGTCTCCATCATTCAGGAGGTCGATTTGAGCGAGCTTAGCCGCGCAGATTTTCGCGGTATGTTCCTCGCAGGTTCCGGCGGCAAAGCATATCTTCTGAATGCTGGCAGCTCCGCCCGCGCGGTGAACACGGCCTAAGGCTTGCCGGAGGTCAGCGGCGGAAAACGTGGGGCTGATGATACTCAGGCGCGAACGCTGCCCCTCCGGGTCGTGCAAGCTGACACCTACGCCTCCGGCCTGTATGTTGGCAATCACCACATGGATTTCATTGCGCTGGAAGCGGTCAATTACCTGCTGGCGTTCCGCCGGGGATTGTCCGCCCCGGATAACGTGCGGGCAGTCGAGCTGCTCCATCAGAGCCTCAATCGTTGCGGAGAAATTAACCAGGAGCACCACGCTTTGCCCCTCTTCCAATGCCGCTCGGGTCATTTCTACCATGGCCGGAACCTTGTAGAGCTCGATGGCTTGGCGGGCGCGGAGGACGAGCGTCAAGTGGCTGGCTCTCTTGGAGCCCAATTCATTGGCCACGGCCTGTAGCTGCTCCCGGTTGCCGGAATGCTCTGCGCGGCGCAATTCATTGCGGAGCCGGTCATATTCCCGCTGGATAGCTTTAGCCTTGCCTGTGTCGATAACTTCAGCCGTAACAACGGAGGATGGGAAATCCGGTATCTCCGAAATACGCATTCGGCTGCCTCGCGCCGGGAAGATGTCGTTGTGGAGCTTGCGGAGCGCTTCTTTGCCCCCGGTGAACTCCATGCCGAAGAAACCCTGCGTTACACCGTTGCGCCGAGCCCATGTCCAGAAGTTCCAGAGCTGGTGGAGCCCAAGAGCGTAACCGAGCGCATACATCTCCAAGGGGGAGTTTGCTGCAGTCGCGGAACAAAGGATGAGCCGGTAGTGCTGGGCGCGGGCGGCAATGAGCAGCTTCGCGTTCAGACTGGTGCGGGATTTGCACCGCTGGCACTCATCAAAGATAATGGTGGTGTCCTGAGGAAGATTCCAGACAAAGCCATTGCCGGATTTGCGGCATTCCGGGTACTTCCCCCTACGGAGAGATTCGTAGTTGGTGATAAGAATCGGTTTGAGGCCGAACCCGGCACTCACATTCTCCCAGCTCGGTTTGGTGGCTTTGTTAGTAACAATGACACAGGGGCAGCCTATGTAAGCCACAGTATAGCAGCTTACATAGGTCTTGCCTGTGCCTGCGTCCGAGGCGTCTAAGGCTGCTCGGTTCAGGCTGGTGAGAGGGCGAATGATGTCCTTTGAATGATTTATCTGGTACGGAAGTAATTGAAGCATTGATTAAGTCGGTGTTTGCTTATGCAATGGCACCGAAAATCAAAAATCAGAAAAAATCCGGAGCATTTCTCCGATTTCGTGCAATTTTTTCTTCAATTCATACTCCGACATACCGAGCTGGCGGCTAGCATCCGCGCGGGAAACAGCCTTTTTCTCCTGATTCATAAAGGTCTCGCAGATGAGGCGCACCTCCGCCGGGGCAAACGTCAGAAAATCTGCGATAAGCTCTTTCATCGGATGCTCCGGAAGGTAGACCTCCCCGCTGCTTTCCAGTTTCTCAGCGGCATTGAACCAATCGACCAAGACGGATGCTTCACGCATCAGGCGTCGGCGATTTTCTTCCGTGCGGCGGTAGTCGTTAATTTTGTACAGGAATACGCGAAAGAGGATATTAGAGAGGTCCTCCTCGGCCTTATCCATGAGATCGTGTTCCATGATATGGCGCGTACCTACCAACAACATGTCGTTGTAGTAGTCATCGCTACGGTGCTTTTCATGGATACGCGAGTCCTTCAGGAATGCGCCTGTCGCTCTGCGTGCGGCTTCTTCAATCGCGGGCTTATGAGTGTCGAAAACGACCTCAACGTCAATTATTTGTGTGTATGTTTTCATGATGGAGAATGAGCGGCAGCTCAAGCTCCATCAAGGGAGAAGTCAAAAAGAGGACGGCAGTCAGCTGAGACATGTGGGCACAAAAATAGCCGCCAAGGACGCAGATGAACTGCAATCCTCAGCGGCCTGCCCTTGATAGGTGCTCAGCTTGGCTGCCGAATTGTGTTTAGTCTTCGTTAAACAATAAAAGCTGTAAGGGTGGGAGCTTTACGCTCCCGAAATCGAGGCGTTATTCTTTCCTCGTGATATATAGGTAATCGTCCGACTCCATAAGGAAAGCGAAAGCCTCCCCATGCTGAAAGATGATTTCAATAGTCCCATTTTCTAGGGGCAAATTATTCAGCATCCAATATATCGCGCGTTGGTTGAGGGAGTATTGCCCGGTATCCGGGACATCTCCAAAATATGGAAGTTCTTTTGGACCATAATTCCAACGAGTGCGACGATGCGGGTGAAAATAATCCGGCTGACCGTCAGCCACTTTATAGGCAAGTGAGCCAAAGCCGAAGAAGTTCATTAACCCCAAAACATTAACTGCTTGCGGGTTTTTCACGTTATCCACGCAAACATTTGCATAAAAATCGCGGATTTGCGAGGACGGAATAGAGTCATAGCATTTAGGCATGAACTCATGGTAGACAGAGTGACCACTCACAATCTGCCCGGGAATCAGCGAGCCGAAGGAGCCCGCTTGAAGGAGCGCCATAACACGGAGAGCCTCTTCAGGCACCTCGGCTAAGCATTGGAGAATGAGTATATTTTGTTTCATAAACCTCTAATTCTTTATTTCGGACTTTGTCGAGTTCTTCGCTGTCGGTGAAAATAAAAAGGGAAACACCCCAACACTTCGGGCTTTTAATCCCGGAAGTGCCAGATTGTTTCCCTGAAAATTAGCGGCACTCCGGGCAAATAGCCTTGCCCAAAGATGCCACCTGCATCATACCTGCCACCACCTGCATGGCGGCGTTCATAATCACCAATGCCAGAGCCAGAGCTGCAGCCTTAGCGGACACAGTAAGGGCGTTGGCACGAACAGTTACAGCAGATGTCGGCGCAATAGCAAACTCAACAGGTTCGGAGGACTTCCAAACCCCGCCGACACGGTGCTTTGCCGTCCACGAATAACTCGCGGGCGCTTCCTCAATGGTCTGTGACGGAAGGTCTGACATATCGGATGCAAAAGCAGGTGCTCAGCTTAGCACTTTTCAGAACGCTCATCAAGCCGAAAATCGAAAAAAAAGAAAAATAAATTCCGGGCATTTTCACAAGGCTTTGATAGTCCATGCTTCGCTAAAAAGCGGACGTTGAGAAAATGTGCGTGTTTTCAGATTTTTTTCTGATTTCCGACAATTAGCCCCATTGCTTATGCAGAGACGCACCGCGTCCGCGATGATATGAACACGAATCCTTACACCTTAAAGAAAGCCGCTGCTATCGTGCGCGGAATCCCCCTGTTGGAGAAAAAGCTCGTGGGCTGGAAAACGCTCTATGACAGCTATGTAGAAAAGGAACCGGGGGCGCATCCGGAAGTCGCCAAGCTGCTCCGTGAAGCTCTCCCTATGGCCGAGGAGGCATTGCTGCTCGCCCGCAGCGTAGAGGCTATCTTGCCCTATGCCGATGAGAATACTCTTGCCGGAATGGTCTGTTATGCCGGATGTAAGCACCACCAGCTGGATTTGCTCGCCGGGGCTACCTACCAAGCCATCAAGGCCGAGGAATCCCCCCATCACGAACTGCCGGAGGAATACGCCGATAGCGATGTCGTGCGCTACTGGCAGAAACGCTACCGCCTGAAAGTGACCATTTACCGCACAAATCCTTATGATAAATGATTCGCCTCCAATGGTATATGCCTTGGACTTCGAGACATACTACGATAAACAGGTCTCGGTTACGACCATGGGGCTGTATCACTACCTACACCACCCGGATTGCGAAATCTACATGGTGGCCGTCTATAGTAAAGAAGCGGGTTTCTCCTACGTGGGGGAACCCGCTGCCATGGATTGGAGCCGCCTGCATGGACAGACATGCGTAGCTCACAATGTGCGCTTTGACCGCGCGTGTTTCCGGCGTTTGCAGGAGCTGGGCGTCATCCCGGCGGGCATCGAACCGCGCTGGGAATGCTCGGCGGATTTGGTGTCGGCTCTTAGCTATGGCCGGAGCCTGAAGGCAGCCGTAGAGGGCATGTACAACATAACGCTCTCCAAGGATACCCGCGACAACATGCAGGGCGTGACTTGGAAACAGGCCAAGGAGAAAGGAATGGCCGAGGAACTGGCCTCCTATTGCTTAAAAGATGCCTGGTACTCATACTACCTCTGGAAACAGCTCTCTCCCCTGTGGAACGATAAGGAGCGTAAGCTCTCCGCGCTGACCCGCGATATGTGCGACTACGGACTCCATATCGACCAAGCTCTTGTTGAGGCCGGGCGTCAGACCTTGCTGCAGGTGATGGACGCGGCGATTGAGAAGATTCCGTGGGCAGATGGCTACAAGCCGGTTCTCTCTCCCAAGCATCTGAAGGAGGAATGCATCAAAGCGGGGATTCAGCCCCCGGCATCCTTATCGCAGGATTCTGAGGAATGCGCCCGGTGGGAGGAGAAATATGGTTCTCAGTTCCCTTGGGTAGCAGCGATGCGGGATTATCGCAAGGCTAACACGCTCTACAAAAAACTGGAGACTCTGCATAGCCGCATCCGCCCGGACGGCTCGTTTGCCTATGGCCTCAAATACTTTGGTGCTCATACCGGAAGATTCAGCGGGGATGCTGGTTTTAACTGCCAAAACCTCCCGCGAGTTCCGATGTTTGGGGTAGATTTGCGCCGCATGCTGATTCCTCGCCCCGGTTGCGGATTCATCACCTCCGACCTTGCACAAATTGAGCAGCGCGTGCTCAGCTGGCTTGCCGGAGACAATGCCATGATGGAGATTCTAGCAACGGGAGTTTCCCCCTATGAGGCTCACGGAAGGCTTACGTTAGGATATTCCGACCCGGAACCGATGAAGCACAAAGCTCCCGACCTGTACCGATTGGCCAAGGCGAGAGTGTTAGGCCTTGGCTATGGAGCCGGAGCTGGGATTTTCGTCCAGTTGGCCAAAAGTATGGCCGGGCTGGATATCACTCCCCAGCAGGCTCAGAAAATCGTGGCCGATTTCCGGGCATCCAACCGCCTTATCACAGCTCTGTGGGCTACCCTAGAACGAGCCATGACTGCGAGCGTAGGCAAGGATTTTTCCTTACCTTTGCCGTCCGGGCGCAAGCTCTACTATCGCCAAGTAGCTGTTACCTCCAAAGGGCTGTCGGCCATGGTACAGGGCAAACGCGTCAACTTCTTTGGCGGCAAACTGGCAGAAAATCTCACCTCCGCTGTAGCGCGTGATGTGCTGGGTGAAATCCTGCTCAATCTCGATGACTCCGGGTACCGGGTCGTTCTCCACGTCCATGATGAGGTCGTGGTGGAAGTCCCGCTTGAGCACTTGGAAAGAGATGCTAAGGAAGTACATCGGATTATGACTACTCCTCCGTCTTGGTTGGCCGGGCTTCCGCTGGCCGCCGAAACAACAACCTCCACCTACTACACCAAATGAGCCAGATTGATTGGAATGAAGTACGAGAGTATTACCTCGCTTGCCGTAGCTATAAGCAGACCGGGGAGCAGTTCGGGGTTTCCCCTGACACAATCCGCACCCGTTGCCGCCGCGAACAATGGGGGCAACAGCAGGATTTGAACACTCCCTCCGAGAATCCCGGTGTTCAAATGAACACTCGTGAACACTTCGCTAGTGTTCAAATGAACACCGGGTGTTCAGATTTGAACACTCATGAACACTCGACGGAGAGCTTCTCCGCCTGTTTCCCCGGGCTAGTGTTTCCGATGCTTCCGAATGCCGTCTCTCAGGAGATCTCCTTCGGTCAGCCGTGGGATGGCTCGGTGATTGAGCACGACAAGCTCCAGGATAAGGCGGCATATCGAGCCTACATCACGAATGCCTCCACCCGGGATTGCCTGTTCTCCGGCATCCGGGGACAAGTGTCCTCCGCCCGCGTCTCCCGGGAGAATATCCCGGCTGCATGGATTGCCATTGTGGCCGACTATGACAAGGTGATGACGGCAGCGGAACGCGCCAAAAAGACAGCCAAATTGTCCGTTAAGCCTACTTTCGTGGCCAAATCCTACTCAGGCGGCACCCATGCCGTGTGGGTACTCGCCAAGCCTATTCCGTTGATGCCGAATCCCGAAATGGTGCGGGATCTCCAGAAGATTGTTGCCCGCGAGCTTCGTCTCAATAATGCCTACGGAGCCATTGACCTCAAAGCATTTGCCAACCCGGCACAGTATTACCATGCTGGCTGGGACTGGCAGCTTGTCGACCCTACGCCGATTCCCGAGGAAACGACCATGCTCTGGTTCCAAGAGGCTCTTAAGAAGAGCAATTTCAGCAGTCAGGGCGTGGCCATCCCGCTGGAGCGCGTGCGGGCTGAAATGGAAGCCAAGTTCCCCGGTCGTTGGAAGGGGGATTTCGTCATCGGTGCGCGAGGTGTGCGCTTCTGGGACGCTATGGCAGATTGCCAGACCGCCGCCATCGTGACCGAGACGGGCATGGTCTGCTTCACCGGGGGATTCCCGTTCCGCTCGTGGGAGGATATCTTCGGGCATGAGTTCATTGCCCGCTATCAGGCCGACACCTTTGGCAAAGCTCTGTGTGATTGCTACTTCATCAACAACAGCTTCTATGTCCGCACCGAATTGATTGCCGATGACGGCTCCGTGCAGCCTTGGTGGCAGAACCTGAACCGCCAGAACTTCGAGACCTACGCGGCGGTCAGCTACGGCCTGAGCAGTAAGTCTCTGGTAGAGGGGGAGCCCAGCCCGCTCAAGGAGTTTGTGGGAGAAGTAGTACGCTCTCATACACTCCCGGCGGCCTGTCCGTTTATCTACCGCAAGGAGACGGTGGTAAAGGTAAAGGGCGAGCCCCGCCTGAATACCAGCTTCTTACGTGTCCATGAGCCGGATTTGACCAAGGGCAAGAGCTGGGGCGATGGATTCCCGTGGATAGCCGCCTTTATGGAGCGTCTGTTCCCGGATATCATTCAGCGTGAGCACTTCATGGCCGCTTGGGCGTATGCCTACCGCAATGCCTATCACGGCACACCCAAGAATGGCCATACTATCTTCATTGCCGGTGGTGTGGGCTGTGGTAAGAACTTCCTGAGCGAATGCCTCTACGGCATCAGCATGGGAGGCTACACCGATGCCAGCGACTACGTGCTCGGGCTGACCCGCTTCAACGATAATCTGATGTCCTGTGGCGTTTGGACGCTCAATGATACCGTGGCTAAGGGCGATTCCCGCGAGCGAAATATCTTCGTCAAGACGCTCAAAAAGATGTCTGCTAACCAGTTGCATGTATTTGAGGGTAAGTTCAAAAAGGCCGCCGAAATCTTCTGGCAGGGACGCATCATTGTCACGCTCAACACCGACCCGGATTCGCTGCAGTTGCTGCCGTCCATCGAGGTGTCCAACCGCGATAAAATCAGTTTCTTTAAGACCTCCGATGAGCCGATGAAAGAAGCCAATGGAGTGGCCAAGGCGAATGCCGAAATGGGCGCTCTGTGCTCGTTCCTGCTCAACTGGGAGTTTCCGGAGCATTGCGTGGGCGATTCCCGCTGGGGCGTGAAGAATTACCTGCATGCTAACCTGCTGGCTGAGGCTACGGATTCTGGTTCAACATCCTCGTTCCGCGAGATTCTGACGCTCTACGTTAAGGGCTGCTTTGAGGCTGATAAACGGCTCGAATCGCTGGAGGGCTCTGCTACATGGTTCCTCCAGCAAATGCTGATGACTGATGGCGTGAATGAGATGCTGCGTGGCGAGGTCAATGCCCACAGCTTCGGCAAGCGTTTGAGTGCCTTGGCTAGTGCCGGGGATTTCCCCCTCGAATACAGGCGCAAGACTAAGGAGCGGGTTTGGTGCATTAACCGCGAGGATTTTCAGGCATACCTTGAAAGTCCGATTCAGGAAGGAGAACTCGATGATTTTTGCCCGTTCTAAGGCTTTTTCTGCTATGACATTTGGGATAAACATGACAGGAGCAAAACCACTTGTCACGCCTAAATGTCATACCTCTAACTTCTCTAATATTAACCTTTTACACTTCGCTATGACATTTATGACATTTGATTGTGCAAAATTAGCAAATAAGGAAATAATGGGTATGTGTAATGTGTGTGTATATAAAATTGAATTTGATTTTATATATATAGGGGGGAATAAAAAACGCCAAATGACATGTCATAGTGTCACGAAGTGTCACACCCCGGCATTTACCCTCACCGGAAAGGAGGTGGCATATGAGCCGTGACGATTACGCCAAGCGCGAGGCTGCCCGGAATGAATCCTACCGCAAAGCCTATCGCTCCGCCGACTTCAAAGCCTGGGTGAAGAGCCTTACCCCGGAACAGCGTTTGCATGCAGAAAGCCTCGGCTTGCTTGCGCCCCGGATTGACGGTTCGGCTATGCAGCCGGGAGTAGAAGATTTGTCCCCGGCGCAAACCCCGAAAACGGATGGCGAATTCGGAATGCTTATCGATGGTAAGACCAGGCTGCAAGACCTCTATGCGTCTCTGGATGAATACCACCGCCGGATGTTGCATTCGTTCATTTGCCGCAAGGGGCGTCCGAGGCTCCAATGGTCATGCCTGAGCTACTTGTGCGGGAACGGCACCTGTGCCAAACATGCCCGCCAGCTTGGTATGAGCAAGCAGGCCTTTCATTACCATGTCCGCAGCGTGCAGAAGCTGCTCGGTTTGCCCCCGCTGGGGAACCAGAAGAGTGAAGCCGCCCGCGAGAAATACCGCCTGACGAACAGCCGCCGCAAGAAAGTCCAAGATTGATTTTTGACACGATTCCATTGGTATCATGGAATCATCAGAAATCGACACCTCAATGGAAACTCCCGCCACAGTCCCCGCACAGCCCGATTTTAGATGTCGCGACGTCGCGACGTCTAACCTGACGGCTGTTGTCGCGACCGGGATTGATGGCATCCGATTTACCCCGCTCGGGCTCCAGCTTGAGACGGAGGAAATCAGCTCCGAGAATTACAACAACCTGTTCCGCTCAGTTCTGTCGCTGAGCAAGTCCTGTAACTGGCTGCTGGGTGACACGCTTCTGCTGGGCGAACGCACATGGGGCAACCGCTACGTTGACAGCAAGTATGAGGAGGCCGAAAAGGCCACCGGCATGTCCCGCAGCACGCTCCGCGATATTGTGATGGTTTGCCGCGCTTACCCGCACGAAACCCGCCACCCCGAGCTGTCCTTCAGCCACCACCGCGAGGCCGCCGCGCTAGGTGAAGATTTTACATCCCGCGACAACATTCTTACTCAGGCCGCTAAGGAGAAGCAATCTGTCCGAGATTTCCGCAAGGTTGTTCGCCAGCATCAGGCTGAAACCATGACCGAGGAGGAGAAGAGAGACATCCTGCCCAATGATGACCGCCCATTCGGCCACATCAATCTCCCTACCAAGGAGGAAGCAGAAGCCGCGCTCCCCATTGCCTACGAACTCGACAAGGTCTTGCTCTGGCTCTCCAAAAATCCCCCGGAGAAGCTGACCGAGCATCACCGCGCGGAACTGAAACTGCGTCTAGTTCAGCTTGTGGATTATACACGTACTCTGGAAGATTTTGACGAGCCCCTTAATGTATGAACAAGAGCGTTTTAACTGCAAGCTGCAATCCGCGTGGAGTCCTGAGTATGGGGTCTCTGTATAGGAGAAGGCTTCCGCTGGCTCTCGGTTCTTTCTTCCTCCCTCCTTGCTTAAGCAAATAGCGCAAGCAGCAATTTTTTCACTTCCCACTTTTTAACAGTCCCCGCTGGCAGAAAATCACAAACTCCCAATCTGCTTGTCAGCAGGGAAAAAAGAAGCAGATAGGGTAATGGAGAATGAGTAGTTCCGGGCGGGAAATGCGGTCAGTATTTCCCGCCCGGCTTTTCCCACTGTTCTTCCTGTTTTTTCCTTAGCAATAAGACGTAACGCGCCATGGCTTTTTTGTAACCAGGCGAGTAATTTTGTTCTACTATGCATACAAGTCGAAACCAAACCTCTGCAGGCGGCGGTTCTTATGAACCAGCCGAAACGCTCCTTCGTGAACTGGCCGGAGACATCCGCCATATCTGCATCATGATGGGAGTGAAGAAGTTTTACCCCCTCGACCCGGTGGCAGATAAGCACCTCGGGGGCGTGGCATTCCGGTATTCCCGGAAACTGGTTAAGAACAAGAGTAACCTCGTCCGCATTTACGCTCTGCCTAACGGGCTCCGGCGTATGGAGTGGCTGCACATGGGAGAGTTTGCTAGCCTGAGCTTGGTCGAGAGTGAGGACAACATCGCACCTGACCGAATGGAAGAAGTCTGGTGGAATCATACCGCCTGTGCCGTTCGTCCCCCGTGGATTCTCGACTGTTTCAAGCAGAAGTTCCAGTTGGGCAGAACACTAATGACTCCCGCCGCGCAAGACTCCTTTACGGAGAAAGAGCTGCACAAATGCCTGACCCGCCATAGCTCCGGTGATTGGGGCGATATCTGTGATGAGGATAAACGCTCGAATGATAATGCCCTGAAGTATGGCAGCCGACTCCTCTCCGTATACAGGTTTGACGATGGCCGCGTGCTCTGGATTATCACGGAAGCGGAGGACGATAACGGGCAGCGGGCAGCCACCACGATGCTGTTGCCGGATGAGTATTAAAAAACTTTGAATCAAAAGCTCCTATAAACTAAAGACAAACAGCTTACATCTAAAAAACTTGGCGTTTTAGGATTGCTTTTTAGGGCAACGGAGAGTAATTTTCTGCCACATACAAACCTAAACCTCTTAACCGCAATGGATTATCTGTACAAGTTCGAAGTAATGGAGCGCGTGTCTCGCCCCGCAGAAGAAGAAATGCAGCTGCGAATCAGCGTTCTGATAGGTGAAACCTACCTCGTAGAAGTGACCCGGGAACGCTGGATTCACCGCAAGAGATCCAACTGCTTCACCCCGGTTCACCGTACCCGCCAACTCGCTCGGACAATATGTGGGGACGAATGGTTCCTGCAAGACATCCTGTTCGACCTCTTCGAGGGGAACATGGAATCCGCTACTATCCAAGATGCTCACTCCCGAAAAAACGACGATGAACAGTTCTGATATTCATTTCATATTTCGTGAGCGAATCCGCGCCCGCTATCTTGCCCGGCTTGCAGACTACCGGGCAGCCCGGGCGATGAATGCCTCCCCGGAAACAGTCCGGACTCAGGCCTGCCTCCTGTCAGCCGCCGCGAGGTCGATGCAGAGTATCGGGGAACCTGTCGATTCTGCAACCGTAAGAGAGGCGCGAGAGCTGTGGCAAGAGTACAAGTAAAAAACTTTGCAACAAAAGCTCCTATAAACTAAAATCAAACGGCTTACATTAAAAAAACTTTGCTTTTTAGGATTGCTTTTTGGCATAACGGAGAGTAAATTTCCGCCACACACAAGCCTAAACCTCTTACAGACAATGACACACGAAGAATTGCAATACCGCGCCGGATTTGACCTCGCTTCCTTTTTTGCCGCTCTGGATTCGTTCACCGAGGCTATGGAATACCTCCGCAAATACGACCGGAAGAAGGCTGTCCGAAAAGCCGCTATAGACCTGATGTCCGCCCGGGTTGCTGAGATTGGCGGCTACGCGTTATCGCGGCTCGAAAATGAAAAGGACGATAAAGACTCTTTCCGTGAGAGCTTTCTCGATTCTGCACAATTTACCGCTCGGAACCTGCTGCATCAATACGCTAAGATATCTGCTTACCAGATTCCGGTAGACCCGGCCATTATCGAAGAAGCTCAATCCATCCTGTAAAATCCTTTTGACACCGGGCATCTGGTATGCCCGGCACAATTTCTCAGGAAGCCGCCGACAAAATCCTGTCGGCGGATTTTGCTAACATCGTCCAGAAGGTAAAATCCGGTAAGCCGCTCTCGACAGCCGAACGCGCCCGCGTGCAGGCTCAGGCCGCCGGAAGTACCGAGACTCTGGCCGTAGCCAATACCGTTGTCGAATTGGCCGCCGCGCTAGGCGTAACCCGCCGAACCATCAACAATTGGCGCAAAATCCCCGGAGCTCCGGAACCGGCATCCAACGGGAGCCACAATGTGTCGGCTTGGCGTGATTTTGTCCGCGCCAACTCCCTCAAGGGCGGAGAGGATTCCGTAGGAGCCCGCACGGATGCCCTGAAGGCTCGCAAACTACTGGCCGAAGTAGAAGAACGCGAGCTCCGAGTGGCCGTGAAAAAGGGCGAGTATCTTCCTACCGAAGAAGTCCGCCGTAGCTGGCTGGTGCTGGTAGGTAAAGCAATCTCCCTCATGCGAGCGAAGTTCGAGAACGAACTGCCGCCCATCATGAGCGGGTTGGATGCCCAAGGCATCCGAGAAGAAGCCAGCCGAGCCATCGATGAAATCTGCAGCATCCTGCATACCGGAGAAAGGGGAACATCCGAATGAGCTCAGTATTAGAAGACCGATTTATCCGGCTCTGGGAACTGCTGGGCGGAGCCCCCTTGGAACGCGAATACCGCTTCTACCCTCCGCGCCGATGGAAAGCCGATTTCGCACACCTGCCTAGCCGTACCCTCATCGAGATAGAGGGAGGCGTCTGGAGCCACGGGCGGCATACGTCTCCCAAAGGCTTTCTCAACGATGCCGAGAAGTATCTGACCGCCACCTTAGCCGGGTGGAGCGTGCTGCGTCTGACAGCCCCGCAACTGGAGCCCGACATCATCCGGCAAATCATTCGCTATGTTCATGAACGAGAAGCTAATCAGCATTTGGCGTGAGGCTTGGAGACCTCCCGACCGTCAACCAGTATGGCAATGGGCGGAGGAGCATATTCACTCCATCCCCTATAGCCCCATGCCCGGGCGTTTCCGTATCGAAAACTCCTTCATGATACGGGATGTCATGGAGGCCATTGTTGACCCGCGCGTGCGATTGGTGAGCATCATTGCCTCGGTGCAGAGCAGCAAGACTACCGCTCCGGAAATTGCTCTCTGTTACATCATAGCCAACCTCCCGGGACCAACTCTATGGCTAGACCAAACGGATGATGATGCCAAAGACCAAAGCGAAGGACGCTTGCAGAAGATTTTCGATGAATGCCCGCCTGTCCGAGCCCTGTACCCGGCAGACCGCAACAAGAAGCGTAATACCACCATCCACTTTGCCAACGGTATGACTCTCTGGATGGCCGGGGCTCACAATAAAAGCAATCTGCAACGCCGCTCCATCCGCTGGCTGATAGGAGACGAGACTTGGAGATGGCCTGTTGGCCACATGGCAGAGGCGGAGGCTCGCGTGACGGCATTCGGTTGGCTGGGCAAGTGCATCTTCCTCAGCCAAGGCGGCTTTGAGGGGGATGATACTCACCGCAAGCATGAAACCACCGACCAGCGGGAATGGCAGTTCCGTTGCCCCTATTGCGGCACCGAGCAGCCCTATCTCTGGCGTAACATCCGGTGGCCGAAAGACTGCCAGTCCGAGGACGGAGAGTACAATTACCGCCGGATTCGGGAATGCACCGTGATGGCCTGTGCCGAATGCGGGCATGAGTTCGAGGACGCGGACGAAACCCGCCGCCGCCTGAATGCGGATGCCCGCTTTGTCCCGCTTAATCCTCGGGCGGCTAAGGAAAATGTAGGCTTCCATTGGAACGCGCTTGCCACCATGAGCTGGGGGCAACTCGCGGAGCTGTATTTACGCGCCAAAACAGCCTCTAAAAAAGGCGATGAATCCTTGCTCCAGCAGTTTTACCAGAAGCGTCTCGGTCTACCCTGGAACGAGTTCACGGAGGATTTTTCCATCGAGCAGAGCTTGTCGGAGTACCTTATGGATGAGCATTGGGAGGAAGAAGCCGACATCAACGGTGTTCCGGTTCGCATCATGACCGTGGACGTGCAGAAAGGCCACTTCTATGCCGTCATCCGGGCGTGGAGTTCTGTCGGTGCTTCCCGCATGATTCATTGCGAAAAGCTCTTTTCGTGGGAAGCGCTCCGGGCATTGCAACAGGCTCAGGGCGTGAATGACAGCCTCGTCTTTCTGGATGCCGGGTATGCCACCTACGATGTGTATGCCAAATGTGCCGAGTTCGGTTGGTATGCTCTGATGGGCGACCGCCGGAGCACGTTCTCGCACCGAGGTAAGAACGGCAAGATGGTACAGCGGTATTACTCCCCCAAGCGTAAGGTCAGCGTAGGACGCGACCGCTCCGCCATCATGTTCTACTGGAGTAACCTGAATATCAAGGACGCACTCGCCCGGCTCCGAAAGAACTCAGAGGGTGCGGTATGGGAAGTCCCCAAAGACGCACCTCCGGATTATCTCGACATGCTCGATAGCGAGCACCGTACATTTGAGCGCGGCCATTGGATATGGAAGCAGGTTCGTAACCGCGCCAACCATTACTTCGACTGCGAGGCCATGCAGGTAGCCGTGGCTACCATGCTTAAGCTCGTTGGTCAGGAAAGCGTTACCGCCCCCGAACCTCAACACGCCCCCTAAAGGGGGGTGTTGGTGTCCGCGCGTGAATTTCGCGCCTGTGTTGTGTACGCGAATTCCCAACAACGAATCCCTAAAGGGAATCGTTGTTGAGGGGTGAACCGGCAGATCTCCCGCCGTCAAACCGCCAAAAAGGCATCCAAAGGGGGAGGATTTCCCTCCGGGTGGAGCCGTTGCCCCTTTTGGACAGGTTCCTCCCCTTGTTTCGACCAACGGAGGGTGTTTTGGGAAAAACGGAAGGAACCAGGGCATTTTGACACCGCTTTTTGGGTATGGACACACAAGTTTTTTGCTCACACACAGAGATGGTTGACATCGAAAAGCTGGTAGGCAACCCGCGCAACCCCAATAAGCATCCCCAGAATCAGATTGAGCTGCTGGCCAAAATCATCAAGGCTCAGGGATGGCGCAATCCCATCGTAGTCAGCAAGCGTTCCGGTTTCGTGGTAAAAGGCCATGGCCGACTGGCAGCAGCCCGACTGCTGGGGCTGGAGCTCGTACCTGTGGACTACCAGGAGTATGAGAACGAGGCCTGCGAGTATGCCGATATGGTGGCAGATAATCGCATTGCAGAGCTGGCAGAGTTGGATGAAGATGCGATCAAGGGGATTCTCGAAGAACTACAGGGAGCCATTGACCTCGATATCACCGGGTTTACTGCAGCCGATATTGACCGCATGCTCGAAGAGGGACAGGCCAACAACGCCCCCCCGGCTGAACAGGAGGACGGCCTCGGAGATACCGAGGGCATTACCGCCGAGAATCAGTACGGAGTCATCATCGTTTGCTCCTCCGAGTCAGAACAGGAGAAAACCTACAACACGCTCACCGAGATGGGCTATACCTGCAAGGTTGTTGCCGTATGAAGATTGCCGTCCATAATCGAGTCTCCGACTTCAACAGCTACCGAGCTGCCCGCGTAAAAAGCCTCTTCAATGCGGAGAGCGGCTGCAACTTCGATTTGGAGGTGGATGCAGACCTCTCCGGTAATTGGAATATCGGAGTAGTAGTAGGACCTTCAGGTTCCGGTAAGACTTCCATCGGCAAGGTCATCTTTGGCGAGAACCGCATCCATGATTACACGCAGGGCTGGAATCCGGATAAGCCGATAGTTGATTGCATCAGCCCGGATGGAGACTTCAACGAAGTAACCGGGGCATTGGCAAGCGTAGGGCTGGGCGATGTTCCGGCATGGCTGCGACCGTTCCATGTTCTCTCCAACGGTGAGCAGTTCCGCGCCGGGCTGGCTCGCATCCTTTGCGAGAAGCCGGAGCGTATCGTCATTGATGAGTTTACCTCTGTCATCGACCGTCAGATTGCCCGCATCGGTTCATTAGCCTTTGCTAAGAGCTGGCGGCGCGGCAATCCCGCCGGAAAGGTTGTTCTCCTTACCCCTCATTACGATGTGCTCGATTGGCTCCAGCCTGACTGGGTGCTGGACACCAAAACCGGGCATTTCGCGAGGGGGTGTCTTCGGCAACGGCCAACCATTGAGCTTGAAATTGTCAAGGCAGACGCCAGTTATTGGAAGTACTTTAAGCCGCATTACTATCTGAATCTCCCCATGCCCCCGGCAGCAGAGTATTTTATCGGGCTGGTAGAAGGCGAACTGGCCTGCCATTTGTCCGTAGCTCCGTTCTTTACCGCTCCCGGCTACCGGGCAACGCGCCTCGTTACCATGCCGGAATGGCAAGGTGCCGGGGTGGGCATGCGCTTCCTCAACTGGGTATGCCAGTACCATCTGGACGGACGCGGGCGGTGCGGGCGTCATCTGCCTACCTACTTCCACACAAGCCACCCTCAGTTGGTACGCGCCTTGCGCCGCTCCCCGCTGTGGATTCAGGTGTCTGCCAGACTCCATGGCGACAACAAAGCTCGTAGTCGTAAATCTATGCGACAGTCTTACAATGAAGCCATCCAATCCGGCAAAATTGAACCGGGAACACCTCAGGCCATGGACGGCTCCGGCTATGGCGGGCATTTCCGAGCCGTTCAGGGATTCAAATACATCGGAGTTATCCCCAAATGAAAATCTTTCTCACAGGTCAGCGCAGCTTTGGCAAAGCCGTCTTTCTCGCTCTGCGAGAAGACGGCCACGATATCGTAGGTGTTGCCCCGGCTCCCCCCGGGCAATACTACGACAAGCTCCATGCCATAGCTTTACGTTACAAGGTTCCCGTAGTATGTGATGCCACACGACTGACATCCGCACATATTCCGGAGGGAACCGACCTCATTATTTCTGCCCATTCGCATTGGTTTGTGTCCGACAAAGCCGTTGAAAAGGCTCGGCTGGGTGCGATTGGCTACCACCCCTCATTGCTCCCCCGTCACCGGGGGCGCGATGCGGTGCGATGGACGATAGCCTGTGGCGATGCCGTAACAGGTGGAAGCGTCTACCGCCTCAGCTCGGTTGTTGATGGCGGCTCCATCCTGATGCAACGGATTCAATTTGTCGACCGCTCTTGGAATCACCATGAGCTCTGGAAGCACCTGTTCCCGCAGGGCGTGCAGATGCTCCGGGAGACTGTCAACAGACTCAGTCATGGCTTCATCGAAGGAGAGCCGCAAGACGCACGCTTTGCCACGTGGGAGCCGCCCTTTGATGCGACTGCCCGCTTATTCCGTCCCGAACTTTTACAATTACCTCAGTAATATGCACTCAGTAACAAATCCCCCGGTTTATTGCTCCCATACGGAGATGGTTGATATCGAGAGATTGGTACCCAATCCCCGCAACCCCAACACGCATCCCCAGCGGCAAATTGAGCTGCTGGCAAAAATCATCCGCTCTCAGGGGTGGAGAAATCCCGTAGTCGTTTCCAAACGCTCCGGCTTCGTAGTGAAAGGTCATGGCCGACTGGCAGCGGCTCAACATCTGGGCTGCTCTAAGGTTCCGGTTGATTATCAGGAATACGAAAGCGAGGCCTCCGAATGGGCAGACATGATTGCCGATAACCGCATTGCCGAGCTTGCCGTAGCCGATGAGGACGAGCTCAAGGCTCTTATCTCCGAACTGAACGGCCAGATTGATCTCGACCTGACCGGGTTCTCGGATTCCGCTCTGGAGGACTTGCTGGCCGAACCTCAGGAAGTAACCGAGGAAGAGGAAGCCGAAAAGGTGAAGATGCAGAAGCTCGAATTGACCGGACGCATGGAACGAGCCAAGTATGTGTTCTGGGCTTTCTCCGGAGGTCGTGATTCCACCCGCGCTCTGATAGCCACATGGGAGGCTTTTGCCGCTACCGGGAAGCATTGCGAGGTTATCTACATCGAGAACACCTGCGAATTCCCCGACCTGATTATGCACATCCGGCGTGTCTGCAATATGCTGGGTGCACACCTGACGACCGTTCACCCGGACAAGACCTATCTGACCGAGTACTACGAGAAAGGCAAGAGCCCGGACAGCTTGTATATGGATTGCGTGGAAACGCTCATTAACAAGCCGATGGATAAGTACATCTCCAGCGTAGTAGGCAATGAGGATTACATCCTGGTTCGCGGTGGCCAGCCCAAGCAGAAAACGAGCCGCTCCGGCACGGCTGAGTTGCAGGAAATCAAATCTAAGCCCAACATGATTATCTACAATCCTTGTTTTACCATGACCAAGGAACAGCTGGAGGCCAAGATTCCGGAGTGGCCGGGCTATGCAGCCGGATTCAAGCGTACTGCTTGCTGGTGCTGCCCGTTCCAATGCGCCGAGCAATATGACGCTTTGCGGGAAAACTACCCATTGCTTTTTGCCGAAATGCGGAGTATAATGGGTTCAATCCGCGTTAAGTCTTATGGGATTAAGTCGTATGACGACAAGTTCCGCTACTGGGAGAAATACGGAGTAAAGATTACATGGGACAGGAACAAAAAGAAGCCGGTTGCCGTGTCCTCGTCAGCGCATGCCTCCTCGGAGAACGATGCCGATGGCACGGAGGAATCCACGATTCCGCAGCAGCCCGCAAACTGATAGCCGGATGCCCTTATTTTACAGCCTGCCCGGAAATGCTGGGCGGGCTGCCTTGTCCCCGGCCTCCGGCAAAACGCATCCATGACCGCGTGTATGAAACATGCGCCGAGAAATCGGAGCGCAAACACGTCACCGGGGCAGACGTTACGGATGCCTTTGAGCTGGGGGCTGAACGGACGCTCGCTATCTGCCGCCGCTATGGCATCCATAAGGCTATCCTCGCAAAATGGTCTCCCTCTTGCGATGCGAGCGGCATTACCGGAAAGCTCCTCCGGGAAAACGGGATTGAGGTAATCAATGTGTATTAAATCTTGGAATATAAAAGTTTTGTTCACAAACTAATCTTCATTGTCTATAGGACGAAGAGAACCATCGCGTAAGAAAGAAAAATCACCATACCCAAAAGATTTTAATATTGCTAAAACTATTTCATCCCCTTTTATTATTATTTGGCGGTTAATTATATGTAGATAATATTTGATATGAATACGGGAAAAACAATATTCCTCATCATTAAATTTAAAATGAGAATTAGGCATATATTTATCAAACTCGTATACACCTTGTTCTTTTCCTAATGAATCATCTAAAGCTATTTTGTAAAAAGACGTAGCTTCCCCGTTACAAATTATTTCCGTTTCGTCTGGTAGGCATGCGCATTGCTGCTCCCCTGAACAAGCATCTATACTACAATGCAATATATGCACAGAACTTGTTTTAAGAGTTATTAGTATATTCCTTACTCTTCCCTCCCAATCCGTTTCTGTGGGTTTGCGTAATTCGATTAGTTGAATATGGTTATATTCAGCCGACTGGATTGCGCCTTTTTGGAAACCATTCTTTGAGAAAAAAATAGCCTTATCAATTTTGAGATTGTCGCATTTAGTACGGAATGCTTCAATTTTTTCCACGGAAACAGCACTTTTATAATCTTTGCATTCAATTGCCGCTTTCAATTTTCTAGATTCTGAATCCAAATATGTGATAAGAATATCGATTTCTCGTTTCGCTCCATAGGGTGCTTGTAATTTTACTTTTCGTTCGATAGAAATAGGTCGTACTAACCCTACTTGTTCTAATTCTCGAATTTTACTGATTATTTCAGCCGAAAAATCTTCATATTCATCGCCTTTATCTTTTGTGCTCATGTAGAGTATTCTATCATTTAATTATGAAATAGCAAGTTTTTTTGACATCCCTTCTGTGGTATGTTTACGTACATTCTCAATCGACTGAAGGAACGCTCCACGTGGCTGGGGCTCATCGCTTTTGCAACCTCCTGCGGGGCTAGTATTGCCACGGAGCTGACCGATTCTATCATCACGGTTGGCGTGGCTCTGGCAGGTCTGGTTGGCGTAGTAACCAAGGACAAGGAGAAAGACAATGGCTGATTCCCTTGCCGATATCAAGAAAGACCGCAAGTTCTGGCAGCGCATGTTGCGCTTTGCCGGGTATTACGATGGAGCCATTGATGGCATTCTGGGTACAAAGAGCAAAGCGGCTGCAGCGGCATGGGATGAGGATGCGCAGCGCATCAAGGAAGTCTACGGCACCTTTGACGAACGCACCGAGCGCAACATCTCCACGCTGATTCCTCAGGCTCAGCGAGCCGCCCGCGTCTGGTGCGCGGAGGCTGTTCGCGTAGCCAAGGAGAGTGGATTTGATGTCCGCATCATCTGTGGCACCCGCACCTACAAGGAGCAGGACGCGCTCTATGCCAAACGCCCCCGCGTTACAAAGGCTCGCGGAGGTCAGAGTATGCACAACTTCGGCTTAGCGTGGGATTTCGGCGTATTTCAGGGCAAGACCTACTTTGGCGACAGCCCTATGTATGCCGTGCTCGGCAAGCTCTACAAGCTGGTTCCCTCAGTAGAATGGGGCGGCACTTGGAAGAGCTTTGTCGACCAGCCCCACCTGCAGCTCAACAAGTACCCCAATACCGCCGCTGCCCGCGCGGCCTTTGAATCCTGATTCCTATGGCTGCCAAAGGACTATTCGTGCGCGGATTTACCGCCGATGAGGTCAAGGCCATTCAGGCCAAGGCCAAAGCTCTTCTTCTGGAGGGCAAAACCATCATGTCATGGAATGATGGCGGCGGTACTTCCGTCACCAAGCAAATGGTGATGCCCGTTTCCGAGATTCTGGAGGAGTGCGCCTATGCTCTCCGCCGACTGGAACCGACATCCGCATCCCCCAACACCGGAGCCCATGACGCTCCGGGCTCTTTTGTTTCCTACCGTCTCCCGCAATGAACGCTTTCCAACGCTTTGCCGCCCGGCTATTCTTCGGCATCAATTCCACCTACGAATCCGCCAACCGCTCCCCGCGCCGGGCGCAGGTTCCCGGTTCCGCGCCCCGTGATGCCACGCTCGACCTGACTCCCGGGGTACGCTCTGAACTGGTACGCCGCTCCCGCTATCTCGCCCGTAACTCCGGCTTCATCCGGGAGATCGTAAGCAGCATGGCTCTTTATTCCGTGGGTGACGGTCTCAAGCCTCAGGCGGAGAGCGTGGACAGCGCATGGAACCGCCAAGCGGAATCCTATTTCAACCGCTGGAGCCGCCATGCCGAACTGACCGGGCGTTTCAACTTGACGCAATGCGAGCATCTGGTATGCAGGGCAGTCGATACGGATGGCGAGATTTTCATCCACAAGGTCATGTACCAAGGCTCGCCCCGGGTGCAGTTGATTGAGGCTCATCGCATCGGTGACATGTCGGATGCCGACAACCTCATTGATGGCGTGAAGCTGGATGCCAACGGAAGTCCGCTTTCGTACCGTCTCTTGAAGGATGATGGCACATACAGCGACCTCCCGGCGGAGCACATTCTGCATATCTTTGACCCGGACGCACCCTCGCAGGTACGCGGATGCCCGAGCCTGCAACACTCCATCAATCATATCATTGATGAAATGGAGCTGTTGGCTCTGGAGAAGCATGCCGTGAAGGATAATGCTGACATTACCCGTGTTCTCACCACCGCCCGCGATGATGCGGACGATGGGGATTTCCGCTTAGGAGCATCCGCCCAGCAGGAAGCCTCCGATACCGGATGGCTCCAGCGTATTCTGGGAGGCAAGCTCGTCAAGATTCAGCCGGGTGAGGATATCAAACCCTTTGAAAGCTCCCGCCCGAGCCCGACCTTTACCGGATTCCTGGAGCACTTGCGGCGGGATTCCGCGCTCGGCATGTTACCCTTTGAGTTTGCTGCTGATTCCTCCAAACTTGCTGGCTCCGGCGTACGCCTGACCGTAGCCAAAGCAGACCGCCGATTCTCCTACCGTCAGACCTTGCTGATTGACCGCATGTTGCGCCCCCTCTGGCTCTGGGTGATTGGTCATGCCATCAGTATCGGCAAACTGGATGCCGTGGAGAACTGGACAGAGGTCAATTTCACCACGCCCCGCCGCGTTACCGTGGATGCCGGGCGCGAGGCTATGCAGAACCGCGCAGACGTGGAAGCCGGGCTCAAAACGCTCACCGACCACTTTGCCGAGCTGGGTATGGATATCCACGAAGAGGTGGAGAACCGAGCCCGGGAAATGAAGCTCATTGCAGAAACGGCCAAGAAATACGGCATTGAGCCGCAACTGCTTTTTGCCTACTTCAAAAATGTGCAGACTCCCATTCCTGCACAGCAGAATGAACCTAAACCGGAAGATTTTATTGCCACATGATTACACGCATTACCACCGAGCGCATCTGGCTGTTGGAGCCGGAGGCCTATTACCAGCTCGCCGCTATTCCGTTCCCGGGAACGCTGCCTGAATCCCGCCGCTCAGAGGCAGAGATTCAGGTGCAGCAGTCCGGAGCTCTAGCTACCGTACCTATCCACGGAACCATGTTCCGCTCGCTCCCGGAATCCGCATCTCGCCTACTGAACGCCTTGGGTGTTGAGTACACAGAGACGGTAAAAGTCGCCAAGACCCTCCAAAAACTGGAGACAGACCCGTCTGTACAGGTTGTACTGCTCGACATCGATTCCTCCGGCGGAACGGTCAACGGGACACCGGAATTGGCCAATGCGGTACGCCACCTCAGCAAACACAAGTTCGTCTACGCCTATTCCGCCGGGCTGGCGTGTTCTGCTGCCTACTGGGTGGCCAGTCAATGCGATGGCATCTACGCGGCTCCCTCCGCGCGTGTCGGCAGCGTGGGCGTGATTCTTCCTGTGGTAGACAGCAAGGAAGCCTACGCACAAAAAGGACTCCACATGGACGTATTCGCGGCGGGCAAGTACAAGAGCACAGGCATGAGCGGAACCTCTCTTTCTGAGGAGCAACGCGAGCTCTTGCAGCAGCAGGTGGAAAGCACATGGGCAGACTTCAAGACCGCTGTCACGCGCCGCCGCCGAACCATTGCCCCCGAGCATCTGGAGGGGCAGACCTTTACCGGAACGCAGGCAAGAGACTTCGGCTTAGTCGATGCCTGTGCCGATAACCTCGAAGCCGTGCAGCGCAAATTGATTGCCCGCCACGGATAATTTTGACACCACAACAAGAATATGGATACCATCGATGAACAATTAGACGCAGCAACTGCCAAGGTCAATGAGCTGACGGCTCAGCTGGCTGAGGCCAATGCCGTGCTGGAGGCAGTTCAGGCAGAAAAGGCCTCGCTGGAGGCCGTCAACACCGAGCTGTCAGATAATCTCGCCGCCACCCGCGACAAGCTGGCCGCCATGGAGGCGAATCTGCGAGAAACCAATGCTCAGGTTCAGCAGCTCAAGGCCGAAGCGCGTACCGCCGAGGAGCGAGCCGCTGAGTTTTACGGCACGCATGCCGGACAGGCCGCAGCCGTTACCGCAATGGGCAATGACAAGTCTCTCCCGGTAGCCGAGCGATTCAAGGCTATCACGACTCCCGAGGGGCAGACCCAGTTTATCCGCTCCCTCTCGGAAGCCGAACGCGCAGAGCTTTTCTCTACCATCTAACCCCACACGAAATCAACCAATATGGCTAATACCATTACCGACCTCAAAGACGTCAGGATTTCCCAGTCCGCGCTCATGCCTTGGATGGAAACCCTGCTGCCGCTCTCTGCATTCAGCACGAACTTCTCCCCGGATGCCGCTGACAAGCTCGACACCATCAAGGTGCCTGTCATTGGTGCTCCGTCCGCTTCGTCTGACTATGATGGAGACTACACCAAGAACTCCGATTCCGAGGCCAGCTCCGTGGCTGTGACGCTCGACCGCCACAAGTTCAAGACCGTGCATCTGACAGCCAAGGAGGCCGCCACTACGGCTATCCCTCTGCTGGAGAAGCTGGTCACGACCGCTGCCCAGCAGCTCGCCATCGATGTGATGACCGACATCTTCTCGTCTATCACCGCCGCCAACTACGGAGCTCCCGCTGTCCCGGCCATGGCCGCTGAGGATTTCAACTACAAGACCATTATCAAGATTCGCGAGGCTTGCGCCGCCGCCAAGATGCCGCAGGATTCTCGCGCCCTGATTCTCGATAATAGCTTCTTCTCGTCCCTGCTTGCAGACGATATTGTAGCGAAGTCCTATATCACTCCGCTGGCTCAGTCCGGCGTGGTGGAGGCCAAGATTAACCGCATTGCCGGATTCAACCTCTACGAAACCGGATGCGTGCCTGATAATGGCGAGAAGCTCGCAGGTTTTGCAGCTCACCCGTCCTCTCTGGCTATTGCCATGCGCTATCTGACTCCCATCGCCAACTACGATGAGGCCGGGGCTGTCACCGACCCTGTAACCGGGCTGACCTTTGGCTATCTCCGCTACACGGACACCAAGAGCAACAAGGTGTATATCACTCTGGAAGCGCTCTACGGCTTCAAGGTGGTTCGCCCTGCAGGTCTCCAGCGTATTGTTACCACATGAGCAATCTCTCCACAGAAATGACTGCGGACTTCCTCTCCTTGTGGGAGGAAGTCCCTGTCTATCTGAGCTATGGGAGCGTAGAGATTAAGGTGCTGCTTTCCCATGCTGACCGCTCCCGGGATTTAGATCTCGGAGGATTTGCGGAAAAACGCACCATGGGAGCTCGAGCTCTCCGGTCTGAAATCCCGCCCGCTATGCAGCCCGGAAGCCTCGTCTTAGTGGACGGAATCAGTTACCGCGTGGAGAGCATCGGGATTCGCCCCGGCCTCCCCATTGCCACAATCGATTTATTGGAGCCATGAGTACCCATGTTACTATCAATGACGCTGAATTGCAGCGCAAGATTTGCAAGCTTGCTATCCTCTCCGGTAAGGGCATGGAAGACGCAGTCCGGCAGGTAGCCAGTCGCTTTGTGAAGTCGGCGGTGCGCAACACTCCCCCCATGATTCTGCGTATCTCTCCCGGGCAGGCAAAGCGCGAGTGGACAGCCCGCGTAACGGCCAACTATACCAAGATGCCCGTGGTAAACGGACAACGCCTCACCCCGGCAGAAATGAAACGCATCCTAGCACAGAAAAAGAAGCAGCTCGGACGAGAAGCCGCCGGGTGGAATGCAGCAGCGGAGCAACTGAAAACCAAGCTCCCCGCTTGGGTGAAGCGCCATTCCGGCGAGGGCTCGTGCATCATTCGCCAAAGCAGTAATGGCAAAACGACCATCATTATCACGAACTCGGTTCCTTATGGGCAGGATATTCTCCGCATCCGCTCTCGATTCGTGCTTCAAACCGTGAAACAAGGCCTTGATGGCACCCTCCGAGCTCTGAAAAATAAACTCATCCGCTCCGTTAAATGAATCCTCATTCGTTCACAGAAGCTTTGCGGCTCAAACTGGATGCCGCTTTCTCCGGGCTGAGCATCCATACCGCAGTCATGGAGGGCTCTCGTTCGCTCCCTTATGTGCTGCTGACTCTTTCCTCCGGGGAAGAACGTATCCTGCGAAATCACACGTGGGATTGCGAGCTATCCGTGCAGTTTTTTACCCATGCCCAAGATACCAACGGAGAGGAGGCCAGGAATCGATTTACCTCCCTTTGTGCGGAGGTCGAGAAAGGCTCACTCCGGGACTCGCTCAATGAATCTGCCTCAGATTTCTATCTCTACCGCCTGTCGCTCCAAGCTGTTGATGAGCCAATGGTTCAGGACGACTCTTTTATCCAGTCTGCCCGATTTCGGGTATTGATTCAATTTTGACACCAACACAAAGATATGGCTACTATTATCGGAACAGTCGGCGTATTCGGTTTTGATGAAGACCAACAGGGAATCCTGCTGGAATCTCAGGATATCGACTACAAGCCGGATTCAAAAGTACAGCGTGACTATCGCGGCAAGAAGGTCGGTATCATCTTCTACGATGACCAAACCGATGTATCCATGAAGGGCTACATTCCCCGCGATAACCCCACGGACATCAAGGTGGCTCAAACTCTAGTGCTGGCTAATACCGCTCCTGACCATGGGCTATCTACCGTTGCAACCGGAACCAATGTGGTAACCGGGATTAAAATCGGGCTTAAGAATGAGGACTTAGCCTCCTTTGAAGTATCTTCTACCATTTACGATTTCTGATGTTGAAGAAGCCTACTACAGACGCGCTAAACTTCATTCGTTCCCGTGACGGAGAACTGGAATCCCTGATGCTGGCGGCTTGCCTGACGGCCTTGGGGATTCCTTTCTCCGAACGCCCGGCTTTTGCCGTGTCCGGTGATACGGAGCCGGTGGTGAACTGGCTCTTTGATGAACAGTCTCTCGATGGTAAGTTTAAGGCCAGCGAAATGATTGCCCGCTGGCAGGATAAGGGCTGGATTACCCGAGCCGACAACGAGCACCCGCTCGCCTACATGGCCGCCGCCATGCGAAATCTTTGCACGCTTATCAATCACCATATCGGCCATGCTCCCAAGGTGGAGCTGGTAAAGCGCGGCAACAAGACGCTCGTTATCCCAGAGGGAACGCCTGAATCCCAGCTGGGGATTCTTATCAACAAATTCACCCGCTTTTGAAAAAAGAAGACCTCCCAGAGCTGCCACTCGGGAGGCCTTTGGAAAATGTAACATCAGAACTATCGTTTCTGATGAGGTCATCATACCAAACAAAAGGAATTTGTCAACCCTTTTCTATTTTTAACACCCCCTTTTTGAAAGGAAAGCGCACGGTAGGTGGCAGCCCACCGTGCGGAGCCTTACATGCTCATCGGATGAAGTTCATCACAAACAGTATTACCTGTAAAATGAGCATTATCAGCTCTATCATGATTCGATAGTTCATGAGTTGCATTTTCCACCAGCCATGATTAGCTGCTGTTCCGTACCCTTGCGGCTACGTTACCATCAGCGGTAAGGGCTGGCTTACTTCCCGCTGACGGTGCACGTAGACACCCGCCATGCGGCATGTCGGCGGAAAAGCGGGGAGATTCTAGCAGATATGAGAGTCTCTTTCAAGGGCTCCAAGCAATGCTTTTTTGACATGTTGCTTGATGTATGCCTACAATATCAATTTCCTCCCGCGAAGATAGCAACAACCGCTCACTTGTTCAGCCCCCGGTGCGCACGGAATCCGGACTGTCCCTGCGTCCTATCTCCCTCGGCTCTCTCGAAGTATTGCGCCAGCTGGGTAATCCGCTGGCCTCCGGTAATACCGAACTGAGCGACATCGACACCGGGATTCTGACGGAGTTTATCTGGGTACATGCCGCGCCTCTTGATGAAGTCATGGAGACGGTATACAACGCTCCGTCTCAGGTAAAGCGCCGCGCTGCACAGTTTGCCATGACTATCAGCCCGGCAGAGCTGCGCGTTATCACCGCCGCGCTCTCTGCTGACCAAGCTGCCCTACAGGCCGCTTCTGCCATTCCTCAGCCGGATTCTACAGACTCCCCAAACGAGCTAACCCCGCGCTGAATGCAACCGTGATTTTCACGATTGCCAAAGCGACGGGGTGGACTGAGGAATACATCCTGTGGCTACCGTTGCGCCGAACGCTCCAATACCTGCATGCCGCATGGCTTAGCGAAGGTGTTGCTACTGAATGGCGCAGCGTTTCCGAAGAAGAGGCCGCCGAGGCGCATAGCCTCTTTAATCGTCTAAAACACCTCACCAAACATGGCTGACGTTTCATTCACTTTCTCCGGCGATGCTTCGTCCTTGCAAACTGCTCTCGATGAAATCAAGGGGGAGGTTCGCAAGACTAAGGATTCCGTACAGGGGCTGGCCGGGCAGTTTACCGCTTCTTTTGCCGCTATCGGTGGTGCAATTGTAGCGGTAAAGAGTGCTTTTGCTTTCTTCAGCAATATCCCGGCACAGGCTGCCCGCATAGAGGATTTGCGGGTCACGTTTACCCAGATGACTGGTGACGCAGAACAGGCCGGGGAAATACTGGATGACCTCTGGCACGATGCCGCCAATGGTGCCGTAGGTCTTGAGCAGATGGCAGCCACGGCTAAGCCTCTGCTCAACGTGTTCAGCGATTCCTCTTCCATTCGGGAATGGACGCGCCGCTTCGCTGATATGGCTACAGGCTCCGGCGTGGCGGCTGACCAGCTCTCCAAGGTGTTCTCCCGCGCCATGGCTGTCGGGCGCATTGACTCCCGCGCCATTGATACGCTGGCTCGTCAGGGCATCCCGATTTATCAGGAACTTGCAGCCGTCATCGGCACCTCAACCGAAGCGGTGCAAGCTATGGTGAAAAAGGGGGCAGTTTCGGCTGACCAATACGCAGCAGCTCTGCGCCGCATGACGGATGAGGGCGGGCAGTATTTTAACCTGTCCTCCCAGCTCTCCAACACGACCGCTGGTAGCTGGGGTACATTGTTGGAGAATATCAACCGGGTTGTCGCTAAATTGGGAGAGCCTATCAACGAGGCTATAACTCCAGCCTTACAGAGTATAGCCATTGCTCTCGAAGAGGGGATTCCGGCTATGCAGGAGTTCGCCGCCGGATTCGGTACTGCTTTAACCGGGGTTGTTGATGTCATTTCTCCTATTGTTTCCGGCATTGGGGAGCTTGTTTCCATTTTGGGCGGGGCTGAGACGGTTGTTGCAGCCGTAGCAGCGGCCCTGCTCATGTATGTGGGCAACACCAAGGCGGCTACAGTCAGCACGGTATCGTTCCGCGCTCAGATGGTGACGCTCGGCAATACCATTAAAGGCCTGTCGTTCTCGTCCTTTGTGTCCGGGTATCGGACTGCGCTTACCGGGCTGAAATCGGCCATGTCTTCTACGCTGGCCGGGCTCAAGGTAACGTGGTCGATAGCTTGGTCAACAATGGCTACCGTGACCCGCACGGCTATGGTTGCCGTGAAAGCCGCCATTGTGAGCACGGGTATCGGTCTTATCATTGTTGGCATTGGCGAAGCATTGGGTGCTTTGTACTCCTGGTTTATGGGTAACAGCGAAGCCGCCGAACGTGCCGCTGAATCTACCCGGCAGTTCGAGAAGTCTCTCCGTAATCTGAACAAGCAAGCGGATAAGGTCAAAACCTATGAGCAATATGATTCCTTCATGGAACAGCTTGATGAGAGGATGGACGATCTCCGCGAGGAGCGGCGTATGGCTGTGGCCAAGGACGAAGATGAGGAGGTTATTAAGCTGCTCGACCAGCAGATTGCTCGCCTGCGTCAGAAGAAGCGACACTACGAGGAGACCTTGCCCATCCAGATTGAGGAGGCTATCGAAGCCGAACGCGCCGCCGAAGCCATGCGCCGCCAACAGGAAGAGGCCGCAGAACTGGAGCGCAAGCTGGCAGCTGCCCGAGATAAGCTCAATGATTTATATCGCCGCCAACGCGAAACCGAGCGCGAACAGTACCTCTCCGGGCTTGCCCCCGAGGTGCAGATTCAGCTCCGCCTTGCCGATGCTACGGCATACGGTCAGGCTCGCCATACGATTGAATCTCTGCGTCAGGAGATGGAGGCCATCATGCGCAAACCTGTTGTGACGGAGGAAGATGCAGCCCGCTATCAGATGCTGGCGGCCACCTACAACAAGATTGTGGAGCTCCAACGCCGGGGACGTGAGGAAGCAGAGCGTACCGCTGAAACCGAACGACGCCGGGCGGAGGAAGCTGCCAAGCAGGAACAGGCTCGAGAGAATGCCGCTCGTGACTATGATATGGCCGTGAAGATGCTCCAGGCTGAGATTGCAGGTAATGAACGCCGTCTCGAAGTCCTGAAACAGCAGCAGCGAATCACCCAACTGACGGCTGAATACCAACGTCAGGGGTTATCTGATGCCGAGGCTCGTGCTAAGCGCATGGTGGCTCTCGAAAAGCAGCTCGAAGAAATGCAGGAAAAACAGAAGGAAAAGGAGCAGCGGCAACAGGGGCGTAGCCGCCAGCAAGGTACGCGTATCTCGGATTCCTTTGCAGGTGTCGGCGGTGGCGGGCGTTCCGTTGTCATCGGAGGCCCACTTATCTCGGAAACGAAGAAGCAGACCCGCTTGCTGGAGGGCATTGGCAACAACACCAAGCGTCCTCCCACGGTTCAGGTTTCCGGCAATGTGGAGGCCGTTATCAGTCGTTGATTTTGACACCGGATTCTGAGTATATGGCAACATTACATACAGGATTCGGCAGGAATGGCGATAGGATGGTGTGGTTCGGTAATACGGGCTACACCATCACCGGGCTGACGATTGAGCTCAGCCGAGACCGGGAAACCGGAGATACCGTAGAGCTTACCTATGAGGTACCGGAGGATGTTGCCATGAGCTCCATTCCGGAGATGGATTCTTCCATTGATGTCCTTTCTTCCGTGGCTCTGAGTAAGGCCGTTGTGACTCCCGGCGTGGCCGGAATGGCCAGCGTAAAGCTGACCTATTCCAAGCCAGTTGTTGAAGAAGAGGAAGAGGACGATGACGATAATACTGGCGGCTCTGATGACGGCATGTCCGGTTCCGATGAGGAGGACAATGAGGAAGAGGGCTCTTGGACTCTCGGCGGCAATAAGTTTACCACCTCCTTTGACGTGACCGTTGTAGACCAGCCTATCCTGACGCACCCTAAGATGGCCAGTATTTCCGGCGGGCAGTTGGAGTATCTCAAAGCCTTTATGGATGGAGCCCGCCTCTGGGAACTGGTTCCGGAGGTTGATGGCTCGGGTAAGCCGAAGCTGGATAGTGATGGGCTCCCGGTCATGAAGCAGCTCGGTAAGCTGCTCAAAACCGGGAGCAAGGCCTTTGACCTCATCAATAAGGGAGTTACCGCCTATAAGGATATTATGGCCACCTATACCGTACGCATGACCTCCCGCACGGATAAGTCCGACATCAGCTCTGTGGGTAAAATCAACAACCCTCCCAAGGCTCCAAAGTTCCCGAATCGCACTTGGTTGCAGGTATCCTCCAACTGCTCCATGAATGATGACGGCAAGACCTATACCATTGAGAACACATGGCTGCTCTCCGGCCTCGGTGGTTGGGACAAAGATTTGTATGGCTCTTAAACGATGAAGATTCCCGATAAAGTACGCGTTGGCGAAAAGCTGTCCGCCCGCTGGCTCAATCAGATTATCGACTGCCTGAAGGAGCTGGCCAAGGCTGCCAACATGGCAGGCAACGGAACATCTACCTCCAGCATTGAATACTCCGGCTCGGATTATCGAGATACCAAGTACCGGGGTACTGGTGGTACCGATTTGCAGGAGTTCCGAGTTGTGCCGTTCCAGTTGCGGTTGAAGCCTAAGCATCTGTGTGATGTAAGCGCAGATGGCAATTGGCCAAAGATAGCCCAGATTAAAGCTGGGGCTATCATTGACTATATGGGCAAAACGCGCCCGGTTCCGGAGAACGCCACCATCTACGACTACACGGAGGGCTGGGTTGATATCGGAGCATTTTCGGAGCAATTACACAAGGTCTTTTGCATCATTAAGCAGAATTACAAGGGCGAAATCCTCAGCGCGGAAATTAGGAGCTCTGAGGAGAAGTTTGTCCCTTGGGGGAAGACAGAGGAGAATACCAAGGGTGATGGCGTTCTGTCTGTCTTCATTGGTTCCTACCAGCTCCGCAAGATTAACGAGGTCAACCGCGCCCATATCTATCAGGCGCATTGTGGCACGTTGGATTTGCAGACCGTGCAGGTGGAGAAAGCCTTTGATGTAAGTGAGGAGGACGGGACGGGTAGCGGTAGTGAAGATGGTAGTGCCTATTACACCGCACCGGAAAGCGAGGAGTACGAAAGCAAACCCGCCGGGCTGTTCCGCAAGCGGGATGAACACTTGTTCGTATTCAAAAAGCTCATTTGTGGAGAAGGACTGGAGCTGGCAGACGGTAAGAATCTGAAAATCACGCTACGCCGCGCCAATTCTGAGTGGTCGAATGGCTCCGGGGATGCTTCGTCACAGTCCTCCGATGCTCCTGTCATCACGATTGGCGGGGTGGAGGATATTGTGTTCGATAGTGAGATTCTGGAACCGGAGATTGATATGGGGATTATCAGGATTCCCTTTGCAGATACCATCAAGGATGTTACGGGAGTCATTTCCGGGCTGGTGGTTAGATACGCTCCGGCAATCCTGAATGATGACGGCACGGTTACGTTCTTGGGTGAGGACGGTTCGCGGCTTCCTGATACGCCCGCGCCCGTTGATGCCGGTTCTGATTCTGCGTCCGGTTCCGGGGCTGCATCCTACCACAATCAGATTGTTAAGGGCGTTATCTACATCACGATTCCGATTTTCCAAGATGGCTCAGGGTCACAATCTTTGTCGGCTTCTGCCAGCGCAAGTGATTCCGCTTCCGGTTCCGGCTCCTATGAGGATACCGAATCTGCTTCTGATTCCGCTACCGGGTCTATCTCTGATACGGTGACTGGCTCCGCATCCGGCAGCGGTTCCGGCTCCGGTAGTGGGTCTGCATCTGCCTCGGATAGTGGTTCCGCTTCCGGTAGCTCCTCGGCATCCGATAGCGGTTCGGTTTCGGCTTCGGCCTCTGTCTCCGGTAGTGAGTCTGTGGCGGGCTCTACGGTAGAGTCTTCCCCCGATGGCTCGGCTACAGAGGATTCCACCCCGGGAGGTTCAACCCCGGGCGAATCCTTACCGGGAGGCTCTACGCCCAGCGGTTCTGTTCCGGGTGGTTCCTCTCCCGGCTCTGAGGGTGGCAGTTCCTCCGTTGGATGTGATTGTGCCGTCAAACTGGAGGAGATGGCCGCCAAGATTGCAGCTCTGGAAGAGCGCATTGCAGAGCTGGAGAAGAAAGAATGCACCTGTAAATGTGGTGACCTGCTGGCTCAGATTCAGGCAGCGGTGGCAGCCGAAGCTCAGGCAATCGCAGCAAGCATCAATTACGAGGTATCGGTCAATGGAGCCGTAGTTACCACCACGGAATACGGTACGCTCGTAGCAGACACCACCGGCTCTGTAACCGCAAACGGAGCTTCTGCTAGCTCAAACATTCACTACGAATAACGATGGCCTGTAACTGTGAAAATATAGACACGAACGCTATCTGCAATGCAGCCCGGCAACTCCTGCGCAAAAGGTTTGCCGAGCTGCTGCAGAATATCCCGTGTTCCCATACCAATAGGGATGCCTACTACAGCCCATCTCAGTATTGGTACGACTTAGACCGGACTGACCGCCGCACGGTCAGCACCAGCATGAGCGTTGGCCTGCGTGGGACAACCATTGTCATTACTCTCTCTTACGCCTGATATGAAAATTGACCTCAACAAGAACACCCGCTGCATCTCGATGTCTCCCTGGAGGCAATGCTTCATGCGCCGCATTTTCCACGAGCGCGGGCTTACCATGCCCCCGGTGACGCATCCCATCATCCCGGAGAAGCCTACGCGCCCCAAGGAGCCCAAGGCTTATTCGAGTCTGGCTCTGACCTTTATCCGCCTGATTCTGGAAGCAGAGCGAGACGGCTTGCCGTATCTGATTATCTACGAGGACGATGCTTATCCCTGTGCAGCCCCTCAGGAAACGCTCGATAAGCTGCTGGCTGAGCACCCGCTCCCGGCTGACTGCGGTTTGCTGTGTCTGGGTGATGCTAACGGCGTGAGCCGTTTCCGGGGGAGGCATACCATCCTGCTGGACTCCTGCCAACGGCCTTACACTCCGCTTGTTCCAAACAGGGCAGAAAACAAGGGGAGCCATGCCTTTGTGGTATTCCGGTCTGCCATGATTCCTTTCGTGCAGGCAATCGCCTCTTTTGGTGTAACGGACATGTCGTTCTCCCGCATCCGCAATCATTGCGGCCTCCGGGCGTATGGCATCTTCTTCGACCCTATCTTTACGCAGCACCGCTTCAATGGCGGCAATGCCCCGGAGCCCGCACACCGATTCCCGGAGTACTTCTTGCATCACAAGGCAGAGCTGGATAAACGATTCCCAAGGCCTACTCAGCAGACGCGCCTATTGGCCAAATCCTCACCGCGCTTCTGGCTCTTTGCCAATCATCCCAAGGCGAATGCCGCCGCGCTGGGGATTGCTCCGGATGATGTATTGGTATTCCTGAACCGCGCCAAGCCTTATGAGCACCTGAAGGATTTGCCGAATCGAAAGCTCCTCATTGTTCGCCGCAATGCCCGGGATAAAAACTGGTTCATCCCCTATGGCAAGGAGAAAGAGATTTTCTCTCTGTTTGAGGATGTGCTGCTCCTGAGTGATAAGGCCTTGGCCAAAGAACGCTCGTGGTTCGATGAATACAAGGCTGCCACCAACAATGCTTCACCCACAACAGGCTGGATTGCTTACCACTTGCTGCGGGATGATTTCCCGGATGCCGAGGTAGTGCTGGTCAACTTCAAGCCTGATGGCAACAACGGCTCCTATAAGTGGCACAAGCACGATTGGCAATACGAAGCAGAGTATTACCGCAAGCACGAGATACCTATCAAAATCTTATTTTGACACCTGATTGCAAGTATGGACATCTTTATCAACACAGACAAGAGCCCGGCTCAATTGCAGGGCAAATCTACGGGTTCCCCGCTTAGCTCTTTCAAGGTGAAGCGCGGAGCCGTAGTTCCTCTGAGTGTCACGATTCTGGGCTGTTCCTCCGCTTCCGGTCTTCGCATGGGCATCAAGGCAAAGGGCAACTACGAGGGAGATTTGCTTATCTTTGCTGAAGCAGATTCCGGCACGCAGACAGAACAGGGTACCCGCTTTGATTTGAAGTTGGTTGCTTCCTCTCTTGCGCTGAATGACGCGCTCGATGTAGGGGAGGGTAAGGAGAGTACTCCGGCCACTTTGGCAGCCATGACCGAGTTTGCTTGGATGGAGGGCGGCGAAACCCGTCTTTCTGATACTCTCCAGACGACTATCATCAATGATATTATCCGCCTTGCCACGGATGCCCCGGAGAGTGTTACCGGGGAATATCCCGCGCCGGATTTGGTGGCCACTAAGTCTTGGGTGAACAGCAAACAGGCTTCCGTTGATACCTCTGGATTCGTTATGCTGGGTACGGATGAAACTATTTCAGGTAAGAACGCTCGCCCGATAGGTAAAACTTCCTCCGGCAGTCTTGCCGTGGATATTTCCGGTCTTTCTGCATACGATATAGCCAAGGATAACGGCTTTGTCGGCACCGAAGAGGCATGGCTTGCCTCGCTCAAAGGTGAGCGCGGAGCCAAGGGTGAACAGGGCGAACCGGGGATTCAAGGAGTTCAGGGCGAGCCCGGAGAAGTAGACCCGCTCGTGGTTGCCGATGCAGTACAGGAGGCTTTGTACGAAGAGCTTTTAGAGGAACACACCTCCGTAGTAGGTACAACCGACATCAATTGCCGTTGGGCACAGCTCAGCCTTGCACATTGCCCACCCGCCGGGAATCTGAAATCCATCACGATTCCTTGTCGTTCTGCCAGTAATTCTGAAATGACCACGGCCTCTTCCTATCTCGGAGTATTCGAGGAGAACTCTTCCGGTAACTTCGTCCACGTTGGTACATCCACGAATGCGGTGAATCAGGCAGCCGGAGCCAATAGCATTTGGCTCTTCGATGGTGTATCGTTGAGTGGCACCAAAATCCGATTGTCTCTCATGACTAACCGTACGTCCACAGCTCTGAGCACCTCACTCATTCTGGGAGCCAGAGGCGCGTATAACGATACGGACGGCTGTTATCTGAGCAATTCCAGTGGCGGCACGGAAAAGTACCTCATTGGCGCGGTATTCACAATTGGTACCCCGGGACCTCTGTTTACCCCGGCTTCGCATGAGGCCGATGCGACCCTCCATCTGACAGCCGATGAACACACGGCTTTATCAGAGCTTCTCGCCAACAAGGATGCCTTGCTGGCTCTTCTCAACCAATAACCCCAAACTGCAACAATATGACCAACTCAGTTGTAACAGGCGGCATTGTGCTCGCCAATGCTCTGGCCGTGGTTACTATTGCCACCGCTACCGAGCTCAACCCTATTCTGGAGTGTATCCAGAACGGGGCATCCGTAGGTGCCATCATGGGTATCTTCCTGTGGCGTGAAGTGAAACGCGCCGAGCGATACGAGACTCTCTACAATGAGGAGCGTAGGCTTCGCCATGAAGCAGAGAGCAAGTGCGCTACTTGCCAGTTCGTCCGGCGAGCCAACGAGGAGCTACTCGAACGTATTAAGGACAAGGACGACAAGCATACGTCTACGTAAGGCTCCGCTAAACGCAACAAAACGACACCTTGCCGGGTAGGAAGGGTATTTCCGGGAGCAACGGCTCCCCAACGGACGCAGCCTCCTCTTGGCAAGGTGTTTTTTTGTACCTTGCCGGAGCCGGTTCCAAACACCCAACCGGAAAGCCTTGTCTTACGTTGAGCGAACGGAAGAAGTGTTTGCTATTAACGAGTTACGCTAAAAATAAGCTACTTCGATACCCCGCCACGTCTACCGCACCACGGAGGGAAGCGAACGCTAAGCTAATCACATTTGCAATGCTCTAAGAATAAGGATTTTGAGGTTCGTTTGAACAAAGAAAGGTAGCTGTATACTACCGCGTTTAGCGGAGGCGTGCAGAGGCGTTTGGGGTGTTTAAGCCTCCGGGATTGCATTTAACGGCCTGTTTTAGCCCCAACAGGGATGCAACCGGGTAGCGCGTAACCCGCTAAGCCATAGGCAAAAATGAAACAGGCGGCAGATTCACGAAAAATCTGCCGCCCGTCTGTAGAAGTGGAGCATAGCGGACTCGAACCGCTGACCCCTTCAATGCCATTGAAGTGCTCTACCAGCTGAGCTAATACCCCGTTGTGTGGTGTTGTCCGTATCGGACGGGCGAATTATACACGGATTTGCGGTGTTTGGCAAGTAAAAAGTGACAAAAAGTTTAAAAAAGGAGAAAAAAGTGTAAAAAAGCGGTATTTTAGGGGGTGATTTGGGGTTGACGGGCGCGGGAGTAGCGGAAAATGGCAGAGGAGAGCGCGGCGTAGAGGAGCAGTTCACTTACTTCTTCTGTGACGAAGCAGAGGTGAAGTTTCTCTGCTGTGATGCTACTGAGCACGGCTATGCTCATGAGGAGTAGCTCCCAGAAGGGGATTTTTGTGTGGAAGACCGTTTTTTTAAGGGCCTTAAAGTTGCCTTTGCGGCACAAAGCGAGTAGGCAGAGTAGGATTACTGTGCCGCATATGCCGGTACGTATGGTGGTACCGTGGGGAATTTCTTTCCATTTAAAATAATCTGAGGGCAGGCCGGAGTAAAAGAACTCTCCGTTACGGCTCAAAAAGAGCATGCGGCCGCAGTTTACTTCTCTGAGTATCATGAAAAAGATTACTGTGGCAAAAAACAGGTAGAGTGATTTGTCTGTCTGTGCGGTGACACAAAAGAGCAGACTGAGCATCATGAGTATCATTTGGAGGTTTTCTAGCATGCCGTTTTCGTATGCCCATGTATCGGGCGCGTATGCATACAAGAAGGCACACGCAAGGACCACCAAGAATGTCATGCATGTGGTGGGCAATATGGAAAAATCTAGTCTCTTTTTAAACATAATTACATGGCTCTTTAGTATTCTATAATGTTAATTTAAAATTGCAAGAAAAAAGCGGACAGATTGTAGGGGTTAGGCAAAAAATAACATCGGCTCGTGGCCGAAGCCGCGAGCCGATTCCGGATGGTGATTATTTGTGACGCGTTACTTGATTTTAACGGTCTTGGTTTCACCCTTCTTGAGCTGAATCTCGGGGATGAGGATGAAATCGTCCGTCAACACGGCGCCTTCCACATTGCAGCCTTTGGCATCTTGGCCGGTGGCAGCTGTGGGGAACCATACGCCAAGGCGGCCCTTGTGGTCCATATTGGCGGTGATGGTGAACTGCTTGGCGTTCTGCCATTCGATGGTGAAGGGGCAGGGTGCCTGAGAGCAGTCCAGCGAGGCGGACCAGGCGGGGTCGCCGTAGAAGGCTACAACGTCGCGGTCATGCACATAGCCGAGGGCGTCTTTAACGTTCTTTTGTGTGAGCGCTGCGCCGGAGCTGAACACGTCTCTCTGCAGTTTTTGGTCGATTTCTTCGCCGTTGAACCGAACATTGAGCAGAATGGGGTCAATCTCTTGCGTGTTGTGCAAGATGAACTGGTTGTTCATGAACCAAGCCTCTGCAAGGGAGGTGCCGTTGGCGGCATCGAAGAAGCAGCTGAGGGTGCCCCAACCGCCGGCGCCGTACCAAGAGGGTACCGTGTAGCCCACAACTTGGTTGCAGGTGTAGGCAGACAGTGCGGTGACAGCCATGCTGTGTTTGGTGTGGCAGGCATCGCCGAAGAGGCAGTTGCCGGCGGCCAACCAAATGCGGGTGGTGCCATCGGGCTCAATAGCGGGGGCTTTTACCTGTGTTGCCAGCTTGCCCATGAGGTTCGTATTACCTTGGCGTGCCTTGGTGAGCGGGCGGAAGAAGTAGCCCATTTGGCGTTTGCCGAGCTGGTAGAAACGGTTACCATGCGGGAAGATGAGGCCGCGAGAGAAGGGCATCTCGAGGTTGAACTGGGTGGCATGGCTGGAGGTAACTACCATTTGGGGCTTTTTGTTGGCCAAGCAATTAGCAAAGAGGCTTTGGAAACCGTGCTCGAGCAGGGCTGCGCCTTCTTTGGTGGTGGCATCGTATGTGGTGCTGGTGGGTTCTACACCGCCGGTTTGCTCCAGAATGGGGGAGTTGGTCCAGTCTGTAATGCAGTAGCTGTACTCAAAGTGGTGCCAGCCTACATTGGTGGTACCCAGCAGGCGCTTGATAACCAAGGGTTGGTCATCTTTGGCAATGCGCATGGCATCGTCTGCGCTGTAGCCGGTTACAATACCCCACATGCAGTCACCCCACACATCGTCATCCACCTTACGGGCGGCGCGGTGCATGTGGTTGATAGTGTCGCGCCCAACCTCTTCGGGTTTCACCACAATGCCGGCGTAGCGGGCATCTGTGCTGCGCAGTGCCTCGGTGAGGTCTTTTTCCGTGAGGGCGGGGATGACAACCTTTTGAGCACCCGGGTATTTAGCCACGAGGGCATCTGCCACGGCTACCCAGGCGGGGTCTGCTGCGGTGGTTTTGGTAATGACTACGGTGTAGTTTTCTACCGTGGGGGCTACTTTGGCAATGGGGGCTTGCTCTGCAGCGGGGGCTGCCGCAGCAGGTTGCTCCTCATCTGCCGGGGTGTAGTCCTCGGGCACGGTGAAGTAGCAGTTTACGTTGTCGTTGCCGAATACATCCTTAGCCAATTGCACGATTTCTTCGTAGGTAATGGACTTGATGTCTGCGAGCACCGTGCGAATCTCTTCGAGTTTTTTGGGGTTGCTCTGCAGGTCTGCCAAGGCTCCGCACCAGAAAGCGTTTTGGCGCATGGCTTTTTCTGCAGATGAAATGATGGGGCGGATGGCGCAATCGAAGTCATCTTGCGTAATCTCGCCACGGCCGATGGAGTCAAGAATCTCCGTCATGGCGTCATTCACCAGCTTGCGGTTGCGTTTTACACCGGCGCTGGCGGAAACGATGGTGGCGGCATTGTCCAAATCGGGGGCAGCACTGATAGATACGGAGGGGGAGTAGGTCTCTCCCATCTTGGCGCGGATGCCGTCAAACAGCTTGGCGCGGGCGATGGAGGCCAGTACCCTCAAGCGGCGCACGTGCTTGGCATCTTTACCGTTGCCGGCCGGGCGTACTTGGGTTACGATGGTCTTGTCCAAGTTGGTCGGGTAGCGGAAGAACTCTTCTTGCCCCCAGGGGCGGAAGTTGACGGTGCTTTGCTCGGGCGTAAGCTCTGTGAACTCGGGGTTGCGGGCAGGCATGGCACCGAAGGTGCGCTCAAGCACGGGTTGCACTTTCTCTACATCGAAATCACCCACGATGGTTACCTCAATAGCGCCGTTTTGCATGAAGGGCTCAATGGCGGCTTTTACTTGGTCTGCGGTAATGGCTTTTACCTGTTCTTGCGTGGGTACGGTGAAGCGGATGTCATCGCCGTACAATGCCTTAGCGCTCTGCTTAGAGTATGCGCCGGTGGGCGTGGTCTCCAGCTGCTGGTAGGTGGCCGGCAGGCGGCGGTGAATCATGGCGATGGCTTCTTGGCGGTAAGCGGGGTGCATAATGCCGGCTACAATCAGCTTGCATTGCAGCTCCAAATCCTCCTCTGTGGTACCGCCGGAGTAGCTCATGCGTGTGTCGCTCATACCGAAGTTGAGGTCCACATTGTGGCCCATCATAATGCGCTTCAGTTCATCGAGGTCGTGTGCCTCTAAGCCGCTGAGGCTGACAACGGAGCCTGCCACCATGTTCAAACCGGGAATCAAGGGCATCTTAAGGCCACCGCCATCTACAGCTGCGCTTACGGTAATGGCACCCTTGCGGTAGTCTGTGTGCTTAAGGTTGACGCGTACGCCGTTAGAGAGGGTGAGGGTGGTAACATCAAGGTCCTCAATAAGCTCTTTCTTTACAATCTTGCCCGGCTCGCCGATGTTGTCGTAGGCAAAAGGCTTGGTTGCGCGCAGCTCCGGTTTTTCTACGGCTACTTTGGTAGAGGCATCGAAGGCGGCCTCAAGAGACTCTGACGTGAGGTCTGCCGGTATGGTGCCGGTGGCGGTAAGCTTGCTGTTGGCGGCGTTGTAGGCGCGCTCCAAAGCGGCGCGGCAGCAATCCGGGTTTTGTTGGATGAGCATGACTGCCATTTGGAACAGGCGCAAATCCTCCATGGGGGTGGTATGCACCTCTTTATTGCCAACGGCTGCTACAAGGTAAGAGGCCATTTTGTCTGCCGGCACACTCTCCCAAGTTTCTACACTGTGGGTGAGGGATGCCGCCATGGCAGAAAGCACCTCCGTAAACTCATGCGTTTCAAAACCGTATTGAATGGCTTTGCGCAGCTCTTGCTCTGCAAGGCTGAGGGCGGGTTGCCATTTGTCGGGCGCGGTAGATACGCTGAGGCTGAAGGTATCTGCCGTGTTGAAGATGACCTCGCTGCCAATGCCGGCGCTGTTGAAGGGGGAATCCGCCTGCTGGGCAATGCGTCTCAGGCGCTGGTTCACAATAGCGCAAGCAATTTGCAGGGGCATATCTTCAAGGCGCTTCTCCAGAGAATCGGGGCGGTCCTCATATTGCTTTACCGTGGTAACGGCAATGTTCACATTGGCTTGCTCTTTAACAGGCAGCACGCGTACGCTGCGGCCGGTGTTGGTAATGGTGCCAAGGGCAGGGTGCTCCGGGTTCTCGGCCTTGGGCATGCTCACAAAGTGATTGCGAATCCATTTCTCTGCCGTGGCAACATCTACATCACCCGTCACAATCAGGGTCATGCGCTCCGGCACATAATGCTTCTTGTAGTACTCGCGGAAAGCCTCGTACGGTGCATGTTTAATCACCTCCTCCAAACCAATAGGCATATACTTGGCTACACGGGTGCCCTCTGCCAGCTGGTCAATCGTGGCTATCATGGCGCGGTACCCCTCAGAGTCGCGGCTCTTGAGCTCGCTCACAATAATGCCTCGCTCGTGGTCAATGGCTTCATCCTCAAGCGTTGCACCATCCGCAAAGTCGCGCATAATGGTGAAAGCAAAACTTACCGTCTCAGGGTTAAGGTTCGGCAAATCAAGCATGTACACCGTCTCTTGCAATGAGGTGTAGGCGTTTGCATCGCCACCGAATCCCAAACCCAAACGCTGCATGGCCGGTATCAGCTCGCCTCGCTTGAAACTGCGGCTGCCGTTGAACACCATGTGCTCCAAGAAGTGAGAAATACCGCTCGTTGCCTCATTCTCATCCAAAGACCCTGTCTGCACATGCAAGCGTACACTGGCGCGCCCTGCGGGCTCCTTGGTCGGGCGGATCATGTAGGTTAATCCATTATGCAGCTTGCCCACCACCAATTGCGGGTCTTGTTGCAGCTGCAATGCCTGCTCCGGGGCTGCGGCCTGTGCCGTTTGGGCTGTTGCCTGCACCTCCTCTGCGGGCGCGGTAGCCTGGGCATAGGCATATGTTGCCGCCCCGGCCATCACCATCAGCGTTGTCGTTATGGTTCTGTTCATAATCAAAAATTGATTTTCCCTACCATACCACAATGATTACCCTTTGTCGAATCATCTTTTTGCTGCTGACATCAAAAATACGTTTTTTAGCTGTATGACACCATTCTTTGTCTTCCTTGCTCACTTTTTGCTTGACCTCTCCCTCGCTCTTTGTTACCATGACCTCGGCCCTGTAGCTCAGTGGTTAGAGCAGGCGACTCATAATCGCTTGGTCGCGGGTTCGAGCCCCGCCGGGGCTATTGCCAAAGGCTGCATTCCTGAAATTGAGGGAATGCAGCCTTTTTCTGTTTATGTGCTGATATTTAATGAATTGCGGAGTCCTTAATTGTTAAAATGAATGTATATTAAAAGGCTCAAAACGCCCTGATTTTGCCCTTTCTTACTCCCCGGGGACTCTAAAGGACTGGGGTTGCGGCATACAATAAACCCCTATTTTGATGCAAAGGCTTAATGATGAGTGGATTGGATAAAAGTATATGGTTTACCCCTCTCAAATAAAAGTGGTGTTGATAATGAATGCGTTATGAGCCTGACCCATAAAAAGACTATACTTTTGCCCCTTTTCCTTCCCGAAAATCGGCAAGCTTTTTAATGATTCAACGGGAGTTAATGATATTGGACTGGCGGCATTTTTTTGTAAGTGTAAGTTATTGAAAATAAATGCAGAAAAAGCAAAGAAAAAGTAAAAAAAGCTAGACATTGGTTGCTCATGTGCTACACTTTACAACGAGATAAAGCCTTAACGCTAAACGTATTAAATAATGCACAACAAACTCCACATAACCCGCTACAACAAGACCCGCAACTGGGCCATCTGGGCGAATGAGGAACTGCTGGCAGTAACAGTATACAGAAAAGGCGCACAGGCCGTTCTCGACTACATTTACACATTAACCCAAAACACAATAAATACTATGTCCAAGACTAAGACAACCGCCGCCGCTACCACCGCCACCAACAACAACGCCGACTTCGACCCGACCATCATCAAGGCCGTCAACGGCGAGGGCAAGACCATCCGCATCAAGTTCGACCCGCTGGGCGTAAGCGTCTGCTACAACCTGAAGGGTAAGTGGTGCGCCCATGAAATCTACAACCAGCCGCTGCCTGAGCTGATTGCCGAGGGCGTATTCACCATCGAGGACGAGGATTCACAAAAGACCTACGCCAAGTATTTCAACGCTGGCAAGAAAGACAAGCGTTCCAAGGCCAAGCGCAGCAAGGCCAAGAAGCAGAAGAAGAACGCCGAGCCCCAGGAACAAGAACAGGAAGCCGCCATCGCAGCGATTGAGGAAGCCCCGCACATGGAAGCCGCAGAAATCAACGAAGAGATGGAAGCCGCCCTCTGGCAGGAGATTGAGGAAGCCCGCGAGGCTGAGCAGCTGGCAGAGGTAACGATGGAAGCTCAGGACGAGGAAGCCGCAGAAGCCGATGAAGAAAGCGTTGAGCCCGCAGCAGAGGAACCCGCCACTAACGAGCCTGAATCGAATGAAGCCGAATCTAACGAGCCCGTGACGGACGTGGAGCCGACCGCCGAAGCCCCGGCACAGGAATCCGCCGCTGAGGCCGCTCAGCCCGAAGAAGCCCCGAGCAAGCTCAGTACCTACAACCTGAAAAAAACTGGACAAGCCCCTATGAGTCTCACCCCCGGTAGCGATGATATCAAGCTGGAGCCCGGTGACCAGTTAATCCGAATCTACAAGCGCAGAATGATTGAAGTAGAGGTGACCGAGAATGGCTACAAATGGAACGGCGAGGTTTATCCTACCCTCACCCACATCAGCTGGAAAGCAGCCGGATACCAGATCAGCGGCAACACATTCTTCGGCCTCCCCAGCAAGCCCCGCAGTAAGGCTTAATCCTCAGCCTCGAACTAAAATTGAGAACCCCAGCGTGGATGCCGGGGCTTCTCCTTGGTGCGCGATATTGCGCTTGTCTAATGCGTTTCAAAGAGGATGCGCTCAATCTCATCTGGCGGTAGGTTAAGCATGTTGAGCATCCCTGTAACTGTAGGCTGTGATACGCCCAGCATTTCCGCACATTTCGAGGCTGAGCCGTATTTCCCGGTGGTCAGGTATTCCTCAAGAATGATGGCGTTGGCCATTTTGATTGCCCTGTTTGTCGGGACTCGCATTGTCTTGCGTTGGGCAATATAGTCATCCATCTTGGTGCGCAGCCGTACAATCCTAACATTCTCCTCATTGCGTTCGAAGATGATGGGGATGGAAAAATCGCAATTTGCCTGGGGAACCACCATACCCGGCGCTGATTTTGCATGAATGTTTGGTAGTTCCACCTGAACCTGCGGCTCGGGTTCCTTTCTGGTGCGCCGGAGCTTGTTCAGCGATATCGTGTCTTGTCTTGATTCTTGTTTCATCTTATTCGAGTCCTTTCTTGAGGGTCACGTCCAACTGCTCTCCATTGTCGTTGATAACGATGCTTTCAAATGCGGCTTGGAATACTTTTTGCAATTCTCGCGGGGTAGAATCACCTAATGCCGTGTCGATGCTGTAGAGCGCGTCTGCGATTCGCCCAGCGTCTTCATCGGGCAGCTGCCGGATAAGAGCTGCCAGTACCTGGGGGCTGTCCCTGAATCGCAGGATATAGCCTTTCAACAATTCCTCAATCTGGTCTGCTCCGAAGTGAGGGGAGGCGCAGCCCTGCAAATAGTCGTGCCTGTTGGCTGCACAGGTGTAATAGCGGCGCATTACTCCACGTTTGATGGTGTATGTGCCAAGATATAGCCTTCCGCATTTGCCGCATTTCAGAATCCCTTTGAGCGGGTAGATAACCTTGTGTTCTTTCTGATCCAGCCCGCTGCGCAGCTCTCGTGCTTCATTATTTCTCTGGCACGTTTTTTCGTACGTCTCTTGGTCAATGATTGGCTGGTGGATGCCTTGAATGAGTCCAGAATCCGTCTTCACATAGCCAGCGTAGACGTAGTGAGTGAGGATACGCTTAATCGTCTGGCTGTTCCAAGGTATACGCTCGCCACTATCCTTGTTCTTGCGGTACAGCCGTTTCTCTTTATTGAGTTGCCGGGCAATGACTACTGGGCCTTTGCCTCCTATATAAAGCTCGTGGATGTAGCGGACAGTAGCAGATTCCAGCCTATCGACCACGAGCTTCTTTTCATGCCATTTGTATCCGTAGGGCGCACTACCACATACCCAACGGCCTTGTGCTTTACAGGCGTTGATTTTATCCCTGAGTCGGGAACGGATGATTGCGGCTTCGTAGTCGGCAACTACGGCCATCATGTTCATGGAAAGCTTACCCTCCGGCGTGTGCGTTTCAATGGACTGGGTGGCGCTGACAAATGCCACATTGTGGTCACTAAACTCCTTCATCAGCGTGGTGAAGTCACCTAAGTCTCGGCTCAGTCGGTCGAGCTTGTACACCACTACACAATCAATCTCGCCCGCTCTAACCTGATGTCGGAGCATGTTGAGCTGGTCGCGGTGTACGGTGGTGCCACTCACCGCCGCATCTACGAATGAAGCTACGAACACCCATCCGTCTTTTTCATGGCGGCGTATGCAATCCATGCACATGTCGAATTGGGCATCAAGAGAGTTGTATTCTTGGTCGAGACCTTTGGCAATGGATTTGCGGGTGTAGATAGCACACCGCTTTGTTGGCATTACTGGATTACTTGTTGTCATCATTTCTGGGAGTCATGGGGAGGTTAAAGAAGTAGTTGCCGCTTTTGGCGTAGCCGCAGATTTTCCAAGCAATCGCGGTCAGGTTGTCGTACTTCACGCCATCGTATGCGAACATGTTTTTGCCGATGACTGTGACCTCGTGGTACTTGCCTTTGTACAGGCGGCGTATGATTGTGCCGACAGGTAGATTGGTTGCGGGCGTATTGGCGTGGTTATTCTCAGGATGACTGGTATCGACTATCTCCATCGGCTTTACATTGAATCGGCGAGGCTTCAGCCGGATGAGAGTCTCATCTGCAATCTCGTGGGCTCGTTTCATTGCTCGCTCGGATATCCCTCCGTTGATGAGGGTATTGATTCTCCACGTCAGCCTCTTGATGAGGAACTGGCGATTTCTGGTTGTATAGGGTTGATTCCCGAATAGGAGTACCCACTCGCGCCGGAGTTCGCGGACTTTCATATCCTGCAAAGCGGCTATGCGGGCAGCTCCTTCCTCTGGTGTCAGTTTTGTGATGGTTTGACTCATGCTTGTTGTTGTAAAGGCTTAATAATAAATATTTAGTGTACCCTATACTTTAGCACAGATTGAGCTATTTGTCTATATTTTTCTTGTATTTAACTCGCTGATTTTTAATGAGGTGGGGACTTTGTGCCTATCGGTCGCACAAACACAATATTGGGATTTTTCAGCATGCGCAGAATCAGCGGGGCAAGAGCTTTTGCCAGCTTGTCGTGAGCCTTGGTGTGACCAAGGGGCGTGATACCAATTTGCTTCATGAGTTGAGCTAAAGTAAGGGGATTGCAGGGAGCGGGCAGACACGCGCCTACCCGCCCCCAGGGTTCCTGTTTCTATCAGCCGATCGTGCGGAGGTAGTTCACGAAGTCAGGCGTATTGCGTCCAACATTTCGCAGTACCGGCACAAACACGCTGTTGCGACCGAACTTCTCGCGCTTGCTCGTAAGCTCCCACTTGCCATTGAACAGGCCATCACGCAGAGCGAACTTAGCTGCGGTCAGGATGTTCTTACCAGCGCGTGTATAAGCTACGCCACGCAGCGTCCAGACGGCCAGCCCGTATGCCTCGCCGTTGTACTCAAGCGGCAGCGCATAATCGAGCCCGGAGGGTGCTTTGAACACGAGGTTCACGTGCAGCACCGGGGTGAAGCTGGGCTTCTGGTTGCCCACCCACTCAATCGTGCCGCCAGCGGCATGCACTTCCTCAAGCGTGTTGTACACCTGGGGCTTCTCGTCAGAATCGAAGTCGAGATTCTGCACGAACTGCTTGCGGGCTGACAGGATGGTGAGTTCCAAGGGAGCGGGCAGCACCACTTCCTTATTGAGCACCAGATCGCCGCCATTGAACAACTCAGCGAGGCTGCCTACGTTCTGCACAAGATTGAGACGAGGGATGACGATATCGTCACTCTCAATCTCCCCGGCAATGGTGCCAAGGGTGGCAGACTGGGGAGCGGCAAGCTCGGTGGTGGTTGCGGTGGTGGTAGCGGAGCTGATAACCTCCGAGGACTGACCCTCAGAGCCATTGATGTCGTATGCTTTGATTTTAGCCATAATGATTACTTGATTTGGGTTGATTGTGTTTGATTGTCTTGGGGTTAAATGCGCTTGAGGTACTTGCTCGGCGCACCTGTCGTGATGATTCCGTCCTCCGTGAGCTGAGAGACGAGTTCATCCTTGCTTTTCTGCTTCTGCCCGCGAGGAGCAATAGCGGAAATCTTGTTGCCGAGGGCATCGATGCTCACGCTGCCGCAGCATTCGATAAACGTCTCGGGTGAAATCTTGTCCTTTACCGCGCCAAAGGCGGCGAGTGCATCGGAGATGGTGCGGCGACCAGCACGATTGGCGAGCTTGTAGCCGGGGATCTCAGCACCATTGAGAGCCATGTCGATGGCGTGGTAGTTGACAGAGTCAATCCATTCCTTGAGCACCTTGGCACAGTCGAGGCATTGAGCCATCATGCGCGGGTCTGAGATGTTGGAGGGGTGAAGCTCCTCGGGGATAGCGAGCCCAGAGTAGCGGCTGGCGATGGGCAGCGCGAGGTTGCGGAGTGCCTTGCAGGTAGCTTGCTTGCGGCAGTAGCAGCATTGCTGCCCCGGTTGCTCCTCCTTGTTCTTGGCATTGGCTCTGCGGACAATGGTGTCAATGCGGAGTCTCATGCGCTCGGTGTCCTCGCGGGTGTAGGTGTGAGTGCTGATGTACTGGCGGCGGGGCTGAACGAAGTGAACGCTAAGCTCCTGCAGCTCCGGGAACTTCTCGAACACGCCGAGCGCATAGGCACAGCCCTGTGCATTCGATTCTGCAGGTTCGATGGCACCATAGCCGAACTTCCAGTCCATCAACACGCCCACCTTTTCGGCCACCGCAACAAAGTCGGCTGTACCGTAGGTGAGGCCGTCAGCGATGGTAAGGCGAAGTTCGCGATACTGGGCAGCGTCAGGCAGCTTAGCCAGCTCGCCATCGCGGTAGTCTCGGCAGAGCCCGCAGAGGAACGCTTGCTCCTCATTGAGCTTCGAGTAGTCATCTGTCTCCAGAGCCTCGTGCATGAGCGTACCCTCTTCGGCGGCGGCGTTGGTGCCGCTCTTGCCGTAAAAGGCCGGGCATATTTCCTTGTAGCCGAGTGAGGACGGAGAGTGTCTTGCGTGCTTAGCCATTGGGGAACAGCTCCTCTCTATCAGGCTCGTTACCGATGCTTTCGATGCGTGACTGCAAGCGCAGCACCACATCCTCGCACATGTCTTTCAGTTCGGAGTAAAAGCTACGCATCTCGTAGTTGCGTGCGTTGTTGCTCTTGGTCTCCATCACTCCCTCCATGTAGGCCAAGTGGCGTATCACATGGCCGAGGGCTTTCATCTTCTCAATGTCGGTTGTATCCATATTGATTGATTCTTGGGTTAAGGGGAAAATCGTTATCATTGAATGGGAAAGGGTTGCATATCGCCATCGTTAAGCAGGTCAATGTGGGCGAGCTTGGAAGCGCAGACCTGAGCCGTGTGTTCCTCACAGGTTCCGGCGGCGAAGCAAATCTTCTGGATGCTGGCAGCACCACCGGCACGATGCACTCGGCCAAGTGCCTGGCGCAGATCAGCAGCGGAGAATGTGGGCGATATGATGCTCAGGCGGGGACGCTGGCCGCTCGGGTCGTGCAGACTCACGCCCACGCCGCCAGCCTGAATGTTGGCAATGACGACCGGAATCTCGTTGCGCTGGAAGCGGTCGATAACGGACTGGCGTTCTTCCGCAGACTGGCCACCACAGATGATGTCGGAGCAGTTGAGCTTCGCCGCCAGAGCGCATATGGTTTCGGTGAAGTTCACCAACAGGACCACGCTCTGCCCCTCTTCGATAGCGGTCTTGGTCATTTCCACCATAGCCGGTACTTTGTGCAGCTCGATGGCTTGGCGGGCGCGGAGGACAAGTGTCAGGTGGCTGGCTTTCTTCGAGCCCAGGGCTTCGGCGATCTCATCGAGCTTGTTGCCATCAGCTTCACGTTCTGCCTTGCGCAGCTCGTACTTCAGGTTGTCGTACTCGTCCTGAATCGCCTTGGCCTTACCTGTCTCAACGATAGCGGGCTCGATGATGGTTTCCGGGAAGTCCGGGATATCGGCGATACGGAGGCGGCTACCACGCAGCGGGAAGATAGCGTTGTGCAGTTGGCGCAAGCACTCTTCATCGCCGCTGAACTCCATGCCGAAGAAGCCCTCACGCACGCCATTCCGCTTAGCCCAGTACCAGTAGTTGTACAGGTTGTGGAGGCCAAGAGCGAAGCCGAGGGCTCGCATTTCAAGCGGGTTGCTGGCGGCGGTGGCTGAGCACAGGAGGATGCGGCAATGACGAGCGCGGGCTCCGATGAGTAAGCGAGCGTTGAGGGAGTCACGACCCTTACACTTCTGGCACTCGTCAAAGATGATAAGTGTCTCGTGCGGGACGTGCCACTCATAGCCGGTATCGGTCTTACGGCAGATATCCAGCTTGCCCCTGCGGATGTTCTCGTAGTTGGTGACAAGGAGCGGCTTGATTTCGGCAAGCTTGCATACCTTTTCCCAGCTCGGCACAGTTGCCTTGGGCGTGAGGATGATGGTGGGGATACCGAGGCGGGCAGCTACTTCGCAGCCGATATAGGTCTTGCCTGTGCCGGGGTCGCTGGCATCGAGTGCCACTCGGTTCGGGCTGAGGAGAGCGCGTTCGATGCTCTCGGCGTGGTCTTTCTGATAGTCTAGGAGTGTTAGCATGATTTTTGGCTTTCACTCCTTTCAGCAGGTCGACTTCAAAAAATCGGACTACTTTTTGCAAAAAAAAATTATTGGCAGTGGAAAATGCTCTATTTTTGCAACAAAAACCACAATATGTAGTACAAAAGCAGAAAATCCTGTGCCATAATTGCGTATGCACCCTGTGCGCACCTTGACATCACCCTTGGTAAGGCATAAAATATGGCAAAGGAGTAAACACTAAGTGAGTAAGGAAAGTATTATAAATCATTTTTCAGACGTCGGACTCGTATACCGACTCGACAAGGCCTGTAAGGTCTTGTTCACCCCATACACAGCCCTTTTCAAGGAAAGAGGATTGGAGTTCAATTTTGAACTTGAGGGCGCAGAAAAGACGGCCCATCTTGACCGCATTCGCGACATTCTGCTCAGCTTGAGTACAGACACGGAAGCCGGGCGTAGGCTTGCAAACGTGCTTGATGAAATTGTGCTGGTAGATAAGAACTACAGCAAGGTGAGCACATACATAGAAGACATCACTCAGAAATGGGGCGATGGCCTACGCGCATCGGGGTACAACATTGGCGAACAGCTGGAGCTTGTCGCAGCATTGTGTACAGATGAGCGCAAGGAAGTGAGCGATGCTATGGCAATCATAGTGTCGCGCATACACTCCTTGGATTCTGCCACCAATCGTGACTACCATTGGTTTGGTGACTTTGCGGAAGAGAAAGAGGACGGCTCTGTTAAGCTGCCTGTTTTCAAAGTGCCTGATGATAAGGATTTGGCTGCTAAAAAAGAAGACCTTGAGGCACAACTTAACGCAGGATTCGAAAAGAATCACTACACTACCGATTGCCATGTTGTGCTTCAGCCGAAATCCGCTGATGGCGAAATCTGGGCTCTGGTTGAACACAGCGGCCGCATTGTGGTTAGGGAGAAAATGGAAGATGGTAAGGCCAGTACCATCAAATATCCACCATTGACGCGAAGCATCGTTGTCTTAGATACTGAGCGCAGAATGCTACGTATCAAGTCTGGTGCTGAATGGATGTATAATCTACTGTCCAAGAAATTCTCAAATTTCTTCTGCGGCCATGAGGAGCTATTCCAACAAGGCCAGATGTATTGGTTTGACCCTATCAGCCGACATGGCTTGGCAAAGGCTTTCAGTATTGCCGATTATAGCACCATTATCAACAAAGCGTATATCGTCTCCATTAAGTGCGATGTCATGGATGGCGCGGAGGGTGACCAGCTCACCTTAAACAATACGAAAGACAGGGATATCTGTGCCACTTGGGAGAAGTTTAGCAAAGACCATATTCTTTGGATCAGGTCTATTACCCTGCGCCTGAGAATAAAGGGGTGCAAGAACAGGGTAACTGTAAAGATTGACAAAGAGAAAGGCCTGTTTGTAAGCATGCTTAGTAAGATGGGGCTGGTAAGAAGCTGGCTGCGCAGACGTGGCTTTGAGAAGCATTACCCCATCAAGGAGTATTGCAGCAAGGAGAGTAAGGCTGCAATACCTGCTGCGTTCTGGCCCATTGTAAGGACTCTGCTTGAAACAGGAGAAGTCAGCAAAGCGAACCTGTATAACGTGTTTGACTCGCTTGCCCCAGGTGTCGGCGACTTCGTGAATCCTCGCATACTGAAAGAAGTTGCTTCTCCTAAATATGAGAAGAAGTGGACGGATGCGTATGGCCGCGAGTGGGACGTGAAGTATAATGAGGCTACAGACAGCTACTATGGCAGCAACATCAATGTTGAACTCGGCATAGAAGCTGGGCCTGACATCGACCCGTCAGAAGTCGAGATTCAGCCCATTAACAAAGATGCCTTGCTGAAAGACATTCAGACCGCACTCATGAAAAACTCCAGACTCAATATGGATGACATGGGTGACGGCGTCCATCGTCTGGGGCAGCTGAATGCCCTCGGTGTCACAGCATTCTTGGCAACTGGTACGAACTGGCACCCCGCATTTAAGGGCAACAATGTGACCAACTCTTCGATTGCCGTGGTGACGTTTACCGAATCCCCTCCCGATTTGTACAAAGAACAAATTGAGGAGTCCTATATTCAGCACGCATGGCTCGGTAAATTACTGCGCTGGGATATTGCGGAAAAGCGTCTTGTTGAGATCGCGCCGGTAGAAAGTGAAATCAATGAGAACAATACGCTCATGTTCCAGTCTAACGATACACCGCCTTGGCACAGGTGGCCGCTCGGGTTACCTGAAGAGAGATATCGCCATTTATCGCAGGTGGAGTTTATCTTGGGTTGTGATTACGCAACCATTCGCTACGCTGGCGTTGAGAAGCGCTTCACACTTGACGAGCTTGTGATGCTTCAGCCAAAACGGCCAAAGCGAAATCCCAATAAGGTGAAAGACCACCCCAATTTCGCCACGCTATTACGATTTATCTGGGCGAATGAGCGTAGCGGGGATATGGGCTTCGAGTTGAAAGAAACGGGGTCCTCTGGCTCTCGTAAAAATCTGAATGATGATATCGGATTGTTCTTCGGCACAAATGATTGTGTCTGGGAAGAGATACCAGAGAACCCCGGCAGGTACAGATTAGCGTTTGCTAGTTGTACCACTACTGTGGATGACGATTAAGCCTTAGCCAATTCAGCTTTCAATAGCGCAGCAGTAGACTTGTTTAACTTACGGACATAGGATTCATCTACGCCAAGTAGTTGAGCTATGTCCGTATTTTTCATGCCCTCTGCGTGCCAGATAAAGCACATCTGGGTTCTTTCATCGAGTTTACTCAGATACTGCATCGCTATGGCTGCATCGTTTTTGATGCTAACTGCATTATCGGGGGCGTGTACGCTTTCATCGTATAGCACATCACCCCATCTTGTAAACTCAGCGCCGGGCTTATCCCAAGCATCATCGGTAAAGTCATCGAACTGGCAGAAGTTCTCGCTGCCCGATGCCATTGCCGATGACTTTTTCCCTGTCCCCCGGCGGGATGCCTCACCGTAGTCACCAAGGCGTTTCATGATGAGGCCTTGCATGACAGGTTCAAAGACATCCATCTCGCAACGGAAACAAGCCAAGCTGCACAAGCTCATCCAAAGTTCTATGCCAAAATCATAGGCCGTTTGGTTGTTCATGAGCCACTTGTCCGTTCCGTGCCTACGACTGTTGATAGTCTTGGCAAGCATCTGCAAAAGAAGATACTGCCTGTACTCAAGGTCGTAGTTCTTGCTGTTTGTGTCTAATTTGGCGAGGATTCTTTCGCCACCCAATGTTATATCGAATGTAAATACCATAGAATCCTCGGTATACAGGATTCCAAAGTATTGTGATAAAATCCGAGGTTGAGCAGCGCCACTTGTCCTTGAGTATCAATAATCAAAAAGTTCGCCATCCCATTTACGACCTCCATTTCCTGAACAAGCAAATCGCCAAATAGCAGTCGCAAAACACTTTTTTGCAGAAAGTAGTCCGATTTTTTCATTTGCACCTGCTGAAAGGAGTAGCCCAAGGAACAAAGGGCTACTCAACAATGGATATTAAGAACCTTACTAAAATAGCTGAGGAAGTAGGTGCTGAGGCCGTAGCCAAGGCAAATCGTGTAAAAGGCTGGAATCTTATCTGCTGCCTGTACTCTGAACCTCGTACTGCCGAGGATGACCTCGCCCATGCCTACGCTACCGAAGCTCGCTCGTTAAGTCTCCTGAGCCTGCGCTTAACCTGCGCCAAAGCCGAAGCCGGGCTGCGTGGTAACACGAAGAAGTATGAACGTCTGACCAAGGCCATCGAGGAAGTTACCAAGCGCGAGATGCGCCTGTCTGCCCTCTGCCACGAAGCCATCAAGGCTGCACGTGAAGCCGATGAAAAGGCAAAGATTGATAGAAAGGAGAACGCCTGAGATGAGCTACTACCCGAAGCACCAGCTTTCTATCGCTGGCAATCGGGACGAGTTCAGCATCCCCCATTCTGATTTGGGGGATGCCATTTGCTCGTTCCATCTTGTCTGGGGCAAAGTGAATGGCCAGATTCAGCCCTGTATCCTGCATCCGGGCGTCTACTACCCTGGCTTTCAACCTGTAACAGCAAAGGAGGTGTACGAATATGAAGCCTGAACCTGAAGCGAAGAAAGGCAAGGTCTTTGCGATAGACTTCGAGACTTACTACGGCAAGGAGCTGAGCATCGACACCCACGGCCTGTACCACTACCTGCGCGATCCTGCGGCTTCTATCTACCTCGTCTCTATCTATTCTCCTGAATCAGATGGTGAGTTTGCGTATGTAGGTAAGCCGGAAGATTTCGACTGGCAGATGCTTGATGGCAGCACGCTCTGCGCCCACAACGCCCGCTTTGACCGCGCATGCTTCGAGAGGCTGCGCGAGCTCGGTATCGTCCCGGCAGAGCTGCAGGTGGACTGGGTATGCACCGCCGATATGGCAAGTGCGCTCAGCTACGGCCGCTCTCTGAAGGCATCTGTGGAGGGAGCCTTTGGCATCAGCATCAGCAAGGAAACCCGCACCGACATGAAAGACAAGACGTGGGCAGACGCTGTGCGCTTGGGCATGGCCAAGGAACTTGGCGAGTATTGCCTGAAAGACTCTTGGTACTGCTACCACCTGTACTCCAAGCTCGGCTCACTTTGGAGCGACAAGGAACGCAGGCTGTCAGCCTTAACCCGCGACATGTGCGACTACGGCGTGTACGTGGATCAGAAGCTACTGGCCGAGGGTAAGCAGAAGCTCCTGCGCGTGATGGATGAAGCTGTCAGCAAGATTCCGTGGGCTGATGGCAGCAAGCCTATCCTGTCGCTGAAGAATCTGAAATTGGAATGCGCCAAAGCCGGCATATCAGCACCTGATTCACTCGCTCAGGACTCTGACAGCTGTACTGCCTGGGAGGAGAAATACGGCGAGCAGTTTCCTTGGGTGGGGGCAATGCGAGACTATCGCAAGGCCAACACGCTGTACAAGAAATTGGAAACGCTTGAGAGCCGCATTCGCCCGGACGGCACATTCTCCTACGGGCTCAAATACTTCGGCGCTCACACAGGCCGCTGGAGCGGCGATGGCGGCTTCAACATCCAGAACTTGCCGCGCGTAGCTCAATTCGGCGTAGATCTGCGCAAGATGATTGTACCACGCCCCGGCCATACGTTCATCATTAGCGACCTTGGCCAGATTGAGCAACGGGTCTTGTCTTGGCTGGCGGGTGACAACGCCATGATGGAGGAGCTGGAGAAAGGCATCTCGGTTTATGAAGCCCACGCCCGCGCCACTATGGGATATACAGGCAGCGAGCCCTTGAAGCACGCTAACCCTGACCTGTACCGACTGGCTAAGGCTCGTGTGCTGGGGCTGGGCTATGGCGCCGGTGCTAAGGTGTTCGTCAGGATTGCCAAGACGATGGCGGGGCTGGATATCTCGGAGCGCGAAGCTGAGCGCATCGTGAGAGACTTCCGTAACAGCAACCGCCTTATCACTAAGCTCTGGGCTAAGCTGGACCATGCCTTTAATGTGAACAAGGGCAAGGCTTGCTTCGCTCTGCCGCTGCCCTCTGGCCGCTCTCTTTACTACCGCAATCTTGCCATGACCCCCAAAGGCATAAGCGCAGAAGTACAAGGCAAGCGCTGCGCCTTTTTTGATGGCAAGCTGGCAGAGAACCTGACATCGGCCACCGCTCGCGATGTACTGGGCGAGATCCTGCTGAATCTGGATGCCGCCGGGTATCGAGTTGTGATGCACATCCATGACGAGGTGGTAGTGGAAGTGCCGACCGAAAAAGTTGACACCGCGCTAAAGGATGTGCAGCGCATCATGACCACTGCACCAGAGTGGCTGGAGGGGCTACCCCTCGCAGCTGAAACCACCTCATCAACCTTTTACACCAAATGACCACAATGGACTCAAATCCTTCCAACAGCAACAACGCCCAGGCTCAGTCTACGGACTGGGCTTTGGTGCGTGAATTCTACCTCACTTGCCGCAGCTACAAGCAGACTGCCGAGCATTTTGGGCTCAACCCCGACACGATAAAGACACGCTGCCGCCGCGAGGACTGGAAAAACATGAACCATGAACCCTCACAGGAGGTTCAAATGGGCAATTCTGAACCCTCAGTTGAACCTTTTGGCGTGAACCCTGAACCCTCTGCTGATGCCTTTGCCGGCTTCCCGGCCTTGCCTATGCGCCCGAACCTGATGGCCGCTGCGATTTCCTTCGGCCAGCCTTGGCAGCAGCGCGTGATCGCCCACGACAAGCTCCGTGATAAAGCCGCCTACCGCTCCTACATCTGCAACCCGGCTACGAAAGATTGCCTGTTCAGCGGCATCCGCGGCATGAACAAGCATGAGATGGTGAGCCGCGAGAATCCGGCCGTCAGCATGATAGCCGTGGTAGCGGATTATGATATGGTGATGAGTGATGAGGAAAGAAAGAAAAAGACCGCAAAACTCACCATCAAGCCCAACTTCATCAGCTCCTCCTACTCCGGCGGCACACATGCGGTCTGGTTCTTGCAAGCCCCGCTGCCGCTGATGCCTAACGCCGAAATGGTACAGGCTTTGCTTGAGACGATTGTACGTAAACTCAAGCTCAAGAACGCCTACGGCCAGCTAGACGGCAAGGCTTTCTACAACACTTCGCAATACTACCACGCTGGCTGGAACTGGCAGCAGATCAGCACGGAGCCCATCGCAGAGTCCATGTCCTTACTCTGGCTGGACGAGGCTCTGAAGAAAAGCAAATTCACGACCACTGGCACCCAGATTCCTCTCGCGCGTATATGGGAGGAAATGCAAAAGCGCGGCTGGGACAAGAAGTGGGGCGGCGATAAAGCATTTGAGCTGGGTGCGCGAGGTGTGCGCTTTTGGGATCCGCTGGCTGATTGCCCCACCGCCGCGATAGTGAAAGAAAATGGCATGATTTGCTTCACAGGCCCATTCCCGTTCCAATCGTGGGCAGACATCTTCGGCTCTGACTTCATTGACGCTTTCCGCGCCGACACGTTCGGTAAGGCCTTGAGCGAGTGCTATATGGTCAATAACACCTTCTACGTCTGCAACGAGCTGAGAAGCGAAAATGGCAGCTACAAGCCTTGCCTACTCACCTATAACCGCCAGAACTTCGAATCCCTAGCTACAGAGAAGTACGGCCTTAACAGCAAGCCTGAACAGGAGGGTGAGGACAGCCCGGTGAAGCAGTTGGTAGCGAAAATCGCCACCTACAACACGCTTCCGGCAGCCTGTCCATTCATTTACCGCAAGGAGCGCATCATTCATATTCAGGGTGAAGCACGACTCAATACCAGCTTCCTGCGCGTACATGAGCCTGATTTGAGCAAGGGTCAGGAGTGGGGCGATGGCTTCCCTTGGATTGCTTCATTCATGGAACGCCTGTTCCCTGATATCATCCAGCGCGACCGATTTATGGCCGCTTGGGCATACGCCTACCGAAACGCTTACAAGGGCGAGCCGAAGAACGGCCACACTATTTTCATTGCTGGATCTGTGGGCAGCGGTAAAAACTTCCTAAGTGAATGCCTGTATGGTGCAAGTATGGGTGGAGCGGTTGATGCCAGCGAGTACGTCCTCGGGCAGACTCGTTTCAATGACCACCTCATGGGCAGCGGCGTGTGGACGCTAAACGATACTGTGTCCAAGGGCGACTACCGCGAGCGTGCCATTTTCGCCAAGAGCTTAAAGAAGATGGCCGCAAACCACTTTCATTCCTGCGAAGGCAAATACAAGAGCGCCACCGGGATTTATTGGAGTGGCCGCATCATTGTCACGCTCAACACCGACCCTGATTCCCTCCAGCTTCTTCCGGACATCGAACTATCCAACCGCGATAAGCTCAGCCTGTTCAAGACTACTGACGAGCCGATGAATGATGCCGATGGCGCTGCTAAAGCTAAAGCGGAGATGGGGGCGCTTTGCTCATTCCTGCTCAACTGGGAGATACCTGAACATTGCGTAGGCGATGCAAGATGGGGAGTGCGCAATTATTTGCACCCTGAGCTGCTTGCAGAGGCTTCAGATTCCAGCCCTACAGCCTCGTTCCGCGAGATATTGACGCTGTTTGTAAAGGACTGCTTTGATGCGGATAAGAGCTTGCAAGAGCTGAAAGGCTCGTCTACGTGGTTCATGCAACAAATGCTGCTGCAGGACGGATTGAAAGACATGATACGAGGGGCTGTAACGCCCACGAGCATCGGCAGGCGTATCAGCAAGCTCGCCAGCGCCGGGGACTTCCCCTTGGTCTATGATCGCCAGTCTAAAGCACGTGAGTGGGCTATCGACCGCAATGCTTTCATGGAATACCTTAACAGCCCTAATCAGGAAGGAGAACTCGATGAGCTTTGCCCATTCTAAGGCTCTTTGGCTCGTGACACTTAACGAAGCTGTGACACTGGAGAAATCTAGTGTCACAGCAAAGTGTCATTCTGCTAAGCTGTTGCCTATTAAGCTGTTTCTCTCCTTAATGACACTTGTGACACTTTATTGTACAGATAAAGTATATAGGGGAGAAAAGAATAATGAGAAGTGTATACGTGTGAAATTTATATATACGTGTATAGGACTCGTTAAAAACGAAAGTGTCATCTGTCATGTGTCACAACTCGCCGCCGCACCCTACAACCTTTGACACCATACCCCCTTATGTCTAAGAACGATTTATACGCCATCAAGGAAGCCTATCGGCGAAAGCTGTACGAAGAAGCCTACGAGAGTGCCGAGGCAAAAGCTTGGCGCGAGTCTCTCTCCCCGGCTGAACGCGAACGCGCCGAAGCCCTAGGACTTCTACAGGCCTTGCCTGATACGGACGTTAGCAGCCGAAGCCTTGACACCATCCCCCTCAAGATGCAGCCCCAGGAAATCATGGAAATAGAAAGCGAAGAACAGTCGGTAGCAGCACCGCTCCGCAACAAGCTCAGTAAGAATCGCGCCGAGATTCTTACCACGCTTGGTATGCAGGATGTACAGGAGCTGCAAGCCTTTCTGACTCAGGGCGGCAACCCGAAGCTTCGCGCCGCCTGTCTCAACTACCTACTCGACCAAGGAAGCACCACCATCGAGGAATGTGCGAAGAAGATGGGGATGAGCAAGCAAGCTTTACACTACCACGTCCGGCAGATTGAGAAGCAGCTGGGCTTGCCACCTATGGGCAACCAGCGCAAGCAATCCTCTCGTGAATCCTATCGTCTCAGCAATCGCCGCCGCTAATTTTGACAACTATTCAGAATATATGGAAACAAACACTTCTGAAATTGCAATCGAAGAAAGTGGTTGTAGTGTTAACACTACAAGCAAAATGTTACCCGGCATTGTTGAGTCCGGTGTGATAGGTATTCAAATGAGTGGCAATGGACTCATTATCAGCAAGGAGGATATTACAGCCGAGGATTACAATGCCGTATTCCGTACTGTGCTGTCCATCAACAAATCGAGCTGCTGGCTGCTGGGTGACATTCTTCTGCTCGGTGACCGCCGCTGGGGCAACCAGTACACCACAGGCAAGTACGAGGAGGCCATGCAAGCTACTGGCTTGTCACGAAATACGCTCCGCGATATCGTGCGAACGTGCAAGAAGTTCCCGGTAGACAAGCGACATCCCGGCCTGTCCTTTACGCACCACCAAGAGATTGCCCGCACCGATGCCGACCCTGACCAGCGCGAAGAAGTCTTACAGAAAGCTGCCGAGGATAAGCTGACATGTACAGCCCTCCGCAAGCAACTGCATCAGACCAAGTTTAAGCCTGAGCCTGAGGTAGACATGAGCCACCCGCCTGTAGGCGAAGAACCTGACCGCCTGGGGATTCTCGACCTGCCGGAGCGAGTGAGCCCTGATGCCCCGCCTAAGTGGGATGCTCTCAACTTCGGCCGATGGGCAGCAAAGCAAGAGCCCTGCGAATATACTCGCGAACAATGCGATGCCGCGCTTGAGCTACTGAAGCCTTTGCTGGAATACCATGAAGAAATCATGTTCCGCCTGAAGGAGCTTGACGAAGCCGTAACCACCGCCTGACACCAGCTAAACCTGCCTATGGGGAACACGAAAAAGCCAGTTCAGCGGGCGCTCAGCCGCCGCAAAAGCCGAATTACGGGGCTTTTGGCCTCAAAAAATCGGATTCATGGTGGCCATCGTCATCTAAGGAATCTATTGACTGTCAATCACTAGACTTGCCCCGGCTTGTGCGAGCGCACTTCTCGCGCGAAACACTTTTTATGCTTTCCCACTTTGCAACGCCTTGTAGGGCGCGTCAGCGCCCCTCATGGCAAGCTGAGAAAAGTTCATCTAACTCTCGTAAAATCAGATGCTAAACCTCGCCTCAGTAAAGAGCGTCTCGGATGGCTTGCCAAGAGCGCAAATGAGCATAGGGTCGTTGCTCAACGGCTGCACTCCTTTCGGTGGAAGCTTTATGCGCTCCACGGCTCCCTCCAGCCCCTCATTTTTCCCATTTCCTCAACACTAAACACAACACATCATGACCAAAAATACAGATAAAGACAACACCGCCGCCCGCAAGAGCAACTTGCTTGACTACATCCTTACAGCCGTTGGCTGCACGCTTATTCTGTACTGCTGCGTAGATTGGCACTTCACGTCTAAGCGCTTGAGAGCTGAGCTTGACGCCTGTCACCAGCAGCTCATGGAAAACATGGAGGAAAGCACACGCAGAATACAGGAGGACACGGAAAGGCTGAAAGCCTTAAACGCAGAAAATCAAGCAATTACTGCCGAAGAAAAATAAAAAAACTGCTGGACTTGTACGCTCAATATGCTACAGTATAGAAAGCGATAAACCGCTAACTATAAATATGCAAGAGCTAATCAAAACAGCGTGGCCCGGAGCCTTGGTAGATGCAGAAACCCTGCAATACGAACTCTGGGGAGAATCCAAGCAACCGAAAGAGAGTCAGGTTATCGTTCACGAGCCTGACTCTTTTAATCGCGGGGGTATCACAGTAACCTTCGGTAGCATCCAGACTCACAACGGCGCCAACATGGCAAGGGTGATAGCCCTGCCGGATGGGCTTCGCAAGCTGGAATGGTACAGAGTCACCAAGGACTTCGATATACAGCCTATCTCCACCATCATTCACCACTTCCCGGAGAACATGAAAGAGGAGTGGCTTTCCAATTTCCCCGAATAACCAACACAACACAGAATCCATGAGCAACGAATACACACCTGAACAGGAAGCACAAGCCCAGAAAATCGCACTCCAGATAGCTGAGGAGCTGGCGGGCGGTCTACAGAACATCATCGTCTGCACCGGCTGCAAGGATTTCCTTGCCCTGACAGCGAATGAAGAGAAGAAGCAGCTCGGCGGGCTGGTATTCCGATACCCGCGCCGCTTTGCCAGCAACCACTCCAACGAGGTACGCATCTTCGCGATGCAGGATGGAACCCGCAAGCTGGAATGGGGCTATGTATCCAAGAAAGGATATCTGCTCCTTGAAACGGAAGAGGGCGTAAGCCCTGACAAGCTGGAGGAAGTCTGGTGGGAACACACCGCCTGTACAGTACGCCCGCCGTGGTTCATAGAAGCCTGCCGGATTAAGGTGAAGCTGGGGCAAACAGTCGTAACTATGGGAGCCGATGAAGCCTTTACGAAAGAAGAGATAGCCAAGTGCATGAAGCGCCACTCCTACGGAGACTGGGGCGATTGCTGCGAGGAGGACAAAAAGACCAACGATGCCGCCATCGACCCGAAAGACCCCGGAAGAGTCATGAGCGTATACAAGTTCGAAGATGGTCGCGTCCTCTGGGTTATCACGGAGTGGGACAGAAGCCGAACCACCGCGCTACTGCCGGAAGAATACTAAACAGCAACAACATTAACCTTTAACCCCGCCCCGCAAGGGGCATCCCCTTTATGTCGAATATCGTTACACCAGCCCAAGCCGATACAGTTCTTGAAGTCAACCGCGCCAATGCTATCAAGCAAGCTATTTCCAAGGTGAAGTCCAAGAAAACACTCACCAAGGCCGAAGTAGATTTGTTGCAATCCATCGCCTACAGTCCCGGCCAAAAGGGTGACCTGACCATTACCGAAGCCAAGACCGTTGTTGATTTGGCAGCGGCTCTGGGTGTATGCCGGAGAACGATAGGCAACTGGCGTAAGCTGGAGGGTGCGCCGGAGCCGAAACCGAATGGCACGCACGATGTCATTGCATGGCGTAAGTTTATGCACGAGAAACGGCTGGATGGTACAGAGCCCGGCGATGAAGAGGGCTTGAAAGTCCGCAAGCTCATGGCTGAAATCCATGAAAAAGAGTTCCGCTTGGCTATCCGCAAGGGTGAGTACATCCGCAAAGACCTTGTGCGTGAAGCATGGCTGAGCCGTTGCGGGCGCGTGGTGAATCTGCTGCGTTCCAAGTTTGAAAAAGAGATGCCACCTGTCTTGGCCGGGAAAGATGCGCCGAGCATACAGGAGGCTCTGGCTCAGGCGATAGACGAAGTGTTGACGGCTCTGCACGATGGCACAGGTGCGGACTCCGGCGGCAACAAGGAGAGCTTAACGCCCTGACTTTTGACAACCCGCCAGAGCATGTGCCACCTAAAGCAAAACAAAAGACCTCGGTATTGGAAGAACGCTTCGCCCGCATGTGGGATGCGCTCGGTGGCCCTGTGCTGAAACGCGAGTATCAATTTGTACCGACCCGCCGCTGGCGTGCGGACTTTGCTTGGGAAGATGCCCACATACTCGTTGAGATTGAGGGCGGCGTTTGGAGTGGAGGTCGGCATCTGACACCCCGAGGCTTCCTCAATGATGCCGAGAAATACCTCACGGCCACGCTCCAAGGTTGGACTGTCATTCGCCTGACAGCCCCGCAGATTAACCCCGCCACCCTCAAACAGATTCTTGATTATGCCCGAGAACGAATATCTGGAAGCCCTGTGGCGTGAAGCATGGACTCCACCCGACCGCCAAGATGTATGGGCTTGGGCTGAACACCATATTGAAAGCATCCCATATTCGCCTATCCCGGGCAGATTCCGAGTCCTCCATTCTCCTATGCTCAAGGAAGTAATGCAGGAAATGGTGAATCCGCGTACCCGCCTTGTTTCAATCATTGCAGCTGTGCAGAGTTCCAAGTCCACCGCGATTGAGGTGGCTCTCTGCTATATCATATCCAACCTGCCTGGGCCTACACTCTGGCTGGATCAGAACGATGATGACGCCAAAGACCAAGCAGAGGGACGCTTGCGTAAGCTCTTTGATAGCTGCCAGCCAGTCAAAGCCCTGTACCCGGCAGACAAGTACAAGATGCGCAATACCACCATCCACTTTGCCAACGGCATGACTCTATGGGTGGAGGGCGCATACAACAAGAGCAACCTGCAGCGCCGCTCTATCCGCTGGCTGATTGGTGACGAAACATGGCGTTGGCCGCAAGGCCACATGGCTGAAGCTGAAGCTCGTACCACCGCTTTCGGCTGGCTGGGCAAGTGTATCTTCTGCTCACAGGGCGGCTTCGATGGTGACGATACGCACACCAAGTTCGGTACGACCGACCAAAGAGAGTGGATGTTCACCTGTCCGCATTGTGGTAAGGAACAGGCCTTTTCGTGGACTTGCGTTGAATGGGCAAAGGATTGCAAGGATGCTGATGGTAACTATGACTTCCGCAAGGTACGCGCTACCACTTACATGCGCTGCGTCCATTGCCAAGCGCACTTTGAGGACAGAGACGATGTCCGGCGTGATCTCAACGCTTCAGGTCGATTTGTAGTTCAGAATCCTAATGCAGCTTCCGAATACGTGGGCTTTCATTGGAATGCGCTGGCCACCATGAGCTGGGGCATGCTGGCTGAGCTGTACCTCCGCGCCAAGGCTGCGGCGCGTAAAAGCGACTATACCCAGCTGCAGCAGTTTTACCAGAAGCGCCTCGCATTGCCTTGGAACGATGTGCAGGAGGATTACCATATCGAAACCACGCCATCTGATTACCGCATCGGTGAGCCCTGGGAGAATGAGGGTAATATCGGCGGTATATCGTTACGCTTCCTGACTGTAGACGTGCAGCGAGAAAGTTTTTATGTGGTTGTACGCTCATGGGCGTTGGATGGCAGCTCGCGCATGATGGACTGCGCGCATGTGCAGACGTGGGAGGATATTGTCTCTATGCAGGAGAAGTATGGGGTACGCGCGAATCTTGTCTTTGTGGATGCCGGCTATTCAACGTACGAGGTGTATGCCCATTGTGCGGAGCATGGATGGACTGCCCTGATGGGTGATAAGCGCAACACGTTCACACATCGCCCCAGCGGCGGGCAGACTGTTGAGCGATTCTACTCGCCTAAGCGTAGCATCAACCTCGGCTACAACAAAGGCGGTCAGAGTTTCTGCGATATGTACTTCTGGAGTAACCTGAACGTAAAGGATGCACTCTTCCGCTTGCGAAAGAATGTTACCGCGCCCCTGTGGGAAGTACCATCCAACGCGCCTACCGAATATCTCGACATGTTGGACTCCGAAAGCCGTACCTACGATAAAGGACGTTGGATATGGAAGCAGATTGGTGAACGCCCGAACCACTATCTCGACTGTGAGGCCATGCAGGTCTGCGCAGCTATCATGCTCAAGCTTGTAGGCTCAGAGAGCGTGAGTTCGAGCGAATAAACAGAGACTTTAACCCCTGATTTAACCGGATTCTTCGAGTTAAATTGAGGTCAAATCGGGGTTAAAGCGGGGTTAGATAGGAGTCAAATTAAGGTCAAATCGCTATCAAACACCTGTCAAATTAAGGTCAAATTAAGCTCAAATTAAGGTCAAACTGCGGTTAAAGCGGTCAAAAAGCGGTTAAACTGCCCGATTTTAGGTTAAACAGCTGTTAAAGAGCTGTCGAATGCAGGTCAAATCGAGGTTAGATTGAGGTCAAACTCCTGACAAATCACGGTCAAATCGGGGTCAAATCGGGGTCAAACTCCTGTTGAAGTGCTATCGTCTTTGACGTGTGTGTGGCTGCGCACTTAATCGTCTTGCTCGTCCTCTATTTTCTTGAGCACAATGTAACTTGCAACGCAACCTACAACCAGACCAATTAACGCACCAAGTGCAGGATTGGCGTGTTTGAACAAACAACCAATACCAGCACCAATACCGCTTACAAGAGCTATAACATGGCATGCGATAACGAAACGGCAGACAACTCGAACGAGCCGACACGTAGCCGGAAGATTCGCCAGATTGAGTAGCTCAGGGACGGGAAGATTCTCCTTTTCCTCATCGTCATCTTCCTCTTCAGCCTCAAGTTTAGCTGCTTTTCTTCTTGTCTTGGAGCGTGCAGCAATGACCTCTCCAAGAGGAAGCCATTTTGATTCGCCTTTTTTGCAAACTTGCGTATCATCGAAGATTTTACCTTCTTGCCGCAATATCATGATATGTTCAAAGGAATAAGTCCCTTTGACCTGATTATTATCATCCGTGTAGTAGTATTCGGCCATGGCATCCATCATAGTGACAATAGTATTATATATTTGATGGCGAGTCAAGTATGCTTTTTTGACAAGCCGCCGGAGTGCATGGACACTCCACAGATTTATTGCTCCCACACCGATATCGTTGCAACAGACTCCCTGATTGAGAATCCCCGCAACCCGAACCGCCACCCGGAAGACCAGATTATCGCTCTGGCAAAAATCATACGCCACCAAGGCTGGCGCAATCCGATTGTCGTAAGCCGCCGCTCCGGCTTCGTGGTAAAAGGCCATGGCCGCTTGCTTGCTGCCAGAATGCTGGGACTCGACTCTGTACCTGTCGATTATCAGGAGTATGAGAACGAGGCAGCAGAGTGGGCCGACATGATCGCCGACAACAAGATTGCCGAACTCTCCAACATGGATGAGCAGATGCTTAACACCCTCATGCAGGAATTGGAGGGGGAGATTGACTTGGCACTTACAGGCTTTGACGATGCAGCTATCAGCACGATGCTGGCTCAGGCAGAGGATATCGAGGACATTCCTGAAGCTGTACCCTTGGATGCTGACAACGACATCACAGTCACCACCATGCCGTTCATTGCGTACGGAGCCAAGAAAGCCTACATGCAGCCGGATGAAGTAGAACGCTTTGAGCGTATGCTGAAAAACTACAGCGCAGAACATGGCAACTACAACGGCCTTGTGCTGGAGCTTCTGGAGTACGGCGATTCTCGCTTCCGTAACACCACCACTCAGAACACCCATGAAAGCTGAAAACAGTAAGAAAGCGGAGTTCATACCCTCCTATCCGCTGTCGGCCTTAGCCCCGGCAGACTACAACCCTCGTAAGCTGGATGAGGACAAGTTCATCAAGCTGCAGGAGAGTCTGCGGAAGTTCGGCGTAATTAAGCCTGTCATTATCAATGGCGAGAACGGCATCTTGACTGCTGGTCACCAGCGCACCCGAGCCATGAAAGCCATAGGCATCACCCATTGCCCGGCTATCCGACTGCAAGACATCACACGCACCGATGAAATCCGATTCAACCTCTTCCACAACAGCATCGAAACCAACAAGACTCCGGTCACGCTGAATCTGGAGGGTAGCGAGCTGGAGCCTGAAACGTACTGCTACATCGAGCCTGAGCGCATCCAGTTCAAACGCAACAACAATGCGCTTATCATTAACGGCATGAGCGGGCTTATCATGCGCTATGGCAGCTGGGGCAGCGTTGTATGTTCCGAAGATGGGCGCGTGTTGCTCAACTCTGACTACGCTGTAGCTTGCAAACAGCTGCGCGTGTCCTGTCTCTGCTACATGATTCCCCAGGAACAGGAGGCCGAGATGCTTCGTTACCTGAGTCTCGACTACGGCCAATACTTCTACGATGCCCTGGGCGTGAAGTCCTACAACCAGCTGCATTGCCAGATGCACCGATTGCAGGGACGCAAGAAGCGACTCATCGTCTCCACCCTTTACGAGAACCACGTTATCCCCACGCTGAAAAAGACCGAGCGTACTGTAGACTTCGGTGCCGGGCGATGTGCCTACGCCAAGATGCTTTCCGAGCGCGGTTACAACCTACTTGCCTACGAGCCCCACTTTCAGGACAAGGGCGTGCTGAATGTCCGCGAAGTCGTGAAGCAAATCAATGGACTGCATGCCGACCTGAGTCGCAATGGCCTGTATGATGCCGTGGTGCTGGACAGCGTACTCAATTCCGTGGTGAACAGCCGCTTTGAACATGCCGTGTTGACTACCTGTAACGCGCTACTGAAGCAGGACGGCCGCATCTACATCGGTACTCGCTCGCTCAATTTTACCGAGCGTCTCAAGACGTTCAAGACCTACAACAGCCACGGCCGCGATATCCAGTTCCTCGATAAAGAAAACTTCGGCGCGACCTACCGCAGCGGCGTCTGGACAATGCAGCACTTCCATACCCACGAAAGCCTCCGGGAGTTGCTGCTTCAATACTTCGAGAAAGTCGAGTTCTTCGGTTCTGACTCGCTACCCCAGCTCTACGCCATAGCCTACCACCCGAAGAAGCTCAGCCGGGAGAAGATTGAGGAAGCCATCAACACCGAGTTCAACATGGAATACCCCGGTAACTACCGCCACAATAAGCATGAAAAGCTGACCGCTGAACTTATGCAAAGGATTGAAAGTGAACGTGGATTTATGTAAAAAGAGTTTGAAAATTGTCCGAGATTGTGCTATACTAGACGCTGAACCAATATGATTATCATCCGAACAATTCAGGTATCAGGCCGCTTTTCCTATCTCTGGCTCAAACACGTTCACGGAGTGAACCTGCGTGAGCATTGTGCGCATAGCCTTATCGGAGACTACAACGCCTCTATCCGGCCAAGCATACAGGAGCTGCACAATGTGCCATTGCCGGATGCCCCATACCATTACCTGTGCGGAGTGAGTTCACCCTACGTCTGGAGCCGGAACTTCCATCTGGCATTCCGGGAGAAAGAGGGTAGCATGCTGCGAGTCTCACGTCATGGTATTGAGATTGAAATCGAGAACGCCGAGGAGATTCCATTCAGCGAAGAGGACATCGACCCGGCAGACCCGCACATCGGGCATAAGAGTTACCGAACCTGCCGCAACTGGCAATTTGCCCACAAGATAGCCAAGTGGCTGTAATTGAAAGAGGACGTATCCACCTGAGCAGATACGTCCTCTTCTTTTTGTGTGGTAAAGTATTCTTACTTGGAAAGCTTGGCCACAGCGTCCTTCAGGTTCTTACCGACCTTGAACTTCACAACTGTGCGGGCGGGGATAGCCACGTCCTTGCCGGGGTCCTTGGGGTTGCGACCGACCTTAGCTTTCACCTCCTTGGGGCAGAACGTACCGAAGTTGCGGAACACCACAGTATCGCCGTTGCTGACAGCTTCCGTGATGGAATCCACCATCTTCTGCACAACCTCCAGTACATCTGCCTGAGTGCAGCCGTTGTCCAGCTGAGCGCAGACCATATTCACGAGTTCTCTCTTGGTGATAGTAGCCATAAGTGTAAAAGTTTGTGACGGTTATTATAGTTCGCTCTGCCGTCTCGGTCAAGCTCTTTCGGCTTAGATTGTGTCTGTTTTTGACACGCCCGCAAGGGTATGTTCAAGTACATTTTCAATCGACTGAAGGAGCGCTCTACGTGGCTTGGCCTTATCGGCCTTGTAACCGCTTGCGGAGCTACCATTTCCGCAGAGCTTGCAGAGCAGATTATCGCAGCTGGCATCGCCATTGCCGGTGCTATCGGCATTGTAACCAAAGACAAGGAGGACAATACCAATGGCTGATACTCTGGCACAAGTGCAAAAGGACGTGCAGTTCTGGCAGCGCTTACTGACCTTTGCCGGATACAAGCCCGGCAAGATAGATGGCGTCAATGGCCGCAAGACCAAGGCTGCAACCCATGAATGGCTCAACGATGCGGCCCACCTGAAAACGGAGTACGGCAGCTTCGATGACCGCTCCGAGCGCAACATAGCCACGCTTACCCCGGAAGCGCAGCGAGCCGCCCGCATCTGGCTCAAAGCAGCCAAGGCTGTAGCTGAAGCCGAGGGGTACGATGTCCGCATCATCTGCGGTACTCGCACCTACAAGGAACAGGACGCCCTCTATCGTAAGCGCCCGCGCGTCACCAAAGCCCGTGGTGGCCAGAGCATGCACAACTTCGGCATTGCTTGGGACATCGGCATCTTCAAGGGTAAGGAATACTTCGGTGACCATCCCCTGTATGCAAAAGTAGGCAAGCTCTACACTCAGATTCCGGGCATTACCTGGGGTGGAACGTGGACGAGTTTTGTTGACCAGCCCCATTACCAGCTCAGCCTGTACGCCACCAGTACATCAGCCCGAACCGAGTTTGAGAAATGAGTGCAAAAGGACTCTTCATCAAAGGCTTCACCGAGCAGGAAGTAAAGCAGATACAGGCCAATGCCAAGAAGCTGCTCATGGAGGGTAAGACCATCATGAGCTGGAATGATGGCAGCACGTCTGTTTCCAAGCAATTCACCATGCCCATCACCGACATCTTGGAGGAATGCGCCTACGCTCTGACTCACTTCGAGCGCCAAGCCGATGACGAGTCCCATGCCTCCAGCTCATTATCCCACGCCCCCTACCGCTTCCCCTTATGAACTTCATCCAACGACTTGCAGCTCGTGTATTCTTTGGCACCACCTCAGTCTTTGAGGGGGCTAATCGTTCGCCGCGCCGGGCAAGCGTGCCGGGCAGCGCTCCGCAGGATGCAACGCTCGACCTTTCCCCCGGTATCCGCTCCGAGCTGGTACGCCGCAGCCGCTACCTCGTAAAGAACAGCGGGTTCCTGCGCGAGATTGTAGGCAGCATGGCTCTGTACTCCATCGGAGACGGCATTCTGCCGCAGCCTGCATCCAAGGATGCCGCTTGGAACGAGAAAGCCTTGGACTACTTCACCCGCTGGGCAAGGCATGCCGACATCTCCGGCCGTTTCAACCTGATACAATGCGAACACCTTGCCTGTAAGGCCTTGGACGTGGATGGGGAAATCTTCATCCTCAAAACGCTGGAAAACGGCGAGCCTAAGATACAGCTCATCGAAAGCCATCGCATCGGCTCAACCGACATCGACAACTCCGAGTCTCCTTTCATTGATGGTGTAAAGCTTTCCGGCGTAGGCAAGCCCGTAGCCTATCGCTTGCTCAAGGACGATGGCGGCTTTACGGATCTGGCAGCTCACGATGTCCTGCACATCTTCGACCCGGATGCCGTTTCCCAGCTACGCGGATTCCCCACCTTGCAGCACAGTATCAACCACATGCTGGATGTCATGGAGCTGCTGGCCTTGGAGAAGCATGCTGTAAAGGACAACGCCGATGTGGCTCGCGTCCTCAAGACCAACAAGGTGAATGTGGATGACCGCGACTTCCGCATTGATACGCCACGCACGCCCAGCGGCAGCGATGCCGGCTTCCTACAGACCATCCTCGGCGGCAAGCTGGTAAAGCTTCAACCGGATGAAGCTCTGGAGAGTTTTCAGAGCAACAGGCCCAGCCCCACGTTCCAAGGCTTCCTCGATTACCTGCAACGCGACAGCGCATTGGGCTTGTTACCTTACGAGTTCTCCAGCGATTCTTCCAAAGTGGGAGGAGCCGGAGTTCGTCTTATTGTTGCGAAAGCCGACCGCCGTTTCAGTTACCGACAGAATGTGCTCATCGACCGGATGCTTCGCCCGATATGGCTCTTTGTCATCGGGCATGCCATCTCGGCGGGCAAACTGCCACCCGCAGAAAACTGGACGGAGGTCGATTTCGTGACTCCCCGCAGAGTCACAGTCGATGCCGGGCGTGAAAGCCAGCAGAATCGCGAGGATATCAAGGCGGGGTTGAAAACGCTTACCGACCACTTTGCCGAGCTGGGCTGTGACATCAACCATGAGCTGGAGACACGAGCCCGGGAGATGGCACTTATCCGAGAAACCGCAGCCAAGTATGGCCTCGCTCCGCAGGACTTATTTCAATCCTTTACACAATCCTCACCGCAATGAACATCGTAACCGCATCCCCCACGCAGCCCTGGCTGATTACGCTGGAAGCCTACCGGAATCTCGCTGCCGCCCTCGGCACGGCTCTTCCTGTTCAGACAGGCAAAGAAGAAGCTCCTACCGCGCCCTATGCAGCCAAGAACGGAGTTGCCGTAATCCCGATTCACGGAACCATGATGCGTCAGGTTCGCCCTCAGTTGAAAGCTAGGGCTGAAGTCTGGGGCATTCGTCTGTGTGATATGCAGCAGACCTCGGACACACTACGCCAAGCTGCCGCCGATGATACCATCCACACAGTTATCCTCGACATAGATTCCCCAGGCGGTACAGTCAACGGAACGCCGGAGCTGGCTCATGCCGTAGCCACCTTATCCGATAGCAAGCATGTGTACGCTTTCACCTCCGGGCAATGTTGCTCCGCTGCCTACTGGATTGCCAGTCAGACAGATGGCATCTACGCCAGCCCATCTGCCATCGTTGGCTCCATCGGCGTGATACTTCCCATTCTGGATGCTACCGCCCGCTACGAAAAGGAGGGCTTTAAGGTGGAAGTGTTCTCTGCGGGTAAATACAAGAGCACCGGGGTCGAGGGCACCAGCCTCACCGATGAGCAGAGAGCACGCCTTACCCAGCAGGTGCATGCGACTTGGGAGACATTCAAGCAAGCTGTTACCCGCCGCCGCAACATTGATGCTGCCGACATGGAAGGACAGACTTTTTACGGATCAGAAGCGCGGGAGCATTCATTGGTGGATGCTCTTGCCTACAACCTTGATTCCCTACAGGCGAAGCTCGCCATACGCCACCAATTTTGACACCCACCACACTAATATGGACACAATAGACGAACAACTCGATGCTGCCAATGCACAGGTGGCTGAGCTTACCGCCCAGCTGACTGCGCTGCAGCAGGAAAATGCCACACTACAGGCCGCCAACGAGGAACTGACCGAGAACCTGACTCATACCCGCGAACAGCTTGCAGGGATGGAGGGCGCTCACCGCCAGGCACTCGAAGATGTACAGCGACTCAAAGCCGAAGCCAAGACCGCCGAGGAACGAGCTGCCGAGTATTACGGAGCAGCTGCCGCCCCTCAGCAGGTAACGACTAAGGGTGACCCTGATGCCGTATCGCTTCACGAGCGCTTTGCTGCCATCAAGACTCCCGGTGAGCAGACTGTATTCCTGCGCTCTCTGACTGATGCTCAGCGTGCCGAACTTTACTCCAACATCTAACCCCACACTCATACACGATTATGGCTAATACACTCACAGACCTCAAAGACGTACGTATCGCACAGGCGGCACTCCTGCCGTGGATGACCGAGTTGATGCCCCTGAGTATCTTCTCTACCAACTTCGGTCCCGATTCTGCCGACAAGGGCGATACTGTAAAAGTCCCCATCGTTGGCGCTCCCTCGCCGTCCTCGGACTTTGCCGGTGACTATACCGCCAACGCTGACAGTCAGGCCAGCTCCATTCCGATTGTGCTCAATAAGCACAAGTTCAAGACTGTACACATGACTGCCAAGGAAGCTGCCACTACGGCAGTACCCCTCCTTGAAAAGCTCGTATCTACAGCCGCACAGCAGCTGGCTATTGATGTTCTGACCGACATCTTCAGCTGCGTTACCAAGTCCAACTTCGCCGCCGCTCTGGAGGGCGTTTCTGCGGATGAGTTCGACTACAAGGCTATTCTGGGCATCCGCGAAGCCTGCAACCTTGCCAAGATGCCTAAAGGCCAGCGTTCCCTTGTGCTCAATACCAGCCTCAATACCGCATTGCTTGCAGACGATATCGTCTCTCGCAGCTTCATTACCAATCTGGCTCAGCCCGGTGTCGTGGAAGCTCGCGTGAATCGAATCGCCGGGTTCAATGTGCATGAGACGGACTGCGTACCGAGCAACAACGAGAATCTGGCTGGTTTCGTAGCACATCCCTCTGCCGTTGCCGTAGCCATGCGCTACCTCCAGCCCATCGCCAACTACGATGAAGCCGGGGCTGTTACGGATCCTGTAACCGGGTTGACCTTCGGCTACCTCCGCTATACGGACACCACTTCCAACAAGGTGTATATCACCCTTGAGGCTCTGTATGGTTACAAGGTTATCCGACCGGAAGCCCTGAAGCGCATTACCACCGCAGCCTGAGCCGATTAACACCATGAGCCTCGCCGATGAAATGATTGCGGACTTTGCCGAAATCCACGCGGATTTACCATCCTACGTGGTCATTGGCGGGGCTCATATTCCGGCTTTAGTCAGTCAGGGCAGTACAGCGGAGGAGCTTGACTTAGGTGGCTTTGCCAATCAGGACTCCTTGACGATTAAGGCTAGGAAAGCCGACTGGCCAGCTGATGTAAAGGTCGGCGATATCCTCAGCTATGACCGCAGGAACTACCGCATTAACAGCATCAGCATCAAAACTTCCATTCCCCTGATTGAAATCCAATGTCTGCAAAGGTAATCATCAATTCATCTTCCTTGGACAAGAAGCTCGCCAAGATGGCTATCCTCGGGCAGAAAGGTATGGAGGAGGCTATACGAGACGGAGCCAAGCGATTTGTTTCAAACGCAATCCGTAACACCATGCCCATGATTCTGACAAGCTCGCCCGGCACAGCTAAGACCAACTGGACAAATCGCGTGACGCATCACTACAACACGCACCGCATCACCAAGAAAGGATGGCGAAAGGATGCTGAACTTCGCAAGTTGCTTGCAGCCAAGAAGAAAAAGCTGGGCCGTGAAGCCGCTGGCTGGAATGCCGCCGCTCAGGAACTCAAGGCAACCCGCATCCCTGCATGGGTGAAGCGACATGGTGGAGCTGAGGGTCGCTGTGTTATCCGACACCGAGGCCACTTCATTACCATCTCCGTCACGAACTCTGTTCCCTATAACGAGGACATGACCATGAGGCGTGCGGCTTTCGCCCTGCACAAAACTGAACGAGGCTTCGAGGGCAACCTCCGAGCCCTGAAACGTAAGATTATCCGGGAAGTATAATGAACCCACACTCATTTTCAGAAACGCTGCGACAGGTTCTTGCTGAACGCCATCCTGAGCTTCAGCTGTATCTCCCGGTTGAGGATGGCGAGCGTCTCTATCCCTACGTCCTTGTGACTGTAACGGCTGATGAGGAAATCATACTCATGAATCATACATGGGAATGCAGCTTGGAGATTCAGTTTCACAGCAACGCTTACGAGCTTGCCGGAGTGAGTTCCCGGCGTTATTTCTCGCAACTCTGCGCGGAGATGGAAAAGCCTGAGCTTCGCCTCTTGCTCAATGACATAGCTCCAGACTTCTACCTTTACCGCATCGCTCTGCTTGCTGTGGATGAACCGCAGGTGCAGGACGAGTCATTTATTCAATCTGCCCGATACCGGGTTACTATCCAATTTTGACACCCACACAAAGATATGGCTACTATTATCGGAACAGTTGGCGTATTCGGTTTTGATGAAGACCAGCAAGGCATCCTGCTGGAGTCTCAGGATATCGACTACAAGCCTGACAGCAAAGTACAGCGTGACTATCGCGGCAAGAAGGTCGGCATTATCTTTTACGATGACCAGACCGATGTTTCCATGAAAGGCTACATTCCTCGCGATAACCCCACGGATATTAAGGTTGCTCAGACTCTGGTGCTGGCTAATACCGCACCTGACCATGGGCTGACCTCCGTCTCTACCGGCACCAATGTGGTGACCGGGATTAAGATTGGTTTGAAAAATGAAGACCTTGCATCGTTCGAGGTTACTTCCACCATCTACGACTTCTGATGCTGAAGAAACCCTCAACTGATGCGTTGAACTTCATCCGCTCGCGTGATGGAGAACTCGAATCCCTGATGCTGGCAGCATGCCTGACAGCCTTGGGGATTCCGTTCTCTGAGCGTCCGGCTTTTACTGTCTCCGGCGATGCGGAGCCTGTAGTAAACTGGCTCTTTGACGAGCAATCACTTGATGGCAAATTCAAAGCTTCCGAGATGATTGCCAAGTGGCAGGATAAAGGCTGGATTACACGCACCGACAATGACCACCCGCTTGCCTACATGGCCGCAGCTATGCGCAACCTCTGCACGCTCATTAACCACCATATCGGCCAAGCCCCCAGGGTGGAGCTGGTGAAGCGTGGCAACAAGACCCTCGTTATCCCCGAGGGGACACCTGAGTCCCAGCTGGGGATTCTTATCAACAAGTTCACTCATTCTTAATCACATGCCTACAATCTCTATTTCCACCCGCGAAGACGAAAACAATCGTTCCATGGTACAGCCCTCGACTCGCACAGAGTCCGGGCTTTCTCTGCGTCCTATCTCCCTCGGTTCGCTTGAAATCCTGCGCCAGCTGGGCAACCCGCTGGCTTCCGGCGATGCCGATATGAGCAACATCGACACCCATACGCTTACCGAGTTTATCTGGGTTCACGCTGCGCCGCTTGATGAAGTTGTGGAGACTGTCTACAATGCTCCCGGTCAGGTGAATCGTAAAGCTGCACTCTTTGCCATGAATATCAGCCCGGCTGAGTTGCGTACCATCACCTCGTCCTTGTCTGCGGATCAGGCTGCGGTACAAGCTGCATCCGCTATCCCTCAGCCGGAAGAACATGACTCCCCAAACGAGCTTGCCCCGCGCTGAACGCAACTGTGATTTTCACGATTGCTAAAGCGACGGGGTGGACGGAAGAATACATCATGTGGCTTCCGCTGCGTAAGACGCTCCAATATCTTCATGCAGCTTGGGTTAGCGAGGGCGTTGAAACAGAGTGGCGCAGCGTCTCCGAGGAAGAAGCCGCCGAAGCTGCGAGCCTGTTTAACCGATTAAGATACCTGACAAAACATGCCTGACGTTACATTCACATTCTCTGGTGACTCCACTTCCTTACAGAATGCTCTCAACGAGATTAAGGGGGAAGTAGGTAAGACCAAGGAATCTGTACAAGGACTAGCCGGGCAATTCGTTGCCTCCTTTGCCGCTATTGGTGCTGCCATCGCTGCGGTTAAGGGGGCTTTTGCCACTCTGGGTGGTATTTCTGCGGAAGCCGCCCGCATGGAGCAGACCGGGCTTGCGTTCAAAGTCATGATGGGTGATGCCGCTGCAGCTGCGGAGTATGTTGCAAAACTCCGCGAATATGCCGCCGAAACGCCCTTTGAGTTCGGGGATATTTCCGATGCTGGCAAGACCTTGCTCTCAATGGGTACGGCTGCGGATAAAAGTATTGAGGTTATTCGTAAGCTGGGCGATATCGCTTCGGTTTCCGGCAAGCCGCTCAAAGAGCTTGCGTTCCTTTATGCCAAGGTGCAGAACTCTGGCCTGAGTAACGAAGTAGCCGAGTCCTTGGAAATGCAAGGCGTGCCGATCCGTAAGTTGATTGCCGAGATGAAAGGCATTTCTTTTGAGGACGTGTTCAAAGGCATTTCCAAGCGCCAGTTTAATCTTGATGACCTTGATGCAGCCCTCGACAAGCTGACTGGTCCCGGTGGTCTGTTGGAAAACATGACCAAGCTTCAATCGCAGACTTTCTCCGGCGCATTAAGCACTCTTACAGATGGATTCTCCGCGCTGGCCGTGGAAATGGGTACGCCTATCAATGCCGCCATTCTTCCGGTGTTAGGAGAGCTGACGGCCTATGTGGATTCATTAACTCCCACAGTTCAGCAATTTGCACAAACTCTGGCTACTGTATTTGAGGGAGCAGTAGCAGTCATCACGCCTATTGTCTCCGGCATCGGCGAGCTTGTTTCGATTCTGGGGGGTGCGGAGACTGTCATTGCGTCTGCAGCTGCTGCCATGCTCTTGTATGTCGGCAATACCAAGACCGCAGTCACCAGCACAGTTTCATTCCGAGCGCAGCTTACAGCCCTTGGTAATACCATCAAAGGATTGTCGTTCTCTTCCTTTGTGACGGCCTATCGTACAGCTCTTTCCGGCTTACGCACGGCCATGTCCTCCACGCTTGCCGGGCTCAAGGTAACGTGGTCGATTGCTTGGTCAACAATGGCTACTGTAACCCGAGCTGCCATGGTAGCGGTAAAGGCTGCAATCGTCAGCACCGGCATCGGCCTGATTATTGTCGGCATTGGCGAAGCCCTGGGCGCTCTCTATTCTTGGTTCATGGGCAACAGCGAGGCCGCAGAGAAAGCTGCTGAATCCACGCGCCAGTTCGAGAAATCACTTCGCAACCTGAATAAGCAAGCGGATAAGGTGAAAACGTATGAGCAATACGATTCCTTTATGGAGCAACTAGACGAACGCATGGATGACCTGCGTGAGGAGCGCAGCATGGCCGTAGCCAAGGATGAGGACGAGGAGGTTATCGAGCTCTTAGACCAGCAGCTTGCACGTCTGCGGCAACGGAAACGCCATTACGAAGAAACGCTGCCGATTCAGATTGAGGAAGCCATTGCTGCCGAGCGTGCTGCAGAAGCGATGCGCCGCCAACAGGAGGAGGCCGCAGAGCTGGAGCGTAAGCTGGCCGCAGCCCGCGATAAGCTCAACGACCTGTACCGCCGCCAGCGTGAAACGGAACGAGAGCAGTATCTGTCCGGGCTTGCCCCCGAGGTGCAGATTCAGCTTCGCCTTTCCGATGCTACAGCTTATGGCCAAGCCCGCCACACGATTGAGTCTCTGCGACAGGAGATGAAGGATATCTCCAATAAATCGATTGTGACGGATGAGGATGTGGCTCGTTACCAACTGCTGTCCTCCACCTACAATAAAATCGTGGAGCTGCAACGCCGTGGGCGAGAGGAAGCCGAGCGCACGGCTGAAGCTGAACGTCGCAGGGCTGAGGAAGCCGCCAGACAGGAGCAGGCTCGACAGCGAGCTGCCAGCGACTACGATATGGCCGTGAAGATGTTGCAAGCTGAGATTGCCGGAAATGAGAAGCGTCTTGCCGTGCTGAAACAACAGCAGCGCATTACTCAGCTTACTGCTGAATATCAGCGCCAGGGATTAGAAGATGCCGAGGCTCGTGCCAAACGCATGGTGGCCTTGGAGAAGCAACTCGAACGCCAGCAGGAGAAGCAGCGGGAGCAAGAAGAGAGGCGCCAGCAGCAACAGGGTCGAGGTCGCCCACAGGGCTCGCGTACATCTGATTCTTTTGCAAGCGTAGGTGGTGGCGGTCGCTCCGTTGTCATTGGTGGGCCACTTATCTCGGAGACGAAGAAGCAGACCCGCTTGCTGGAGGGCATAGGCAACAACACGAGACGGCCTCCCACGATTAAGGTGTCGGGTAATGTGGAAGCTGTCATCAGCCGTTGATTTTGACATCCTGTTCCGTTGTATATGGCAACATTACGAACAGGATTCGGCTCTGGTGGTGACAGGCTCGTGTGGTTCGGTAACACGGGCTACATTATCACCGGGCTGACGATTGAACTGAGCCGCGACCGCGAGACAGGCGATACTGTAGAATTAACCTATGAAGTGCCGGAGGCCAGCGCGATGAGTTCCGTGCCGGAGATGGATTCCGGCATTGACGTGCTTTCTTCTGTGTCTCTCAGCAAGGCTGTTATCACGCCCGGTGTGGCTGGTGTGGCCAGCGTGAAGCTGACTTACACCAAGCCCAAGGTGGAGGCCGAGGAAAGCGAGGAGGATGACGATTTGGATGGCTCTGGTGAAGAAGAAGGCTCTGATGAGGGCGGCGGCGGCGAGGAGGGTTCATGGTCTATGGGCGGTGGCTCGTTCACTACTTCCTTTGACGTGACTGTGGTTGACCAGCCTATTCTGACTCACCCTAAGATGGCCAGTATCTCCGGCGGGCAGCTGGAATACCTCAAGGCGTTTATGGATGGAGCCCGCCTGTGGGAGCTTGTGCCGGAAGTGGATGGCAGCGGCAAGCCTAAGCTGGATAGTGATGGGCTTCCGGTCATGAAGCAACTCGGCAAGCTTCTCAGGACTGGCAGTAAAGCCTTTGACCTCATTAACAAGGGGGTGACTTCCTACAAGGATATCATGGCCACTTACACAGTCAGACAGACATCCCGCTCGGATAAGTCTGATATTTCATCGGTGGGCAAAATCAACAATCCTCCCAAGGCTCCGAAGTTCCCTAATCGTACGTGGTTGCAGGTGTCCTCCAACTGCTCCATGAATGATGATGGTAAGACCTATACCATCGAAAACACTTGGCTGCTCTCCGGCCTTGGCGGCTGGGATAAAGACTTGTACGGCTCTTAATCTGCTATGAAACTCCCCGAAAAAGTACGTGTAGGTGAAAAGCTCTCGGCGCGTTGGCTAAATCAGGTGGTGGATTGCTTGAAAGAGCTGGGTAAGGCTTCCAATGTGGGCAACGGCTCTTCTACCTCCAGCATTGAGTATTCCGGCTCTGATTATCGTGATACCAAGTATCGTGGTACAGGTGGTACGGATTTGCAGGAATTTCACGTGGTGCCGTTCCAGCTGCGATTGAAGCCTAAGCATCTGTGTGATGTAAGCCCTGATGGCAACTGGCCGAAGATTGCCCAGATTAAAGCCGGAGCTATCATTGACTATATGGGCAAAACGCGCCCGGTTCCCGAGAATGCCACCATCTACGACTACACGGAGGGCTGGATTGATATCGGGGCTTTTTCGGAGCAATTACACAAGGTCTTTTGCATCATTAAGCAGAATTACAAGGGCGAAATCATCAGCGCGGAAATCAGGAGCTCTGAGGAGAAGTTCGTTCCCTGGGGCAAGACTGAGGAGAATACCAAGGGTGATGGCGTTCTGTCTGTTTTCATTGGCTCATACCAGCTTAAACGAGTGGAGGAGGTCAACCGAGCCCATATCTATCAGGCTCACTCGGGTACGCTGGACTTGCAGACTGTACAGGTTGAAAAGCTCTTTGATGCAGACGAAGAAGCAAAGGATGCCCCCTCTGGCAGCGGCTCGGGTGCAGGCTCGGCAGCTGGGTCTGATAATTACTACACGGCTGGGGAAAGCGAAGAATATGAGAGCAAGCCCGCCGGGTTATTCCGTAAGCGGGACGAGCATCTTTTCATCTTCAAGAAACTTATCTGCTGTGAGGGGCTGAGCCTTGAGGATGGCAAGAATCTGAAAATCAAGCTTCGCAGAGCCAATTCCGTATGGCCTGATGGCAGCGGATCACAAGAATCCCTGGCTGATGATGAGCCTGTCATTACCCTTGGCGGTGTCGAGGATATCGTGTTCAACAAGGAGATTCTGATTCCTTTGATTGAGTCCGGCATCATTAAGGTTCCCTATGCCGATACGCTCAAGGAAACAACTGGTGTCATTTCCGGGCTGGAAGTTCGATATGCTCCGGCTGTTCGTGAGGATGATGGCTCTGTTACCTTTCTGGGCGAAGACGGCTCACGGCTTCCACATGGCGGGGCAAATAATCCGGCTGGTGGCTCGGGTTCCGGTTCAGCTGATGGGCCTTATATCAATCAGATTGTGGAGGGTGTCATCCACCTGACTATCCCGATATTCGTGGATGAGCTTTCGGCTTCTTTGTCACAGTCTGCATCGGAAAGCAACTCTGCTTCAAACTCAGCTTCTGAGCCGGGCTATGATACGGAAAGCGATAGCGATTCCTATTTCCCCTCAATCGGGGAATCCGAATCAGCTTCAGCAAGCGCCTCCAATTCAGCCAGCGCTTCTGCGAGTGAGTCCGCTAGTGGTTCTTCTTCCGGCTCAGCCAGCGCATCCGCTTCTGCTTCTTCTTCCGGCTCTGATATCGCTTCTGCTTCTGACATTGCTTCCGGCTCTGATGTTCCCTCGGATTCTGTAGCAGGTTCTTCTTCCTCTGGCTCAACTGGTGGTTCATCTTCTTCCGGCGAGGGTTCGACCGGGGGAGGCTCTGTTCCCGGCGAGGGGTCTGTACCGGGTGGTGGCTCTATCCCCGGAGGCGGTTCAATTCCTGGGGGCAGCAGTTCTTCGGGGTCATCCGGCGGTAGTGGGTGTTGTGGTTGCGACTGCGCCACGAAGCTGGCAGACATGCAGGCCAAGATTGATGCCTTGGAGACTCGCATCGCTGAACTGGAGAAGAACAAGACCGAATGCAACTGCAAGTGTGGAGACTTGCTCGCCCAGATTCAGGCGGCTGTAGCAGCTGAAGCTCAGACCATCGCCAACAGCATCAATTACGAAGTCTCGGTCAATGGTGCGGTCGTGACTACCACGGAATACGGCACGATTGTTGCTGATACAACAGGCTCAGTTACAGCTAACGGAGCAAGCGCTTCTTCCAACATTCACTACCAATGATTTCTCCCCGCCATGGCTTGCAACTGTGAAAACATCGACATGAACAGCATCCGCGCCGCTGTCCGACAACTCCTCTGGCAGCGGGTTGCGGAGATTGTTCAGAATATCTCCTGCACACACACCAATACCGATGGCCACTACAGCCCCTCGCAATACTGGTATGACCTCGACCGCACCGACCGCCGTTCTGTCAGCACCAGTATGAGCGTGGGGCTGCGTGGCAATACCATTGTCATCACTCTTTCCTACGCCTAACCCAATGCCTGATATGAAAATTGACCTCAACAAGAACACACGCTGCATTTCGATGTCTCCTTGGAGGCAAAGCTTTATGCGCCGCATCTTCCTTGAGCGGGGATTGCAAATGCCACCTGTAACGTACCCCATCATTCCCGAGAAGCCTACACGACCCAAGGAGCCCAAGGCTTATTCGAGCCTCGCCCTTACGTTTATGCGGCTAGTTCTGGATGCAGAGAAAGAGGGCTTGCCGTATCTGATTATCTACGAGGACGATGCTTATCCCTGCAATGCCCCACAGGCTACGCTCGACAAGCTACTTGCCGACCATCCTCTTCCATCTGACTGTGGGCTTCTGTGCCTGGGGGACAGGAATGGCAACAGTCGGTATCGTGGTCGGCATACGCTCTTGCTGGAGGACTGCCAAGCTCCGTACACGCCCCTCGTGCCGAATCGTGCCGAGAACAAGGGCAGTCATGCTTTCGTGGTATTCCGACCTGCCTATATCCCATTCGTGCAAGCTATTGCCAGCTTCGGAGTGACTGATATGTCGTTCTCGCGCATCAGGAATCATTGTGACCTGCAAGCCTATGGTATCTTCTTCGACCCCATATTCAGCCAGCATCGCTACAATGGCGGCAATGACCCGGAGCCCGCCCACCTGTACCCTGAGTATTTCATGCACCACAGGCGGGAGCTGGATAAAAGATTCCCTCGGCCTACGCAGCAGACTCGGTTGCTGGCGAAGCCCGCTCCCCGCTTCTGGTTGTTTGCCAACAATCCCAAGGTGGATGCTGAGGCGTTAGGCATTGCCCCCGATGATGTGCTGGTATTTCTCAACCGGGCAAAGCCTTTCGAGCATCTGCGGGACTTACCTAATCGCCGCATCCTCATTGTTCGCCGTAACGCCAGAGACAAAAACTGGTTCACTCCCTACGGCAAGGACAAGGAACTCTTTTCTCTATTCGAGGACGTGCTGCTTCTGAGTGACAAGGCTTTGGCAAAGGAACGCAGATGGTTTGCTGAATACAAGTCTGCTACGAAGAACGCTTCTCCTACTACCGGCTGGATCGCGTACCAACTCTTGCGTGAGCATTACCCGGATGCGGAGGTGGTGCTGGTGAACTTTGTGCCGGATGGCAACAACGGCTCATACAAATGGCAGAAGCATGACTGGCAATATGAGGCTGAGTATTACCGGAAACACGATGTCCCTTGCCGAGTTTTGCTGTGATGTAAAGCGTTGAAAATAAGTGCAAAAAGGTGAAAGAAAAAGTAAAAAAGTCCTTGCATCTTGTTCGCAATCTGCTATACTTTCACCATAGACAAAAGGCTAACGCTTAATACATTACAACACGCAATACGACCATGAGCACCACCACCAAGACCGCCGCCGACAACGCCGCCCTGAACGAGCTGAAGCGTAACAGCATCGCCCGCGAGTACAAATACCAGCTCCTGAGCTTCATGACCGAGTACGAGACTCTGGAACAGCACGAGCATCAGAAAGCCGCCCTCCTGCGCCGAGCTGAATACAGCACAGAACTCCTCCACATCCTCGATACGCGCAGCGCCGTAGAAGTGATGGAGGATTTCAAATCTGAGAATGAGCGTATCAAAGACCGCATCAAGGAGCAGAAGCGAATCGTTACGTACAAGGCAAACAAGCTGATGGAAGCCGTAGCCCTCATGAATAACGAGCTTGGCATCCAAGTCGCCAGCCCCGCATTGGAAATCGCTAAGCAGTTCATTAACGCCTAACCTGATATCGACCCATGAGCGCAACTATCAAGACCGTATACTACAGCAAGGCTGGTGAAATCGTCAGCAGCTGGGATGAAGCTGAGAGCGTGACCTACCACACCATCTGTACCAACGAGCAAGCAGACGCAGCCGAGGCCAAGTTGGTAGCTCTGGCCCACGAGTTTGCCGAGAAGCACTACAAGGAGGTACAGAAAGAGAACTACAGCATTCGCGGAGCCAAGCTCAACGATGGCACCTACTACATGCAGACGAAGGTGTGGAAGCAAAGCTGTAAGTGATTGGAAATAAACGCAAAAAGGCGAAAGAAAAAGTAAAAAAGTCCTTGCATCTTGTTCGCAATCTGCTATACTTTCACCATAGACAAAAGGCTAACGCTTAATACATTACAACACACAATACAACCATGAGCACCACCACCAAGACCGCCGCCGCCCTGAAGTACAACGTCCTGTCCTACTACAAGTACCACTTCGTGAAGTTCCTGAAGGAGATGGACAAGCTGGATGAATACCAGCGCCAGCTGGAAGCCCTCGACCGCCGTGAGGCTCTGACCAAGAGCCTGATGGAGCAGATGGATAAGGGAAGCGCCGAGCATCTTGCTAAGGATTTCCAGTTTGAACGTGAGTGCATCGAACAGAACATCGCAGATACTGGGTACTACTTGGAAGGCAAATCAGAAAAGCTGATTGCCGCCGCAGAGAAGATGGCTGAGCTTGGCCTCCCGGTAGAGGAAAGCGTCATCACTATGGCCAAGGTTTACATTAACGCCTAATCCCTTAACTACAATGACCGAGTTATACGACATCGAGAGCGACACCGCCCAGATTTACGAAGAGCGAGCAACCGCATTGAAAGCGACCTTGAGCGAAATCGACAAGTGGCTGGATTTCTACGATAAGGCAGTCGAGTCTGAGGACAACCTAGAAAAGTATGAATCCGCTCTGGCTCAATACACTTGGAACATGACCAAGCTCGAAGAGAAAGCTATCTGGCAGAGTAAGGACTTTTGGCGAATCGCCGGGCTCGCCATGTCCCACGGTCTGGAGGTAGACATTGAGCTACTGGGTAAAGCCGCTTCCTATAGAAGCCTCTGATAACACTAACAAATTTCCCCAACAACAAACACAATACAACAATGATACACGCAACAAAAGAAGAAATCGGAAAGGCCTACGAGGCCAAGGCAACGGAACTCCGCAACGCCCTCGAAATGACGATGGAAATCATGGACAACTACGAAGCCGCCGTCATTGAGGACACCGACAAGGAGACGTACGACAAGGCCAAGGCTGCCTACTGCAACAACATCGTACAGTACGCAGAGAACAATGACCGCCTGAGTCTGGAGTTCAGCAAGATTGCCGGGCTTGCCTTATATTACGAGCTGGAGGTAGACATGAAGCTGTTGAAAATAGCCATGAACTACGTAGACCAGCATCGGCCGGAATAACGAGAAATCCTAGCGATTTCCCCGGGAGCAGACACCACGCTGCCCCGGCTTTTTTGACGTGCCGCCCCTTGGTATGGATATCTACATCAATCCCGACAAGTCTCCGGCAGCTGTACAGGCAAGAACCAGCGGTACGCCTATCTCTTCGCTTCGCCTCAAGCGCGGAGCCAATCTCAACTTTTCCGTGGTTATCATTGGCAGCAAAGCTGCAAGCAATCTACGTTTCGGCATCAAGGCCAAGGGCGATTACGAGGGCTCACTCCTCGCGTATGCGGAAGCCACTACCGGGCAAGCTACTGACGAGGGGATGAAGTTCGACCTGAGCCTTACTGTGGCAAGCATGGCTCTGAATGAAGCCCTTGATGTTGGCTCTGGTAATGCGGTCGCTGCGGCCTCTCTTTCCGCAGTAGCCGAGTTTGCTTGGCAAGACGATGGTGCAGAACGAATTTCCGATACCATCAATACCACGCTCCTCAATGATATTATCCGCTTGGCTACGGAAGCCCCCGAGGCTGCGGCTGGTGAATATCCGGCTCCTGACCTCGTGGCCACCAAGTCTTGGGTGAACAACAAGCAAGCAACGGCTGATGCTTCCGGCTTCGTGAAGCTGGGAACTGATGAAAAGCTTTCCGGCAAGAATATTCGCCCTGTAGGCAAGACGGATGCAGGAGGCTTGGCGGTGGATGTCTCCGGGCTCTCCGCTTACGAGATTGCCAAGGCTCAGGGCTTCGTTGGTACTGAGGAAGCATGGCTTGCTTCCCTAAAGGGTGAGCGCGGTTCTAAAGGGGAAAAGGGCGAGCCCGGCATCCAAGGTGAGAGCGGAGCATCTGCCTATGATGTATGGCTGACTGAGGGTAACACAGGCGACAAGACTGCCTTCTTTGCTGACTTAGGCACGTCTGCCTTGGCAACGCTGTATGAGTCGCCCGCCGGAGTAGCCACCGATAATGCCAACATCTATGGCTTCGGCATGGTGATGAAAAACAGGGGACAAGTACGCGCTCTCTCCACTCAATGCCGAACTGGCGGTAACGCTGCTCCTGCCAACACGGATATTTTGGCCAAGGTATGGAAAAAGGACAGCAGCGGCAACAAGACTCTCCTTGCTACCAGCACGAACTATCAGCAGCATAGTGTAGGCGAGACTCTCCGTTGGAAGTTTGACCCGTTTGAGGTGGAAGCCGGGGATATGCTTCTGGTTACGTTCCATACCAGCGACTATGAGGATGGTACTCAGTATGCAGCTGGGCATCAATGTTGCTTCGCAGTCACCAGCACCAGCGAACCAGAAACCGGGTGCATTGGTGGCGATGGCCAATGGCAGTATACCAATCTTATTCCACTCTACACTTGGGAACTTCAGGTACGGCATGCTTACGACACAATCTCACACTTAACCCCCGATGAACACACCGGGCTTGCGCAGCTCCTCGCAAGGAAAGACGCTCTGCTCGCTCTCCTTAACTCTTAACCCTCTCATTTATCCATTTTTCTTATGACCAATTCAGCAGTAACAGGCGGTATCGTTATCGCAAATGCTCTGGCCGTGGTTTCCATTGCTACGGCTACAGAGCTTAACCCTATACTTGAGTGCATCCAGAATGGTGCATCAGTCGGCGCGATCATGGGCATCTTTCTTTGGCGTGAGGTAAAGCGAGCTGAACGCTACGAGCATCTTTACGACCAAGAGCGCAAGCTCAGGCTGGAGGCCGAGAACAAATGCAAGAGTTGTCCTTTCGTGCAGCGTGCCAACGAGGAGTTTATCGACAGGCGCATTGATGAAGAAAGACAAGATGCAAAGCATTGAGTATTAAGAAGAAAAAGAAAAGAAAAATGCAAAAAGTTCTGGACTCTTGTGCCTGATGTGCTATACTGTGATAATAGATAAAAGCACTAAGTAGCAATGAATAACGATAATATAGACAAGCTGAAAGCCTACGGCATCGACCCCGCCAAGTATGATGAATACGAGATGGAGGAAATCGCCAACACTCTGAACACCTACGAGGAAAACAAGGCATACGCCGACAGCTACCGCAAGGAGCTGGAAGCCGGGGATGAATCCGACAACGGCTACCACGAGTTCTTGCAGGGGATGGCCGACCGCGAAATCATCAGCCTGTATGAAAATTACGGCATCGTTACCAACATCAAAATCGAGGGCTGGGAACCCACTAAGAACGAGCATTAACCTTTTACAACCATGAGCAGTACATCAATCGAAAGAGGAGACATAGTCCGAATCAAGTCGGAATGGCTTGACGCAGGAGAGAACGCAGAGCTGAAGTATGTGGTGTTGCAGGATAACGGCAACAATCGCGTACTTATCCGAGCCCTCGACACAGGTCTGCCATTACCCCCGGTAAATGAAGCCGATAAAGATTGGCTCGTGTACTGCGGACGAGCTTACCCCAAATATGAACCCGAACAAATACCATCAGGCATGAACGTATACATCGAAGCAAGCTTCACCATCCAAAGCACAGGTGAGCATAAAAGGATAGAAGTCAAGATTAACGAAGACCTCATCCCCTGGGGCGTGGCGAAGTTCCTTGAACGCCGCTACGGCGAAATCACGGGGCTGTGCTTCCACTTCACACGAGAAGCCAACGACTAAAGGCCCAGCCGCCCACAAGGCGGCTTTTTCTTTGCCTTTTGACAAGTGTCCTCAAGTATGGACACTCACTTTCATTCCAATACTTCCGTTCGGTCTTTCTTCAAATCCATCACGTCCGAGTCAATGGGCTGCGGCCACCCGGACAAAGTTGCAGACGCTATCTCTGACGCTATCCTTGATGCTTGCTTAGCGCAGGATCCAGAAAGCCGTGTTGGCTGCGAGACTCTGGTAAAGGGCAATCAGGTTATCCTTGCCGGGGAAATTACCACCAAGGCAAAGCTGGACTACGAGCGGATTGTCCGCGATACAGTTCACCGCATTGGCTACCGCACAGCTCAGGATGACCCAGTATTCAATTCAGAATCCCTCAACGTGACGAACCTAATCTGCGAGCAAAGCCCTGACATCGCGCTCGGCGTTGATGAAAACAAGGGAGAGGGCAAAGAGCAAGGAGCTGGTGACCAAGGTATGATGTTCGGCTACGCTTGCAATGAAACGCCGGAGCTGATGCCAGCCCCTATTATGTTCGCCCACCGCATCATGAGAAAACTGGAGGAGGTCAGGAAGAGTAGGGCGGTTGCTTGGCTTCGACCGGATGCCAAATGCCAAGTGACAGTTGAATATGGTTACGAAAATGGTTATGCGGGCAAGCCTTGCCATATAAGCGCGGTCGTGCTCAGCACCCAGCATTCCCCAGACGCAACAAGGGAAGAGATTGAGAAGCTATGTCTCGAAGTCATCAAATCCAGCCTCCCGGCATCACTTGTATCACCCGCAACTCAATTCCATATCAACCCCACCGGACGCTTCGTTACAGGTGGCCCACAGGCCGATTGCGGTCTGACAGGCCGTAAGATTATCGCCGACACCTACGGCGGCGTAGGGCGGCATGGCGGGGGCGCTTTCTCGGGAAAAGACGCCAGCAAGGTTGACCGCAGCGCAGCTTACATGTGCAGATGGGTTGCCAAGCACATCGTGGCTTCTGGGCTGGCCAAGCATTGCGAGGTTCAGGTGAGCTATGCTATCGGCAAGGCTGAGCCTGTTTCCGTGGAGGTGCTGAGCGATTGCAGCTTCCTGACCTCTGATGAATTGGCAAGGCGAGTAAAGGAAACATTCTCATTCAAGCCCGCTGATATTATCGAAGCCCTGGGGCTGAAGAATCCGATATTCTCGGCTACTACGAATTACGGCCACTTTGGCAAAGCCGACCTGCCTTGGGAAAAGCTGGATCAGAAGAAGCTCGATAAGTTGAAATCATAAACGAAGCGGGGCAGTCCAGTCTCTCTCTCTTAAACAAAGCGTAAGAAGATGAATGATTCTTCTTACGCTTTGCCTTATGCCTGATAGCAAGGGGAGGGCAGAAAAATGAAACATTGACTACGCCGAGTTCTGCGCGTACTTGGCCGAGCGCGAGGCCATGGACGAGGAGGAGCTGGACGAAGAGGGCTACTTCATGGACTAAGCCCAAAGCTCGTCCTCATCCTCATCGTTTGGGAAAAGCTCGTCTAATCGCTGTCGGATTGAATCGACTTGCTGAGGATGATTCCTCTGTAGCTCGTCAGCGATATCATACGCAATCTGGGCAAGCATAAACACCTTGTCATCGAAGCGGTCGGCATCCTCGTTGGTGATTCTTTCGAGTAGCTCCAGCTCAAACCTTACGACATCGGCTGTCACGAGAAGTTGGCATAATGATTCCAGTTCCGATATAGCCACTTTGCCCTTATACTGCCCTGCAAGCTCAGTCTTGAACCAGATGCCATCTCTAGCCATAACTCGGTCAATAAGGGCATCCATCATGCGCTCTGTCTCGTTAAATGACTTCATCAACACGTTTACGTCCGTATTCATGGAGCCTATTTTATCAGGCAGCGCAGCATGAGTAAAAAGAAAATGACCTTCCGCAGGCACTTTTCACAAATTAGTATACAAGATTGCCCCGGAGCTACGTACAACGCTATCGTTCACTTGCAGAGTTTGTAGCTTCGGGGTGTGTTGCTTGAATACACTATGTCAACTTATAGGGTAATTCGTTTTACCCCAGTCCTCTTTTCTATCATCTGTATGTATTCTTCTTCCTTGTCACAGACAATACACTTTCTGTTGTTTTTAAGAGCACATGCTGCTGTTGTTCCTGAGCCAGCCATTGGATCAAAAACAGTCTCCCCCTCACACGTTGCCATCAGTATCAACTTGTTGTATACCGCTTCAGGTTTTTGAGAAGGGTGACCGGTTCTTTCTTTTTTTCCAACGAAGCCAACAATGAGAGGCTCTTCTATAACGCTAGACGGCCCAGGAATGAAACGCATCTTACCTGTCTCTAATCTTTCTTTTTGTTCGGGCGTCAGAAAATGTTCAGGGTGCATGTGATAACCCTGCCTCGTGTACTGAATACATGCGTTCTGGCTAGATCTCCAGCCTCGTATTACTGATGGACAATTTTTATAATACCAAGTGAGCCACGCGCTCACTGAAAATCCCTTGGGCGCATTTCTTACATAAGGTCCGATAATCTCAGGGAATCCCCATAAATAAACGACATGCGACATCTTGCCAGCATTTTCCAAAAGATTGATTATGAAATTATCATATTCAACCAAAGGTAATTCTCCGCCAAAACCTTTATTGTACCACGGGTCAAGCATCACGCAAGAAGCATTGACATGGTTCGAAAGCAGAAGATTGAAGGACTCGAAAACATCCATCGGCGGAAGAATAGCTACTCCATATTCTTCCAACGCCTTATTGATTTTATCTTTAATAGACATATTAAAAATTCTTTACAAAGCCTTTTTCGATTAACCACTGAATATCATCAACAGCATCTTGGGGAGTTACCCATAACGTATTGGCTTGTTCTATAGAAAGCGCCTTCTTAGTAATGGCACTCATCATAGAGCCATAATATTGAGAATACCCCGGAATCAGTAGTACACCTCGATTGCGATTACTACTATGTTGTAGCTCGCCGATGTTAGCAATCATATCCAACATACAATACCGCCGAATGAGAACCTTGCGCTCTTCCTGAACTGTGAGGACATCTCCAATACAAGCAAGTTTGCCGTCCCTGACAAAAGCTTCTATTGTTGAGTTCACTGTCTCCTCGCTATAGTTTTCGTTCGTTAATAAACACCTGACGGATTCCTTTTTACCGTCCGTACTTACTATGGCATGCTCAACTTCCAGAAGAGTGAGGAACTGTATAGATTGCAACTCTCTCCTTAATTTGATGGGAGCAGTTTTGATTTGAAAGAAGTTCTTTGTAGTTGACTTTAACAGCATCTTTTTCAAATCACCATTCAACGATGCGTAGTATCCAGCTCCATCTAAATATTCGACAAAGACTGCATTGGGAAACTTCTGTAGCGTAACATTGCGAGAGCTATCTGTTTGGTCAACTACTTTATGAGATACACTACCGGAGTCTCCTGCATAAAACTGGCATTGAACGAATATCCTAGAACCCTCAAAGTCAGTATTGAATGGCAATATGAAATCATACTTCCTTTTCTTTTTCCCTGTATCATGAGGAATCGAATCTAGCAATTCTTCAAAATCGACATCATTGGCGTTGTAGTCAATCTCTGCAACCATTCCCCAGTCGTTCATATACTCTCGTAATATAGCTTCTGGTATATGTCCCTGCGTCGCTGTTATTGACCCGCGCGAATGGAATATTGCAAAAGTGCAGAGTAAGGCAGACGCTCGTCCTTCATTTTTCGCAGTAAGATAAGCCAACCCTATGCTATATAATTGGAGAGAATATTGTGCGTCAGATACAACAAGTTCTAAATATGCTTTAAGGAGATTTCTCTGCGTTGTTTGATTTCCCTTCAACAATGCAATGTATTTAGTCGCTTTTGATAGCTCAAAAGTGCGAGGTAACTTAACCAGTCTGACATTACCATTCTTTACTATCTGGATTGAGTCTAGATCATACTCAGAAACAAGTTTCTTGTGAAATTGACATTTGAGATTGTTGTCGGTTTTACCCGTGGTAAGTAACAATGCCTCGAAAACTACATTCAAAAAAGCCTCTGTTTCATCTACAGTCAACGACTCAATATGTTTAATGGCAGCGGAAGTTAAACACTCTGCAGAACAAGAATTTGAAGATGCAAAATTATCGGTCAAAGAAGCTAAAGCATCAAGTCCGGAGACAAGCCGATTCATAACATTGGTAAACTCATCGGTTTCGCGGATATCTCCTAAAGACGGGGTTACCCAGAGGTCGAACTCTGCCATTTTTTCGTCTATTGTCGCTGAATATTGCTTCAATTTCATTATACCGTTTATTCTACCCAAAATTATTCTGAAGGTCAATCTATAATACCATGATGACTTACTTTGTGGCGGACTGCCGGACATCCACAACGTCCTCAACCTTAATCCTCGTACCATCCTCCATGATAATCAAGCTCTCATGCGGTACGAGCTTCTTTATACGCCCATAGACCTCGGCAAAGCTTCCCCCGGTCTTACGGGCGTCAGGGACGAAGTAAACGATATTTAAGGCTATACTAGGAGCAGCGGCTGCAGCTTGTAATCGGTCGGATATTTCCAGCTTCACAGACTCATCGAGGATAGGTCTTTCGTCTGTGAGTCGGGCAGCTTCGGCAATAGCTGCATCGTGGCCAGTCAGCGCAGCAAAGGGTGAGAACTGTGCAGCCCGGTCGGCCATGCTCATTGGCGCATGCTGCCTAGAAACGTGATGCGGCAGGTTGATGATATCCGCGTAAATATCTTCGGCTTCCTTGTTCATTCGTTCTCTGCTCATGCCTTGTGACCTCCTATCTGCGAATTGCGGTCGCGGGTGGTTGCGCCCTCTTCCAAGTTCATCCCCCTAAGAATTGCATTCTTGCCGAACTTCCCTCTGATGCTGAGCAATGCCTGTTGCATTTTGCGCTCCTTGGCCAGCTGAGTCTCTTCCTCTTGTTTCCTTACTTCCTCAGCCTCATAGTCAGTAAAGAGGTCGAGTTGTTGAACAGATTGCTCTTGCCTGGGGGCTTTGTCCTCCGGCACAACGTGATTAGCAACGATGTTCAGTCTACGCACCAGCAGATTCATATCCACCAGCCTGTCTGCCAGTTCATTCACGGCTTGCAGGATAAGCTTGGTTGAGGACGTGTAGCGGCCAAGATTGTGAGTGCCATGCGAATGAGCCGGAACCTCGCGACCATACGCATCGGTATGGATGGCGCCCCGGTAATTTCTACGCCGCTCAGGATTCGTAAGGTTCTCGATGTCGTAGCCTACAGTAATGACGATTTGGTCGGTCATGAGGCCTTTCTCTACCAGATCCAGCACGAGGAGGTCGGCCATTTCACGCAGCACCAGCTTGGCTTTCTCTGGCGAGTATGGCTCATGCAGCACTTGCCCTGAGCCTAGGCTCTTGCTCTCCGGGTGGTAAGCTTTGATGGCTTCTACAGTACAGGGCTCCCAGCCCCAGGCATGGTCGATAAGCAACTCCGCATTCTTGCCGAACATGCGGTACAGGGATTCTTCATTCTGCACAGACCGCCGGGCAATATCGCCCATAGTGTAGAGCCCGTGTTGTTCCAGCTTGCGGACGTAGCCCTTGCCTACGCGCCAGAAGTCTGTGAGTGGTCGGTGAGTCCACAGCTGGCGGCGGTAGCTCATCTCGTCCAGCTCTGCGATTCTCACGCCATCAGCATCAGCCGGAATGTGCTTGGCTACAATATCCATAGCCACCTTGGCCAGATACAAGTTGGTGCCGATGCCAGCGGTCGCAGTAATGCCGGTGGTAGCCAATACGTCTCTTATGATTCTGCGAGCGAGTTCATGAGCCGAGCATTGGTAAGTCGCAAGGTAAGGAGTCGCATCAATGAACACCTCGTCAATCGAGTAGACCACGATATGCTCAGCCGAGACATACTTCGTGTACACGTTGTAGATGCGGGTGCTGTACTCCATGTAGTGAGCCATGCGTGGTGGCGCAATCAGGAAATCAAGGGCGAGCTTATGATTCTGCTGCAGCTCGGAATGGAAATGTGATGCGCCGTTGAGGCCGCGAGCCTTGTACTGCCGTTCCCTATTTACTTCATCCACCTTCTGCCTGACCTCAAATAATCGCGGTCTGCCGGGAATGCCGTAGGACTTGAGAGCCGGAGTAACGGCCAAGCAAATTGTCTTGTCGGTACGGGATTCATCTGCCACCACCAGATTCGTGTCGAGCGGGTCGAGCCCTCGCTCAATGCATTCAACTGATGCATAGAACGATTTGAGGTCGATGGCTATGTACGATTTACCCGGCATGTCTTGGGCAAATAGTCTACACCAGATGCGGCTTTCATGCAAGACAGGAGGGGCATAATCAGGAGTGCTGACGCAGCAAAATTCGTTTGGATGTACATACAATCCGCTTGCCAAGGTGAAGAGAAATAGGTAACATAAATGAAACCGAACATAACAGATAAACCCAACACATAAAAACTATGAGTGAAGATAATACAAATACAATGTTCAATACAGACCTTACAGCCTACAACTTGGCTGAAGACTTTATCACCGCCTGTGAAAAGACGGAGGAGGATGTAGCTGAACGTCTCGGTAAAATGGTAGATGAAATGCCTGAGGAGCGTATTCGCGAATGGGTAAAGAAATACGTTATCCGTATCACCACTGTTGAAATTATGAGCGGTGTTGCTGATGACCTTCTGGCGAACAAGAAAAATCCTCGTATTTCCGAGGAAGTCCTTAATCATGCTCAAATCGTGCATGATGAGATGAAAGCCTACGAAAAATTTGAGAGCGAGTTCTGCGACCTAGTAGAATCAGCTCCTATGCCTGATGTGATATTGAACACCCGCTATCAGACCATCAAGCATTACGAACAATGCCCTGTTAAGGCCAAGTAATCTTAGGCTCTCACTTGAAACCTTTGAGGCTGGTTTGCTCACTCGAAGCAAATCAGCCATTTTGTTGCCACAGGTCTTTCTCTCGGCAAGTTTTCTTGAACTCCCTAATCAGCTCCTTGCCATAATACTCGCGCACCAGCGCCCCCTTGTAATAAATCGAAAAGCCGCAGACCTCGTGGCGCTGAGGAGGCTTCGGGAAATGGCAGATGGCTCTCGCCGGGGAGCGGAGCTTTTTGAACAGGTCGCGAAGAGCCTTTTCTGTTTCTGCCGGGGACATGATATTAGGCATCTCTTATATAATGTTTTCTTACGCCTGTCAATACTTCTAGTGTAAGTTAATTATGTTCATGTTGACAAAATTAGAAAAATGTGATATTCATGTCAACATGCAAGAGGCAAGTAGCAAGCGCGCGACATTTGGGCAGATGCTTCGGAACCGAAGAATAGTTCGGGGGTATTCGTTACGAAAATTGAGCTCCCTGTTAGATGGTGACGTGTCTCACGAAATGTTATCTCGATACGAAAAAGATGCGGCTGAGCCTCGATCGGAAGTGAAAGAAAAACTGTGTAAGTTGCTCGAAATCGATGAGGGATACAACATTTGCGGGTTGACTCGACTTCCGGATGTTAAGTTCCGACGTAGCAGATGGAACATTCCTCAAAAGGAGATTGAGGCAGCGAAGTTGCTTGCTCTTGAGCACTGCAATCATTACCTCGCATTGGAAAACGCCTTGGGTGACAGTATAGAATGGAAAAATCCTTTCACTCAGAGCGAACAGAAAAAACTCTTGCGCCGCATCAAGAATGAGCAAGATAGACCATCCGCAATAGAAGACATCGTTGATGAACTTCGCAAACGGTGGAACTTGGGTGGCGGTGCGATTCCCTCTATAAGTACTCTGTTGGAGCAAAAAGGTATTATAGTGTGCGAAATCCCATTCAACAACAATAGATTAGATGGATTTTCTTTCTTTTTTGAAGGAAAGCCTTTCATCTGTATAGCGGATTGGTTGAACCGGAATCCGGCTCGCAAAAGAATGACGTTGGCTCACGAATTAGGGCATATACTATTCCCGGACATGGACGCAGATGAGGCCTCCGATAAAGAGTACTGCATTATGCGCTTTGCCGGAGCCTTTTTAATTCCCCGCACGGCGATACTTGACGCCCTGGGGGCATCTCAGCGCGAGGAATTGCCCCTTTATGAGCTGCTGGAATTGAAGCATTATTACGGCATAAGCATTGTCGGACTCATGGCGCGGGCAATGCAATTGAATATCATTGACTGGGAACAATATTGCAGCTATAACGGGAGATTTTACAGGCAATTGCATGCACACTCACCGGAAGAACAGCAACAGGATCTTGAGCCGGGCTTGCCTTACCTTGTCCCGGATGTCTCGTTAAGGCCTGCATTCTTAGCAAACCGAATTTTGTCAACCGGAAAACTGAGTCTTTCGAACAACGTGCAAATTACTGATAATAAGCGCATCGAGGATATAACACTAGACCTTTTGAAGTAGAAACGTGAACAACAAAGAAAGAAAAATTTAATTTTACGGTTGACAAATACGCGAAAGTTTTATATTTTGTCAACCGATATGAGCAACAAGCAAAACATAAAGGTAGCAACACGGAATAACTGGGATGAGACACCTTTGCACGAAGCAGCAAAAGCAGGTGATATTGACCTGTGCCGAGCTTACATTGAAGCAGGAGCAGACGTGGATGCGATGGATTACCAAGACCGCACGCCATTATTTCTCGCAGCAGAAGAAGGAAATGAGCAATGCGTGAAACTACTTTTGAGACATAAAGCCAATGTCCATTTGTACGAGTATGATAGTAAAGAGACGCCTCTTCATGTAGCCGCCAAATACAACAGAAGTGAAATATGTGAGCTTTTGCTGGATTCCGGCGCAGATATTGAGAGCAGAAATGCACGGGGTATAAGTCCATTATATTGCGCAGTAGAAAACAATGCGCTTCAAGCATGTCATCTATTACAGCAACGGGGTGCAAATATTAACACAACAGACGAGGATGGCAATTCGCCTTTGCATGCTGCTACGACTCGGGAAAATACGACCACTACCCTCTTTCTGTTGGAACACGGGGCTGCTGTCTCAGCACTGAACAGAGAGGGTGAAACACCTCTGTATAACGCTGTGCATGTTCATAAAACATGTTCTATGGCGGAAGTACTTCTTTCTGCCGGGGCAGAGGTGAATGTCCGGAATCGCATGTGGGAAACGCCTTTGCACTATGCCGCCGGAAGCGATACTCCCGGATTAGTCGATTTATTGCTCAAGTCCGGTGCAGATGCCAACGCTGTCAATCGCTACGGCGAAACGCCTTTGCATGTTGCAGCAAGGCTGGGCTGGGCCGACAATGTTAAAAGTTTGTTGAATGGTGGTGCTTCTCCGAATATTCGGACTTGTCATGGAGTCACTCCGCTTGATATTGCAAAGGAATGGGAATACCCGGAATGCATAGACGCTATTTCCAAGTACATCGAATGACATTAATTTTTCCAAAACACATTAACCATAACCCACAAAATAAACATGCCTAAAATGATTGACCTCGGAGATATGATTATCCGCATTTCGTCTAAAGATTCACACCGGCTTGAACGTTCGATAAACGGCGGTCGCACTTGGCTGCCACATTGGGATCGGCAGTTGTTTGAATTCCGCGATTTGATGGATAGGGGAGATGAGTTGCTCGCAGAAACCAGTAAAGGTTTGTACCGCTCCGTAAATAAAGGCCAAAGCTGGTCTATGCGCAGTCGATGAGGTAAACAACACGAATTATCCTGCAACGCTCCCATGTTTATATGGGAAGACAATACTAATTTTAAACTTTCTCACACCCTATTCGAGAATTGCTGTAATCAAATCTCTGTAATATTCGGATGGTGAGGGATGAATATTTTAACTTGAAAAGGGAGTTAATGAGAGTATAATGAACACTATGAGTGTTAAGTTGATGACAGATAATGCCGTGGCGAGTGTTGTTTCGCCGTGGGACTTGGCGAAATCTAAGGAAATTGAAATTCCGGATGTGCAACGTGGGTTGGTGTGGAACCCGACTCAGATTGCTGAACTGTGGAAGTCCATTTTAGATGACTACCCTATTGGGGCACTGACTGTATATAACCAGGGCGAGAAATGGCAGCTGATTGATGGTCAGCAACGTTGGCATGCTATCAAGCTGGGGTTGAATAAGCCTGATGAGGAGGCTATGACTCATTTGTGGACCGTGTGGGAGCAAAAGGAGCAAAAGGAGCAAGGTGAATGGACGTTTAAGCATTTGATGGTTTGCACGCGCCGACATCCTTGGGGCTTTGCTTGGAATAAACCGGGTGACCGTTTGGAACGCTTGCCGCACGATAAAATGGTAGCGGAATGGGATAAGATGCTGCAGAAAGATAAAAATTCCCCCTTTGTGCTTCCGACATTGAAAAATGCCGAAGAGTACCTGCGACAGAGCGCCGATTGCAAATGGATTCCGCTGTATGAGCTTTTGTCTGATAATTCCTCAACTGATGATGTTGTTGAGACCATTAGGAATTCAAATCAGGTAAAGACTTGGCGAGATCGTGTGAAGCGCTGTTTTATTCCCTTGATTCGCTTTAATTTAGAAGGTGGCGAAAACAGGATACATGAACTGTTCACTCGGATAAACAAGGGCGGAACGCCCATTTCTAATGTGGACTATACCTATTCAACCCTTTGCTCTTATCTGGGCAAAGATTTTAAAAAAGGAATCAATGAAATAGCTGAAGGCTTTATGCCGCCCAATCGTGTGGCACGTCTGTATGCTCGACTGAAGTATGCTCGACTGAAGTATGCCGAAGAACAAGAAAGCCCAAGTCTGTTACGCGAACCGCCCCATTCTTCTTATTGGAATGACAAAGAATACGATGACGAGATAAGGAAGGCCATTGCGGCTGCTAAATCAATGTATTTATCAAACGGTATATCATTAAACGGTATACCGCAGACGGTTTATTTGCAAGCCAGCGGAGATGAATGGCTAACGGTAGTAGCATGGTGTATGCTGCGTTTTTCTGATATTATTCAGGGAGAAGATCGTTCGCATCAGAACTTACTCTGTATGCTTCCCTATGTCGTGTGCCGTGACCCCGGCTATCATAAACATTTTTGCAATCGTTTTTATGAGGCGTTAAATGATGCCAATCGTTTTTATGAGGCGTTAAAAGATGCCAAACACCCAAGTTTGATGGAGTTGTTAGCCATTGGTGTTGCATATTCGGCGTGCTATTCGATAGAGACCGGCATGTATCCCATAACAGAATTGAAGGAAACGATAGAACTTCAACAAGAATATCCTTATGATAAGGAGTGGTTGCATGTTTTATGCGATTCCGGAAATGAGCCCTTGCTGCATTTCCTGCAACGGTCATACATGAATAAGATGCTGCAATCGGCGTGCGGTTTTTACCCGCACGAAACAGCTACTTGGGGTGAAGACATGAACCGCCCTTGGGATGACGACCATATTGTACCGCAGTCGCGGTGGTGGGTGCTGCAGCAAGAAGAGCCGATGTTCCGGGATTCGTTGCCCAATAAGCAGATGCTCTATTACCGACTCAACAGAAAAAAGAAGGATTACTATATCGGCGTGCCGGCAGATGACGGTATATCTCCGGAATCTCTGAAAGATTATTTCTGTTATTCCGGTGCCGCAATACGAGAAACAAAAACAAAAACAGAAACAGAAACATATTTCGGCTGGGAAAAGGCAGATGTCTACCCAGAGAGACGACCTGCCAGACTTCACCAGACCACAGCCGATGGTAACAGAGCTCCATACGAAGGGTGTCTGGCTACCTATAAAGTTGTGGTCAACAATCGTTTCTCTGCCATGATTCAGCGCTTGTTTGATTACTTGCCTTTGGTTGACTTGATTCGGGCGATTAATGCCTTGCCCGAGGCTTCCGGTACGCCGCCCTGTTTGCAGATGCCCATAGCATTGTGGAACGTTCTCAACGGCAACAAGGATTTCAAGGATTTGACGTGGTGCTCCGTCCGCCACGATCAATCAAAACAGCAAGTCATCGAGACCAAGGATTTTTATCATTCTCTCTGCCACTGGCTCGCAGTCGGCAAAGAAGAGAACAATGCTTTCACATGCGTCTGCTGGCACCTGACAGATGCGGAAACCCTGCATGCAGAGAGCGGCTACCGGCGGCTCCCGGATCAAACAGCATCGGAATGGCGCAACGGCGCATCCCAGGATGCCCGCCGGAACGATTGGTGGGTTGAGAACGGTTTCTCCGCATTGACCTTGACCAAGGATTTGGGAGAAATACAAAAAAAACTTAAGGACATCAGCGCGTAAAAAACTGATATCTTATGAACAGTAAAACATACTACAGAGTTGTATACGCTCCTGCTGAATGCGCAGGGGTGTATGAAACAAAGGAAATAGAGTTTTCTAACAGACAGCGATTGCACGAATTATGGGAGTCACTGGCTGCTATATGTGCATTTTGCTTAGAGTCAGGTGTTCGTATATGCACTGCTATACCCCTTGCAAACTCAAATATAAGAGAGGATGTTTTTGAGCAAGCTCTTACGGCAGAACGAGAGATAGTGGATTTGCATAAACTCGGTTACATGAATGAGCCTGTCCAATACGCTCAAACGAGGGCTTTTCTGAAATTATATAATTGGTATTGCGACCACCAGTCATCTGAAAATCTTTGCGGAATTTTAGATTCCCCCCACATATGGGAGTTCATTTGGGAATTAGCCAGAAGAGAAGTTAACCCGGCTGCGGTGTCTAGACTCAATAGTATCTATCTTTGGGAGTACAAGGAAAGTGCGATAAAATTTAAGGATGCGCATAGAAACCATCCTTTGTATAAAATTGTTCGCGTAAAGGTGGAAGACATAGACAAAGTTCAACGATATGATGCAAACTGGCTGGATGATGTACCAACTGATGCCACGTTGAATGAAGCATACGATAATGCTGTCAAATATTGGCTTGGCGTAGAATCTGAGTCGCCAAGCTGGGAAATTCTGTATGAGGGGAAATATGAAATAATCGACTAGATCGGTCTTTAATTCTATGTACGATTTTCCCTCATAGCGTTGCGCGGTCAAATGGTATAAAGTGGCAGTCCTTACAGCTCTACCAAAAGTACTACGGAAAAGCTGGAAAGGACGCTTGATTTTAGCTAAGAGTTCGCAGGACTTGGAAAAGGACTTGGGTTTTGGCTCGATTTTAGCCGTTTTTTCTCTCGATTGAAAATGAATGATTTAGAGGCAAAAGAAGCGCTTACTTGCCAGCGAAACAAACGAATGTTTTTACAACCCGTTAAATATCAGAAAGATACGAATATACAAAAAGCACGGACTTTCAATTTCTGCGGGAAAAGGGGCAAAATTATAGCCGATTTGTAACAGGAACAATACCATTCAGTTACAAAGTGCCGTACCCTTCTCAAAGGCTAGCACAAAAAAGCGCACCATCTCGGTGCGCTTTTTTGTGCTTACGCCCCAGGCGGATTAAGGCTCGAACCCGCGACCGAGCGGGCAGGCTGCGAGTGACGCAGCAGCCTGCCCCCAAGCCGAGCAGACACCTCTGCGAGGGAACCGCTTGCTTGCAAGCGGCTTGGGGGACGGGTAGAGCCCCGCCGGGGCTAGAACGAAGTTCGAAAGCGGGCGACGGCCCCGTTTGGGCGCTCGCGCAGCGAGCGGTAAGCCCGCTAGGACAAACAGCTCTGCTGTTTGCCCCATCTGGGGGGAGGGCTCGTGAGGCGAGCCCGAATCAACCCCGCTGGGGCTAGCTAACTACATACCCCCCAACGCTTAATGTGTTAGAGAGTTTTTAATAATTATTCTTAAACATCAGCGACTTAACGGGGCAAGCCCAAACTTAACTACAAAATCACAAGTCCTTGATAAACAAATAATACCACTCATAAAAAGCTTTTACACGCCCTAAAATGACCTTTTGCACTTGTCGAGGACGCGAAAGGACTAGGGTGCTGGCATACGAGATGTTAGTGATTCGTATTAGAATGCCCATTTTCAACTGTACGACCGATATGAAAGCATTTTCAATATTTCTGAAACCTCCGACAGTTGCTGCAGAGTCATATGGCTTTTACAGCGCTGCTTTTGCAAACATTGCATCTGGTTGGTATGAAACAGCTACCGAGGGTCAATATGCAAAAGAAAGAGACCGATTAAACGAAGTTTGGAATAATACTTGCGACTCTATATTAAAGGTATTCTTGGTAAAATATGGCGCCTTTTATCTAGCATGGGAGGAAGATATAGCAAAGGAAATTAGCCAAGAGATAGGGCTGGATGTTTATGAGATATGTAGATATCTTGGTTACTATATTGCATCTAGGATATGCAAAATTCCAGAAATGTTGACATTATGGGAAGAATCACTGCGAGAAAAGGGGAATTATAAGTACAAGTGTCGTATATGTGGGATGGAGTGTTTGCTTGTAGATTCTCATCCTGATTTACTTAGAGAACATGGGCTGACCTTGGATATTTGTAGGCAATGTAATTATGTGTATAAGAGATACCTACGCCGCAGCCCTGATGCGTTAGAGTTACTTCCATCGATGATGTCGACTTTACATACTGAGAGGAAGTGTGTGTGTTGTGACAAGTTATATAATCTAGTACACAACGTGCATACCTATTCTCCTATTTTTGGACAAGGTGTTGATATGTTGTATGTAAATTTATATGCCAATGTTTGCCTTGATTGCTTCAAATCTGCGATGATTATCGTAAGGGAAGAAAGAAGGACCGACTGCAAGCACTAAAAGCTTATGCTGATTTTTTAGGGCATATACCCCATCGTGATTTTTCCTACGAAATCTTGAATTTGCAAGATAAGAGCAAAATGGGCGAGTTGTTCAAACATTTTATGCTGACACCCTCCTTTTGACACGGACAAGCCTTTTCTTCTTGTTTTTGTCCGGATGAGTGCATGTGTTTTATAGCATAAGACAGTGTGGTCGGTCAATCCATTTTTTGCGCGATTTTGCAGCGTAGACACTGCGTTCC
>JAZNGY010000076.1:0-2814 GCA_045576695.1 Akkermansia sp.
CATCCTGTCTGTGTTTCGCCTCCGGCTTCCTTCCCACCCCACATTACTGTGACGCAGTTGCCTTTGGCTATTTGATTCCGCCCTGTCAGCGGCTCATTGGGGACTCTCACCCCAGTTACGTGTCATGCCTGACGTACAAACCGGTGCCGCGGTATCACCCCCACGGCACCGGTAAAAAAGTTTGTTGTGATATTCGTCTTGTATGAGTGTTAAACTTTAAACATCAAAGATTCAACATCAAACATTACTTCTTCATTGCCAGCGGATATGCTTTAAGCGCTTTTTACGGCCATTGGTCATGGCTTTTTCAAAGGCTGCAACGCGTATAAGCTCTGCGCACTCGGTATGGCCCCAGAACTCGGCTTCTTCAAGGGCTTTATCAAGGTCAGTAGCGCCTTTGTCGAGCAGCAACTGTACGATTTCCATATGGCCACCTGCAGCAGCGCCCTCAAGCCCCGCGTCGTAGTCAGTAGCGCCTTTGTCGAGCAGCAACTGTACGATTTCCATATGGCCACCTGCAGCAGCGCCCTCAAGCCCCAAGTCGTAGTCAATAACGCCTTTGTCGAGCAGCAACTGTACGATTTCCATATGACCATCCTTGGCAGCGGCACTAAGCCCATTGTCCGGGCAAGCGCCTTTGGAGAGCAGCAACTGTACGATTTCCATATGACCACCACCAGCAGCGTCATAAAGCCCCCAGTCCGGGTCAGCGCCTTTGTCGAGCATCAACTGTACGATATCCATATGGCCACCCTTAGCAGCGTCACTAAGCCCCTTATCCGGGTCAGCACCTTTGGAGAGCAGCAACTGTACGATTTCCATATGGCCTTCCTCGGCAGCGACCTCAATCCCCTTATCTGGGTCAGCGCCTTTGGAGAGCAGCAACTGTACGATTTCCATATGCCCACCTGCAGCAGCGCCATAAAGCCCCCATTTCGGGTTAGCGCCTTTGTCGAGCATCAACTGTACGATGTCCATATGGCCGCCCAATGCAGCACCTTGAAGCCCCTCATCCGGATCGGCGCCTTTAGCGAGCAGCGACTGTACGATGTCCATATGGCCACCCTTAGCAGCGTCCTCAATCCCCTCGTAGTAGTCAGTAGCGCCTTTGGAGAGCAGCAACTGTACGATTTCCATATGACCACCCTTAGCAGCGACCTTAAGCCCCTTATCCGGGTTGGCGCCTTTGGAGAGCATTAACTGTACAATATCCATTTGCCCACCCATGGCAGCACCTTGAAGCCCGTCATCCGGATCGGCGCCTTTAGAGAGCAGCGACTGTACGATGTCCATATGGCCACCACGAGCAGCGACCAAAAGCCCCGCGTTGTAGTAAGTAGCGCCTTTGGAGAGCATTAGCTGTACAATGTCCATTTGGCCACCCTCTGCAGCGCACCAAAGCCCATTGTTGTAGTCACGAGCGCCTTTGGAGAGCATCAACTGTACGATTTCCATATGACCACCATATGCAGCGCCCCCAAGCCCAGAGTCCGGGGCAGCGCCTTTGGAGAGCAGCAGCTGTACGATTTCCATATGCCCACCACGAGCAGCGTCCCAAAGCCCCGCGTTGTAGTCAGTAGCGCCTTTTTCGAGCATCAACTGTACGATTTCCATATGCCCACCACGAGCAGCGACCTCAAGCCCCGCGTCCGGGTTAGCGCCTTTGGAGAGCATCAACTGTACGATTTCCATATGTCCACCCAATGCAGCGCCCTTAAGCCCATTGTTGTAGTCAGTAGCGCCTTTAGAGAGCAGCAACCGAACGATATCCATATGGCCACCCTTAGCAGCGCCTTCAAGCCCATCGTTGTAGTCAGTAGCGCCTTTGGAGAGCAGCAACTGTACGATTTCCATATGTCCACCCAATGCAGCGCCCCAAAGCCCCTTGTCCGGGTCAGCGCCTTTATTGAGCATCAACTGTACGATGTCCATACGGCCACCATAAGCAGCGCCTTCAAGCCCAAAGTCCGGGTGAGTGCCTTTGTCAAGGCATTGCAGTACCAGCTCTTTGTTTCCGGTGGCAGCGGCACCCGTACAATAGAAACTAATGTGTTTTTTATCTTTCAGACTTTCTAAAGTAACAGTATCATCCTCATACCCGGCGCATAAAATCTTTATTTCCTTTTCCGAGCAACCCGATAATTTCATAAGTTTACAGAACTTGTCGAGAGGAGACACCGTGGCAGCATCGGTGCCGGGTGCAGCAGTATCCGTGCTTGGCGCGGCGGTATTACCATTCTTGCAAGATATAACCACACAGGGCACCGCGAGGAGCGAAAGAAGAAGTAATGTGTATTTCATCATGTTTTTAATGGTTGGTTGTTTGTAAGCAGTATCCGTGTTTGGCGCGGTGGTATGATCATCCTTGCAAGAAGTAAGTACACACGGCACCGCGAGGAGCGAAAGAAGAAGTAATGCTCGTTTCATCATATTTGTAATGTTTGGTTGTTGATAAAGAGTACCAAAAAAATCAAAATCTATCAGCCAAGAAGAAAAATAACACGTTTTTTCATTCAATTCAAGCAGTATCCCGGCAAAAAGTGTAGAAGGCCCACAGATGACAATACAGGTAATGCCAATGGGGACCTCTGCACACCGGGGCACAGAAAAATGTATTTTTTAACGCTCTGTTAAACGTATCGGGTGATAAATCGGAGTTTATCGGGGTGTTATATGCGCCTGCCTCGGCGAAGCGCCAATAGGCGCGAAGACGGGAACGAAAGTGAGCCGAATTCCTAAGCCCCGTGACAGCGGGGCGGCGGACCACTAGCCCCGGGTGCAGCCGCGTCAGCGGCGGAACCCGGGGTAAGATGA
>JAZNGY010000077.1:0-63494 GCA_045576695.1 Akkermansia sp.
GACAGCGGGCGAACGAAACCTCCGGTTCAGATAGATAAAAAATAGGAGCCCCGTTGAAAACGGCGGCGACAGAAAAGCGTGGCTTTATGATTTACGACCATCAAAATATTGAGCCTCAATATAATTTCATAAAATCAATAACGGAATAATTCATCCGCTTTTTCATTTTGCGGCGGCCATTCTGTCACCGCCGTTTTCAACGGGGTTCCATTCATCTTGTATCACTACCGGTGGTTCCGCTCGGCCGCTGTCGCGGGCTCCCTGCACCACCGGCTATGCTTCTTATCGCCCCGCTATCACGGGGCTTTCAAATTCCTCTCGCCTACGGCTCCCGACTTCGCCCTGCGGGCTACGCCGAGACAGGCGCGGGCGCATGCCCGCCGAATTTCTTAAAATTGTAAATTGTAATTGGTAAATTGTAAATTAAAATCACAACTTTTCCAACACTGCCTTCAAAATCTCCAACCCTTCCTCCAGCACCTCTTGCGGTACATTCAGCGCAGGGATAAGGCGCAGCGTATCCGGGCCGGCGGGGCAAGCCAACAAACCGGCCTGCATGCACAAGCTGTTCACATAGCCGGCAGGTGTAGCACCCTCGGGCACCTCAAATGCCCCCTTGCGCAAACCGACCCCACGCAGCAGGCCAAGCCCGCGCACCGTCTCCACACAAGGCAGATTCCAGCCCTCTACCGTGCTCTTAATATACTCACCCAAGGCGGCAGCGCGCTCGGTAAGCCCCTGCTCCACAATCTCCGTCACCACGGCAAGAGAGGTAGCGCAGGCAATCGGCGTACCACCGAAGGTAGACCCGTGAGACCCCGGCCCCATGATAGATGACAACTGCGTGCCCTCCGCATCCATCGCGCGGTTGCTCACCCAGAACCCCCCCATCGGGAAACCGCCGCCAATCCCCTTCGCGCACGATACCAAATCCGGCTCCACCTCCGGGCAAACGGCCTTCCAGCCCATCGTGGCACCCGTGCGGCCAAAACCACACTGCACCTCGTCTATCATCAGCAGCAAATCTTTCTCCTTGCACAGCGCGGCCACACCACGCAAGAACTCGGGTGTTGCGGGGTTCACACCGCCCTCACCCTGCACGGCCTCCAGCAAAATACCGCAGGTAATATCACTTACAGCTGCGCGCAAGGCCTCCAAATCATTGAAATCCACATACTTGAAACCCACCAACAGCGGGTCGAACTCCACCTGTATCTTGGTCTGCCCCGTGGCGGCCATAGACCCCAGCGTGCGGCCATGGAAACTCTTGTTAAACGTAATCACCTCATAGCGGGGGCTGCCATCCGCCTGCGGGCGGCGGTGCCCGAACCTGCGGGCCACCTTGATAATGCCGTCATTGGCCTCGGCTCCCGAGTTGCAGAAAAAAATTCGCCCCGGCAGCCCAATCATCTTGTCGCAAATCAGCGCGGCCAACTCCTCCTGCTGCGGTATATTGTACAAGTTAGAGCAATGCATCAACTGCCCCGCCTGGCGGCTCAATGCCTCCACCACCTTTGCATGACAATGCCCGAGACTGCAGGTGGCGATACCGGCACAAAAGTCCACGTAACGTCGCCCTTCCGTATCGAACAGGTATGAGCCCTCACCCTTTGCCACCGTCAGCGGTGCGCGTCCATATGTCGGAAGTACGTGTTCTTGTATCATAACGCCACACACTCTATACCCTATGCCCCATTTTGTCAAGAAAACATAGTTGAAATACGAAAGACGAAATACAAAATACGAAATGCAAGACTCAAGAATATCGCCATAAACATTGCCAAGCCAAGCGAAAGAACGGGGCTTCTTTTGCGTGTTTTCTGAGCAGAAACAGCGCATCGCCTCTGCCATTTTTCAAATGCCGAATGATGATTTACTTTTTTTCTTGCCGATATCGGCAAGAAATGCTATAAAAACACCCGTCATGAGATACATTTCCGTTGCCGAGTTTGCCGATAAACACAACATTGCCGAGCGCACCGCCCGCCATTATTGCGCCTGCGGCAAAATAGACGGCGCCTTCCTCACCGGCAAAACATGGAATATCCCTCAAGACGCCCCGCTCCCGCCCCGATCCCGCAAACAGAGCAAAGAAATGCCCCTGCTCACCATTTTGAGGGAGCAAATGACCACCGGCACCAAAGGCGGCATTTACCACAAAACCCAAATATCGCTCACCTATAACTCCAACCACATAGAGGGCAGCCGCCTTACCGAAGAACAAACCCGCCACATCTTCGAGACTCAAAGCATCATTGCCGATACAGCCGCCGCACGTATCGACGACATTATCGAGACCAACAACCACTTTCGCTGTGTAGACTACATCATTCAGCACGCCCTCACCCCGCTTTCCGAATCCATGATTTGCGAGCTGCACCGCATCCTCAAAAACAACACCTCAGATTCTACCCTCAGTTGGTTTGCCGTCGGGGCCTATAAACGCGTAGAAAACGAAGTCGGCGGCATGGATACCACGCCACCCCACCTCGTGCACCAAGAGCTGCAAAAGCTCATCACCCGCTACAACCGCCTCAAAAAGAAATCTTTTGATGATATTCTGGACTTCCACCACGCCTTCGAATGCATTCACCCCTTCCAAGATGGCAACGGCCGTGTCGGCCGTCTCATCATGTTCAAAGAATGCCTCGCGCACCACATCGTCCCCTTTATCATCACAGATGCCCTCAAAGCCTTCTACTACCGCGGCCTCGCCAACTGGCCCAAGCTCCCCGGCTACCTCCGCGATACCTGCCTCACCGCTCAAGATAATTTTAAAATATGGCTGGGTAAATTCGGGATCAAATTCTGACACTCCATTAATCCGTGCCTATTACGCGACAACTTAATAGATTTTGGGGCTAAAGGCCACTCTGCAAAGTGAACCTACAATGCCCACACATACCCACATTTAGAGTGCTGAAGTTTTATTGGCTATACCTTATATTATTAATACCAACCGTAAGGCATACTAAAATCAGGGGGCAGCCTCTTGCGAACTGTCCTTGCGGACAGAGACGGGGGCTCACTTTCCTCACGAGGTATAGGAATACACTTAGCGTATTTAGTCCTCTTTTGACTTTGTTCCGTTACTCTGCGTTTCTTCTTTCTATTTTGACTGAATAACTCTCTTTAGTACGCTTCTTTTTTCATGATCTGAATATATAATGATAAAAAACTGGCGTCTCGTCTCTTTGGCAAGAAATGATTCCACCGCGTCACATTTCATCGCAGTGCGCAATACAAGATAAATTGCTATCCCGGAGTGATAACTTTAAGCGGCTATCCAACCATAACCTTGAATAGCCATGTCGATAAAGTGGTTAAGCAACAGGCTGATTTTAGATTCGAATGACTCTTTATCGTAACTTTGGGGCAAGTCTGCGTTAAGCGAATACTCAATGGCTGATTTAACACGCATTTTCGGTTGCTCGTCTTTATACCAATCTACCACCAGTAATTCCTTGCGTTCAGATGTCAGTTTTATGTAGAGGTTCTTTGCCGCAAGTTTAACAGTTTTCTCTTCCTCCTTGGTGAGGTTTCTCCCCCGAATGAGTAAATCATACAGTTCCAGCTCCTCTTCTGTAAGCTCCTCTGTATTGGCGCGTTGCTGTTCCTTCTGTAAGTCCTCCAAGAGCTTAATCAACTGCTCGTAGTAGTCTTCATTTTCTGAAGCGCCGGCATTGTAGCGGTCGATGATATTCCTGAACCGATTTGAGAACGAATCACGGGTACAGTTGCGGGAAAGCATGTCCTGCAATGTTTTTTCGAGAAATACCTTGAGATCATCGATTTCGATGGCCTTATACTCAGCCCGCTTAAGCTCCTTGCGCAGCTCCTCTGCATCAATTTTGGATAGGTCGATGACCTTGGTGCCGTGAATAGCGAGCTCCTTCAGGTGATCTTCCGCATTATCAGAGGTCACGCTGTAATCCAGTACCGTTGCCATGCGCTGCTTAGCCCGGCGGATTTTCTCATCGTCTATACGATTCACCATCAGCCCGTGCAGGTAAGCCAACGGAAGATATTTGTTGTTCTCCCAATGCCTCTCAAATATTTCAGGCTTGGAAGCATCATGCAGGTTATTCATCGCGTTGGTGATAACCTTAAACTTCTCCTTGTAGTTATCGTTCGACACGATGATATCGTATGCCCAGCGTAAGGCATCCAGCTGCTCAAACGTGCCGCTTTCGACTATAATGGCATCCAGCGATATGCCTATCGACTCTAAGAAAGCATCCCCCTCGCCAATGCATTCATCCAAATACCCGATGAGAGCATCCACATCCTTGGCCGGCATCATGGTATCATCATCGGGAACAGCGTAATCGGCCAAGGCTCGCTTCATGTGCATAAACACATTTACATAGTCCACAATAATGCCGCACGGCTTGCCCGGGTATACACGGTTCGCACGGGCTATGGCCTGCATGAGCGTGTGCGACTTCATCGGCTTGTCCAGATACAGCGTGGAAAGGTTCTTCACGTCGAAGCCGGTGAGCCACATGGCACAGACAAACACCAGATGCAGCTTGTCGTGCGGATCTTTGTATCTGTCCTCAATGTCCTTGCCATCCGCTGTGATTTCCTCCATCTTTGCGCGATGCATAGTAATATCAAGCCCCTTGGCGGCAAACTTTTCGACCTCTCCCTCTTCCTTGGAGATGATCACCGCCATTTCCACATTGTTCATGTAGTTAAGAATTGCGGTGAGCTTATCTCGTTCTGCTTTTGTTGTGGTGGCATTGCGCTCTGCCACAATGTTCATCCTTTCCTCAGCCCAATACTGCTGCACCTTGTTATACATGGTCACGGCAGTATATTTATCCACTGATACCACCATGCCTTTACCAAGGAATCCTCGGCGGGGGAAATGGCGTGCGATATCTCGGGCGATTTTATCTAGGCGGTCTTCGCGCTTAATGACCTCCAGAATCCGGGAAGAGGAGTTTTCCAGCAGTCGCGCTTCATCCTCATTAAGATTTTCCTGCTCAATGATATCCAGCACATCATCATCCAGGAAATCATTTTTCAACCACGCACCCGGCACGCGGCGGCTGTAGAACAACGGCACGGTAGAGCCATCTTCCACAGATTGGGCAAAGTTATACTCGGAAACGTAGTTGCCGAACCATTGATTCGTCAGGCGCTTGGAGCCCAACAGCGGTGTGCCGGTAAAGGCCACAAAATTGGCATTCGGCAAAGCTGCACGCATGTTCTCCGCTAGGTCTTTGTACTGGGTGCGATGTGCTTCATCCACCAACACGAAGATGTCATCTCTGGTTGTCAGGATGGGGTATTTCTTTGTTTTATCGTAACGGAACTTGTGAATCAGCGTGAAGATGAATTCCTTGTTCTTAGTAAGGTACTCACGCAGTTGCTTGCCGTCCTTGGGGTGGCATTCATCCTGTTTTCCGATAACTTCTGTGCGCAGGAAGTTCTTGTGAATCTGGGTGTCCAGGTCTTCGCGGTCGGTGATAATCAGGAAGGTGAAGTTGCCTTCCATCTTGCGCTTTACCTTGCGGGCAAACATCACCATGGAATAGGACTTACCACTGCCCTGGGTGTGCCAGAACACCCCCAGCTTGCCCTTCAGCTCCTCGCGGCGAGCCACGGCATCCATCAGGTTATTCACGCCCAGGTACTGGTGATTCTTGGCTATAATCTTGTACTTCTGGCTCTCAAAGAGGATAAAGTTCTCGATGTAGTCAATCAGACGCTCTTTCCGCAGCAGACCGTCAATGAAATAGACAAGCGAAAGCCCATTTTCACGAATTTCGCCGCGCTTCGGTTTTTCCTTTTCGCTGTCTATTTTCAACCACTCAAAGAAGTAGTCATAGCTGGCGTTGAATGCACCCAGCTTGGTTTCAAGTCCATTGGAAAGCACACAAATCTGGTTAAAGGCGAAGAGATTGGGGATATCCCTGCGGTAGTTTTGCAGATTGGTGTTGTAGGCCTCCTCCACCTTCACCACGCTGTTCTTCAGCTCAATGAACACCATGGGCAAGCCGTTCACGAAGATAAGTACATCAGGCCGGCGCGGGTATACCTTCCCCTGTATCCACATCTGTGATACGGCGGTAAAGGTGTTGTTCTGCGGATTATTGAAATCCACCAGCTGTACAAAATCAAAATCCTCCTTGCCGTTGCGGCGCAGTGTCACCTTGATACCATTCCGGATCATATTGTACAGCTCATAGTTGGTGGCTACCATGTCGGTGCCGGTGTAGTCCCGGCGCAGCTTCTGCACTACTTCCTCGATGATGTTTTCCGGGATGTGCGGATTGATGCGCAGCAAGGACTCCTTCAACACCTCCGGCAAAACACATTCTTTCTTAGAGGCTCGCCCGGTGCCGTCATTCAGGTCTTCACGCTTGCCAGGATCCGGGTCGCAGTATATCCGCGTGTAGTTGAATTCCGGCTGACCAAGCCGCTCCATGACGGCTTGCTCTATGTCATCCTCTGTAATGTATTTTGCCATGGTAATTTATTTCGAAATTTTACTCGGGGCGTGGGACTTCAGTCCCTCCCTCTTTTTCCTGTTTTAATCCTTTCATCAGCACGTCCAGCATCCCGTTAGGCGAAATATCACCTACCCATATTTCTTGAGCTTGCCGTAACACATATTCGTTGCACCACGCGGCCACTTTTTTATTCAGGACGGCGCCATTTGGCTGCGGGGAAATAAACAAAAGCCGCTTTTCCTCCAGGGCAAGCTGCTGCTCCGGTGATAATGCACCCCTCGATGGAATCCCCTGCGGGCAAACATGAATAATGCGTTTCTTCTTCAGCATTGCCCGGCGCAGCGTCTCCCGCTCTTGTGGGCTTGTAAATGTTGAAATCAGAACAGCCGAAGAAGGAAGCGGGACTGAAGTCCCGCGCCCCGATATCTCTATGCGACGAGGGGCAAAATATTGCGAATCATACACCTGCGATGCCACAAATGCCCGCTTGGGCATATTCAAAAGCCCAGCGTCACCCAACATATACTGCGTAACCGCTCCCCATCTGTCCTGCGTCCACCGCTGCGGGTTATTGCGTATATACTGTTCATAGTTCCGATACTCGTCTTCGCTGGAAATCAAATTTTCCCAATAATCGCGTTGCCATAAATGCTCGCCTATATCCGCCACTTTTCCGGTTCGCTTCAATTGACCGTATATATACGATGTTGCGCCCTTAAATCGCCCCATCAAATAACCCAGATGCTGTTCCTTATTGGTAGGCTGCGGCTTTATAGTAACGATTAGATGGACGTGGTTGGGCATAATGACATACTCGCCCAATGCTAGTTCAGGATACTTCTCCGGCAACCGTTCCAGTTCCGCTTGCACGCTTTTACCCAGCTCATTCAAGATGCTTTTCCCTCCCACTATCACCCCAAGTAGGGCGGCGTTATGCTCAACCTGCATCGTCACAAAAAATTGTCCCCGACTATAGTCGATGTTTTTATGTCGCAATGATTTGTGAAAATACACTTCGCTCATGTTCTCGAATCGTGTTCAACATGTGCAAAAATTGCACATGCCGCGTCTCCTTGGTTATACTTCCAGCTTGCCGCTCATCAGACGGGGTAAGAGTAGGTCGCGCTGTTTGGTGAGATTCATATTCATTTGGCTGAGCTTTTCCATTTCATGGAACATTGGGGAAACTAAAGCAACATATTTTCTGATAGTTTCTTGTTTTGGGATCAACACCTTAATTTTTAAAATATCTTGTGGTTTCAAATGTAAAACATTTGCTCCATTAGCGAATTGTGCAATATAGCGTGAAACCTTTCCGTATTTGAACATGGCATAAAGAAAAAGATTATCTACCGTTGAAGTAATCTTAATCAAATCCGCAGATATAACAGAAACACTTTCAAGATTCGGAACAATAGCAACAGAACCGACAGTACGTCTGTCTTGCGTCATATCCGTCACCCCCATTACCAAATCTCCGCTGCTTACGACTTGTTGCAGTTTGTATTTACCATCGTATTTCTTAGTTCCATCTCGTCTGAAGCCACCGTATGGCTCAATGTTTTTTAAATTGATAAGATTGAGTCCTTGTTCAACATTAATCTCTTCTGATGAGTACGAGATTCCTCTAATAATCTGGAGTATACTCCCAAGGCGTGTGACTTCAGCTTTGATTTTGATGTGCCTGTACGAAAACATTTCCTTGTACAGATTCTCGGCTATCTTCTCAAGAATCTTGATGCGCCTGTTGTTGTTTACAATCAGATCATCGTACGCGAAAAGGATGGAAGAAATTTTGAGTTGTTCTTCTATAGACGGGAGGGGTAACAAAAACTCCTCAATCATACCTTTTGTTAACGCATTTCTAGAAGCTCCTTTCCCACTCGCAAGATTCAGCATATAGGATTGCATATACGGGCTTGCTAGATAGTACATTAAGTACATGGGCGATAAGTCTTTATTCGTACGTATTATAGCTACATGCTGATTTACCCTAGCAGGTAAAGTGTCATCAGGAACCATGCAGACGCGAGCAACGGAATCCCCCGTAATATTTAATAAAACATCGCCAGAAGCCACTGTAACAGCCGCTAATTTTTTTGCAGCATTATCCGTGATATGAGTTAATCCATTATATGAGAATGCCAGATTATATACGTTTTGACTACGAATAAGAGCGACACCCGACTCAACATAAACAGATGCTCCGCCTTTCGGAGTTGCACCACTTCCAATCTTAATACAGCAAGAACCTAATTTTGCAAACTTCATACTAATTACCAAACAGCATGTTTAAATTATTAGTAATTTCAAGTTCTAATATACGAGAACGCTCATTAAGTCTAGTGAGTTCACTATTCAACGCCAGCATCTCAGCCTTAAACTCCTCAGCCGTCATACCATCGTCCTCAATCACCACTCCGACATAGCGACCGGCATTAAGGGAATAATCCTGGTCGATGATGCCGTCCTCGCCATCAAGCTTGGCAACCTTGCACAGACCAACGACATCGCAGTACACACCATCCGGGAAGCGCTCGGTGAGCCAATCGATTTGGGCTTGGTAATAAGCCTTGGTCTTTTCCTCCTTATCATCGGAGTTCTCCGGGGCGGTAGCCATGGCCGCGCGATATTCCGCGAGCAGGTCGGCGAATGCCTGAGTATCGCCCTCGTACAAGCGGGAGATGATGCCGAGGTTCTTAATCTGCTCATCGCTGAACTTGCGGTGAGCGCGATCCACATGGGTGAACACATTGCGGGCATCAATAAAGAGGATTTCGTCCTTTCTGTCGGTAGCGGCTTTGGCCTTGTCGAAGAACCAGAGCGTGGCGGGCAAGGTGACAGAAGCGAACATTTTTTGGGGCAGCGTCACCATCTGGCTGATGATACCCTCCTCAATCATCTTCTTACGGATTTCGTATTCACTCTTTCCTGCATCGGAGGCAGAGTTAGCCATGACCAGCGCGGCCTTGCCGGACTCATTGAGAGCGGAAGCAAAGTAGGAAATCCAGAGGTAGTTGGCATTGGGTACAGTCTCTTTTTTATCGCTTTCTTTTTTGCCGGAAGCTTTGGTCTTGTTTCTGGGGATGCCGTAGGTATTGAAACGGGCATCGCCCTTAACTTTATCGTATACCACTTCATCCACATTGAATGGAGGGTTAGCCATCACATAATCGAAGTTACCCACCGCGTCATAGGGGTCGGCGTAGAAAGAATTAGCCTCTTCAATCTGACCACGAACATTATTGAGCAACAAGTTCATTTTGGCGAGCTTCACTGTATCGCCATCCTTTTCTACACCATAGCAGCGGAAGTTCTTGATATCCGATGAGGTTGCATTGTGCTCATGCATATAACGAGCGGACTGCACGAACATACCGCCGGAACCGCAAGCGGGGTCCAAAAACTTCATATCGCCGGAAGCGGGTTTAAGAACCTCTACCATATAACGCACGACTGATGCGGGCGTATAGAACGTTCCACCAGACTGCCCTTCCGCCAACGCAAAACTACCAAGGAAGAATTCATAGATTTCACCGAAGAGGTCGATGCCGATATCCTCTGGGATATCCTTGAACACACGCACAATCTTGGAGAGCAGCTCCGGCTCCTCCTCTGGCACAAGTTGGCCGTATACCTCCTTAGGGAGCACATTTTCCATTCTCTCATTGTTGGCTTCAATGGCTTGCATGGCGTTTTTCACCAACGTAGCCTTGTTAGCATCATCAGGGGCATTGTTGATAGTATCGAAATAGGCCTCCGGGGGGAGATAGAAGCCGCAAACCTCGATGGAAATCTCCTTGATAGATTTCTCCATACGGGTACCCTTAAGTTTGTTATACTCCGCCTCGATTTTTTCCTTATGCTGTTTGTAGAGGATGTCTGCATAGCGCAGGAAGATTAAGCCGAGAATGGGCTGGCCGTATTTATTGGCAGCCAGATGGGCACCGGCACGCAGCATATCAGCTGAATGCCAAAGGTCTGCTTTTAATTTCTTTAATTCCTTGTCGGTCATTGAATAAACTCTTTTTAGGCAACAAAAGAGTCAATTTATCACAACATCAAAAGAATAATCCAAATCTATCCTAAGAGAACTTTGGTAGTCGTATTCTTCATATTATCATATTATGCCTCTCTCGCGCGCGGTAATTGTACATCCTTTTGAAAGATGAATTTTACCAAGTCTATGTAAATTAAAGAAAAGTGACCGCTTGTGAGTAAATTATTTTGCCTGCAATTTCAACATGGTTTAGACTCAACCCAATTATTTTCAACAGAAAAACAGTTTAAACTTGACTTCATCTTTCAAAACCATGAACATAGGTACATTCAGACAGAACCGAGAAGAGGAAATCGCAGCGATAGCGTTGCTGCGGGATAGTGGAATCAGCATATTAGCGGCGGCGCAGATAGCGCATGCGGTGGTGGCGAGGTTTGAGGCATCGGGGGCGGCGGAGGCGGCAACAACGAAGGAAGCCGGAAGAAAGGAAACGAATGTATTCACCTGGTGCATGAAAATCATTGATTCGGGCATTGAAGCCGTAGCCCAAAGGGAGAGAACGGTCAGTTTGGCAGAGGCGGGATGGGCAAGTGTGGAGGCTCGGGCAGATTGCAGTGCGACAACACGAAGGGATTTGCGTTATTTTTTGCGCAAGATATTGAAAGTGGAGGGCGCGGGAGAGCTTCCGCTGCGAGCGATGACAACACGACAATGCCGCGAGATATTGCAACAGGCATTCGGGCACAGTAAGAGTATGTATATCAAAGGAAGAGCGATGTTGCACAGTATCTTTGCATACGGAATCAAGCAAGAGTGGTGCGATGCTAATCCTGTGGCGCGTATTGAGGTGCCGCAGGTGCAGGAGTCCCCCAAAGAGCCCCTGCCCGTTGCTGATGTAAAGCGTTTGTTACAAACGGCAGAGAGGCCGGAGCACCGCGACATGAAATTATCGTTGCACCTGATGCTGTACAGTGGGATTCGCCCGGCGGAGGTGAGTCGATTGAGGGCGGAAGACTTTTGCCGGCGCGAGAAGGTGGTTATCATTCGCCCCGGCAAGAGCAAGACCGGTGGTGGGCGCGTCGTACCGCTGCGCCATACGAAAGACTTGCGGCAAGATGAGTGGGTGATACCCACCAACTGGCAAAAACGTTGGCAGGGGTTGAGGCGTGCGGCAGGTTTTACCCGCTGGGTGCCGGATGTATGCCGCCACACTTTTGCGAGTTACCACGCGGCGCATTTCAGAAACTTACCCGAACTGCAGCTGGAGATGGGCCACCGTGATTTAAGCTTGCTGCGCACGCGCTATATGAGCCCGGCGCTGAGGAAAGAGGCGAGGCTGTTTTGGTGTGAAAGATGAAGATTATAAATTGAAAGCATAAGTTATGTGAGGCTTACTGCAAAAAAAAATGAAGAGTTATAGACTTGCAAATATACAAAACTTCTGGCAAACTACTCTTGAGTGAGCATAATCATGTTTATCGTACGGCTCATCGTCGATTTATAAATCTATAATTTTTATTTTTACAAACACTGTTGCGAACAATTCAATTACACAAACGCACATGAAACTCTCACAAAGCATTATATCGATATCGGCCGGCCTTGCCTTAGCTTCCTGTCAAACAGCACTATACAATGCAATTGATAACAATGATGCGGAGGCTGTCAGACGAGAACTGAAATCCGGGGAATCACTGACAGAAACAGCTCCGGCATCTAACTGGTGGTGGAAAATCCCCGTGCTGCCTTTTGCTGTAACAGCCGATATTGCAGAAACGGGGTTAATTGTAGGAACTTTGGGCATAGGTGGCTTATTAGTAATGCCTTTCTATGACCATTACGACATGCGCAGAGCAGCTGATGAGTTATCAATAACAACAGCAGTATGGGACTATGGTAAAACCACTCCGTTAGAGAAAGCTCTAGAGGCATCTGAAGAAGTACAATGGATTATATTAGAAAGCGGCAAAGCACAAAGCGAGAAGCTAGCAAACATCGTTTTAACTAAAGCGCTTGCACGAAGAGACTATACCCGTGCAGCACAAGTCATACAAATGGGAGCAGATCCCAACATGATCCAAAACGACGAAACATTGCTGATAAATGCATTCGCTAACAAAGATGAGGAAAAAATACGATTTTTGGTAGAGCTGGGGGCAGACATCAATAAAACGACTTCTACTAATAGCTGCCAATTTATTGCCCAAGAGAATAATATGCTGCCACTCTTCATTGCAATGGGCGGAATAATGGTTGACGAACCGGTAGCCCCTCCCGTACAATGTATATACTGTCAGGGTTCCGGAAGTGGTGGAAATGTGGATAGCGATTGCTTTAGATGCGGAGGGACCGGAAAAACATTCTATTCAAACGTTGAATTAAATACGTCTTTAGATGTGTACGAAACCAGGAGATCATCGAGTATGTGTTTAGCATGTTGGGGTACCGGTAAGATGAAGATGCGGGCAAGTTGCTCAAGGTGCAATGGTACCGGTAAAGTATCTCGCTACGTAAAACAATAGTCACTACCCGGCTAAATGGATATTTTTCTGTTGAATTATTTTAAACAGACCATTCATTTCAGGCTTTACAGAGTATAAAATGAAGACATCGACGACATTCGCACCTATCATGTAACGACAACAAAACAACAATCATCATCAGATTTACCCCAAAGGAGAACCATACGTAAATCAATGGAACTGAGATGTCTTATTAGCTACAAATACATACAAGCGCTTGAATAAGCTTGACAAGGGAACATGAAGATAGTAAGATGGCAGCGTCAATTTTATAAGCAATGAAAACGAAACTGACCTTAGTAATGGCAGCAATGGCTGCAATGACGGGCATGGCTACGGCTGCGCCTGAGACGCCGAGCGTACCCGCCGTGCCGAGCGTAGGCGTGGGCAACTGTGACCTGATGGCCTCTAACACGGTGCGTGCCGTGTTCCGCGGTGTGCAACCTGCAGATGCACAAGGTACCACATATGTGGCATTGTTTGAGGTAGTGCAAAATCTTGCTCACCAGCGTGTGGTGCGCTATGGTGACGGCATGATGCCCGTGGGCATGGTGTTTACCGTGACCTTGGACAAGTATATGCCCGGCCAGCCGGCCTCCGTGGTAGATGAAATTGCCATGATGCAGGTGGGTGAAGAGGCCGTGATGAAGATTGACCATTTGTTCTTGTTTAATGAGCCGCAAGGGTTGAATATTCGCCCCTGCACTCGCATTGCCCGCAAGCCGGCTACGGCTCCCGGTGTGGTGCCCGGTGTGGCTCCCGGTGTTGTACCGGCAGAGATGCCCCGGCAAAGCCCGACCCAACCCGCCATGCCGCAGAATCCGGATGAACCGTTGATTGAGTCCGGCGTACCGGCCATGCCCGTGTTACCGGGGGCTCCCCCTGCCATGCCCACTGCCCCCACGAGCGGCAGCGGTGTCCTGTATGGAACAATGCAGTAAAGTACGAAGTACGAAGTACAAGGTACAAAGTACAAGGTACGGATTTACAATTTAGATTCAATTTGTAAAACAACCTGCCGCGTGATTTATTCCGCGGCAGGTTGTTTTTTGGGAGGAACTTGAAAATCGGTACGCTTGCGGGGTAAACTTGCGGGCGAATGCCCGCCGAGCTGCTCATTTGTCAATTGTAAATGGTCAATAGTAAATCAAACATTAATTTGCCCTGCAAATTAATGTTTAACGCGTATCCAGCTGCCACGCACGGGGGTGGTGGGGCGCAGGGGCTTTTGGGCGGGAGCACCGGTGGAGACCATCCATACACCAACGAGGATGAGGCAGGTGGCAACCATACTTTGCAGGGTGATGGCGCCCATGCCCCAAACGAGTGCAAAGACTGTGGCCACCACGGGCTGCACATAGTTGTAAGAGGCAACCACGGGGGCGGCAAGGCGTCCCTGTGCATAGTTGAGCACGAGGTAGCATACAAAGGTACCGATGCCTACCACGTAACCGAGGCTGAGCCACTCTGCCTGTGTCACTACGCTCCACTCTACCGTGGTGAGGTGGCTTGAGAAGAGCGGCCATGTAACCAAGGCAGAGATGGTGAAGAGCCATTTCATGAGCGTGAGTACGCCGTAGCGCGAGATGAGGTGCGCAAAGAACACGAAATAGCTTGCGGCAAACACTTGGGAGCCCAGGCACATGAGGTCGCCAATCATGGCACCCTCGCCCTCATCGCCCCCGGCGGAGCAAAGCACCATGGTGAGCGCCCCGGTGAAGGCTATGCCGATGCCCACAGCCCGCTTAAAACAAATGTGCTGCCCCATAAATAAGGCAGCCATCAATAAAGTAAATACCGGAATTGCTGTGGAGGTAACGCTGGCGTTGGTGGGTATGGTATATTGTACCCCGCCAACGTATAGGAATTGATTGATCGCTATGCCGCATAGCGACATGGCGATGAGAGAGGGCCAATCTTCCCGGCGTATTTTCTGGCTCTTGACAAATGCAGAGATAATCCAAAATAAAACGGCACTTCCGGTTACGCGCATCAGCGCGAGGGAAATGCCGTCAATATTGCCTTCTTGCATAATTAATTTACACATCGGGCTCATCAGTCCGAACAAACAGGCTGCCAGCAAAGCCGCTGCATGCCCTTTTAATCGTTCACCCATCATGGCTGCAAGGATTGTACGCTCTTTTATACCTTTTGCAACACTTTTCAGATTCTTTTTGAATTTTTCTTACGCGTTCATAATAGAAAGATAAAGAAAAATAAGCGATGCCGCATTGTAGGATTGCCAAGTGACAAAAATTATGATAGATTAGTAGCTGTGATGCGCATTTTAACCGTAATTTTCAGCATTTTGAGTGGAATTCTGCTCAGTAATTGCGGAGACGGAAAAAACAGTGCGGAAAAATTTGCAGAGAAAAAGATATTGCTGGTGGGCAACAACTCTGAGCCGCAGAGCTTGGACCCGCACAAGGCAACGGCTGTTGCGGACGGCAAAATCATAGGCACCTTGTTGGAGGGTTTGGTGCGCCCTGACCCGCAGAATGAAGCCGCAGTATTGCCGGGAGCGGCCGAGAGCTGGGAGCACAACGAGGATGCAAGCGTGTGGACTTTTCATCTGCGGAGGGATGGAGTGTGGAGCGACGGCACGCCGTTGACCGCGCATGATTTTGTGTATGCCTACCGCCGCATCTTGCACCCCGAGTTCGGTGGCCGCTATGCAGAGATGCTGTACCCGCTGCAAGGGGCGGAGGCGTTCAACAAAGGGCAAGCCGGTGCAGAAAGCTTGGGGGTGAAGGCCGTGGATGACTATACCCTGCAACTGACGCTGAACGGGCCTACCCCGCATTTGCCGCAGTTGTTGCTGCATTTTACGTGGAGCCCCATACCTGCCCACCATGTGGAGGCCAACGGCGGCATGTTCGACCGCCGCAGCCGCTGGGCACGCACGGATAACTGGGTGGGCAACGGTGCCTATGTGGCAGATGCACACCACCTCAACAATTATCTGAGCGTGAAACCCAACCCCCGCTACCACCGCGCGGCAGAGGTGAAGAACTGCGGGATTCGCTTTTTACCCATTGTGAACGGCTACACGGAAACCCGCATGTATTTGGGCGGTAAGCTGCACATCAGCAACAATGTGCCGCCGGAGATGATTAGCTACGCCGCACAACAGGCCCCGCAAGATTTTTGCAGAGACCCGTATTACTGCACTATTTTTTACCGATTGAACACCACGCGCGCCCCCCTCAACGATGTGCGGGTGAGAGAGGCGCTGAGCTTGGCGATAGACCGCGATGCTCTGGTACACAAAGTGGTGCGCGGCGCGGGCACACCCACCTTCTGCTTTACCCCGCCCGGCGCCGGGTACAGCGCGGCGCAACCGCAGGCTGCCGCCATGAGCCGGGCAGAGCGTGTGGAGCGCGCCCGCCGATTGCTGGCAGAGGCCGGCTACCCCAACGGGCAAGGGTTCCCTACCCTGGTGCTCATGACCACCTCTCGCGATGTGCAACGCATTATGGCAGAGACCATACAAGCCATGTGGGCCGAGAGCTTGGGCGTGCATGTAGAGATACGCGCCTGCGAGTGGACCGCCTACAAAGCTGCCCAGCAAAGCATGGAGTACGATATCTCATCCTCCTCCTGGAGCGGCGATTATCTGGACCCGGCCACCTTTGTGGAGCTTTGGCGCAGTGGCGGCGGCAACAACTGCACCGGCTGGGGCGACCCCGCTTTTGACGCCGCTACGGCAGCTGCCGCCACCACGGGCGACCCTGCTGCCCGTAATCAACACCTGCAAGCGGCAGAAAGCATCATGCTGCAGGCGCACCCCATCATCCCCCTGTACCACAGCGAGCGCACTTACCTGCGCTCTGCCCGGCATATACGCGGCAGGCAACCGCGTTTGCTGGATAATTTCCCCTTAGATGCCATAGAAGTAGTGCCATGATCAAGCTCCTCTTCAGACGCTTGGGCCAAGGTGTGCTGGTCATCTTTGTGTTGGAAACCATCACCTTCTTTTTGGTGCGCCTGTTGCCCGGCAACCCGTTCTTGGGCGAGCGCAAGCTGCCGCAGCATGTTATGGAGCAGCTCAACAGCCTGTACGGCTTGGACCAAAGCGCGCTTGTGCAGTATTTTAACTACTGGAAAAACATTTTGCTGCATGGGGATTTCGGCCCCTCGCTGGTGAGAGAGGGCTTGCAGGTGTCTCAAATCATTGCAGAGGCTTTCCCGGTATCGTTGGTGCTGGGTGTGGTGGGCATGTTGATTGCCATTTGCATAGGCATACCGGCAGGCATGCTGAGCGCATGCTACCGCAACCGTTGGCCGGATGCCGCCATCATGCTGCTGGCCATGTTGGGTATTTGCATACCGGCCTTTGTGGTGGGGCCCGTGTTCGGCAAAACACTGGGGCAGCTGCCGGGGCTGAGCGTAGCGGGGTGGGATTCTCCCTTGTGCATTGTTTTGCCGGCGCTTACACTGGGGCTTATCAACGCGGCTTATTTGGCCCGCCTTACCCGTGGCGGCATGCTTGAGGTGCTTTCTCAAGAATACATACGCACGGCGCGCGCCAAAGGGGCAAGCGGCATACGCATTATGTTTGTACATGCGCTGCGCAGTGGCTTGCTACCCGCCGTATCTTATTTGGGGCCGGCCTTTGCGGCCCTCATTACGGGGTCGTTCGTGGTAGAGACCTGTTTCCAAGTACCGGGAATGGGCATGCACTTTGTGAACGCCACCACAGACCGCGACTACTTCTTGATACAAGGGTTGGTGTTGTGCTACGGTATACTCATCGTACTGGCCAACCTGATAGTAGACTTGGTATTGGTAGCTCTTAACCCGCGCCTGCGCTCGCAGGGCACAGCATAAACACCGCACATGCAGAAAACAGAATATCAGCAAGGCAATTCGTTGTGGAAAGACGCCCGGGAGCGCCTTTACCGCAACCGCGCGGCCATGGTCTCCCTCTGCTTTTTGGTGGTGATGGTGTTGGCCTGCTTTGTGCTGCCGCTGTTCCCCTGTATTGATAACCCCAATACCACGAATCTGGACAATATAGCCGCGCCATGCAGTTGGGCACACCCCTTCGGCACCGACCAACTGGGCCGCGATTTGCTGGCGCGCGTGCTTTACGGCGGACGCATTTCTCTGCTGGTGGGTTTTGTGGCCACCATGGTGGCACTGGTCATCGGGCTGGTGTACGGGCTTATCTCGGGCTACATAGGCGGCAAGACGGATGCTGTGATGATGCGCAGCGTGGATGTGCTGTTTGCCCTGCCGTTCATTGTGCTGGTTATTGTATTCTCCCTCAGCATTGAAGAGCCGGTAAGAGAGCTGACGGAAAGCATCATAGCCACCACGGGGTGGAGACGCGAAACCGTTGCCCCCATACTGGGGCTGGTGCCGTTGTTCATTGCCATAGGCGCCTTGGGGTGGCTGACACTGGCACGCATTGTGCGCACGCAAACGCTTGAAATCAAATCACTGGAATACGTGCAGGCGGCGCGGTCGCTGGGGCTGGGGCACCTGCGCATCTTGTTCCGCCACATAGCACCGAATCTATTGGGCACCGTGGTGGTGTACACCACATTGGCCGTGCCGGGCATTATGCTTACGGAGTCTACGCTCTCGTTCATAGGGCTGGGGGTGAAGGCGCCCAACTCATCTTGGGGTACACTGATTAAAGAGGGGGCGGACCGCATGGAGGTAACGCCCGAGCTGCTGATATTCCCTGCGCTTTTCTTCTGCCTGACCCTGCTAGCCCTCAATTTCTTGGGCGACGGCCTGCGCGATGCCATCGACCCGAAATCTGCCAAGGATTAAACTTGCAAACGGAAGGGAAAAAGAGTAGAATGGGTGGCGCATGAATGCAACGCAGATTCACGAGGTACTCAACAAGTTCGAGGTTTCCCCATCCAAATCGCTGGGGCAGAACTTTCTCATTGACGAAAACATAGCCAAATGGATTGTAAGCCAGTTGGAGATAAGCCCCGAAGACTGCGTTGTGGAGGTAGGCCCCGGCACGGGCGCCCTTACGGAGCACATGGCGCCACTGTGCCGCAAGCTCATTTTGGTGGAGTTTGATGCCCGCTTGGCAGAATACCAGCGTAACCGCTGGGCAGATACCCCGCATGTGGAGGTACACCATGCCGATGGCGCCACGTGGGACCCGCGCCGCTTGTTTGCCGAGCAGCCCGTCAAGTTCATGGGCAACCTGCCGTACTCTGCCGGCGGTGCCATTTTGGCTAATTTTCTGACCTCGCCCTGTGCCTGCAGCCGCGCTGTGGTGATGCTGCAAAAAGAGTTTATTGACCGCATTTTGGCCAAACCCGGGGATGACGCCTACGGCTTGCTGTCGCTGCGCATTCAAATGGACTGGGTACCCAAGGCGCTCAAAACCGTGCCGCCCGAGGCTTTTTCGCCGCGCCCCAAGATTGACTCTACCGTCATGCTGCTTACCCCGCGCCCCACAACGGAGCAGCCGCCGTATGACCACCGCTATATGGATGAGCTGATGCGCCGCTGTTTCTCGCAACGCCGCAAACAAATGCGCAAGCAGCTGCCCGATACGCCTGAGTGGGAGGAAGTTGCGGAGAGTATTGGCGTACCCTACACCGCCCGCGCCGAAGAACTGGGGCTGGAGCAATGGGTAAACCTTACCCGCGCTTACGATCCGCACCCCTTGTGCGATGTAGCGCAAAAGGATGATGAGATTTTTGATGTGGTAGATGAGCAAGACCATGTGCTGCGACAGGCTACCCGCAAAGAGGTGCACGACCAAGGGCTTATTCACCGCGCCGTGCATGTGCTGGTGTTCAGCAAAAAGACGCATGATTGCCTGCTGCAAAAGAGGTCTGCCCGCAAAGACCGCCACCCCGGCGTGTGGGATTCATCTGCCGCCGGGCATTTGGATGCCGGCGAAGATTACGAAACGGCAGCCGTGCGAGAGCTGAAAGAAGAGCTCGGCATTGAGGACACCAAGCTGATTAAGGTGTGCAATATACCGCCGTCCGAAGCCACGGGCATGGAGCATGTTGCGCTTTACGCGGCCCTGCATGAGGGCGGCAAAGTGCATTTCCCCGCTGCTGAGATTGAGGGAGTTGTACCCTTCCCGCCCGCGTTGATTGACCGTTGGCTGGAGCGCCGCCCGCAGGATTTTGCCTCTTCTTTCGCCCTGTGCTGGAAAGAAGTGCGCAACATGCTGGGCGATACGAAGTAAGTGGGAAGTACAAGGTACAAAGTACAAAGTACAAGGTACAAAGTACAAAGTACAAAGTACGAAATACAAAGTACGAAATACGAAGTACGGAGTCGGGGAAAGTTAAAAATAGTCTAAAAATTAAGCACATAGCGATTTTTAGGCTTGAAATGGGGTAAACGTTATGGTAGTCTGGGCGGACTTACGCATTTACTCTCTGCTATGAACAAGACTCAGCTCATCAACGCCATTCGTCACGAACTGGGGGAAGACGCCACCCTCAAAGCTGCAACAGAGGCTCTCAACGCCACTATTGCCGCCATTACGAAAGCCGTGGCAACCGAAAAAGTGCAGATTCAGGGGTTCGGTACCTTTGAAACCAAGACACGCGCCGCCCGCAACGGCCGCAATCCCAAGACCGGTAAGAGCGTGCAAATACCCGAATGCGCCGTGGTATCATTCAAACCGGCAGCTGCGCTCAAAGGACACTGATTAACTTTTTTCTATGAAGGCGCTTTACAGTTTAAGCATCAGCAGTGTACTGCTGTACCCCGTGGCCATGGCAGAGCCGCTGATGCCTGAAAGCGCACTCACTATTTGCACGTCCCCCTACCTGCGAGTGCAGCAAGAATTATTAACGCTGCACCGCGAGTTGGGTGTTTGTTTACAAGGCGTACAAGATAAAGAAAGCGCCGATAAAATAGCCGAATCGATCAAATCTCTTACGGCCCGCCTGCTCATCTTGCAAGAACAGGAACGAAAATTGCCCGCGCCGCCGGATTATGTTGCAGCCCTTATCGAAAAAAACAAGGGAAATGTTAATTATAAGGAGCTGATTGCTCAAGGTATAGGCAAAGCCTTAGATCTTTGCATATGCCAAGACCCGCCATGCTATGGGTCTACCGCCCTTGCAGAAGCGCTTACCGAATTACTGCACCGGCTCAGCGGGGCGCTCTGATATATAACAGGGGCAGCGCTCCCCTATTTGCAGCATGTGCACGCGCTGCCCATCCGGCAACTCTGCGTTTTCATAACCGGCAGCCGTGGGCAAAAGGATGATTTGCGCCGCCGGCATCACTTGAGACACAAACAAGGGGGTAACGGGCAAAGACGGATTGCGCCCGCAGATAACGACATCGGCCTGCAACTTATCCGCCGGTATACGCTCGAAAGTAAGGATGGAGGCATCGCCGATGAACAGCACACGGAGAGATGGGCCCTCCCACAAGATGATGGGGGAAGCATTTTGAATGGGGCTGGGATTCAAGTCTGACGACGGCAAGAAAACGGTGACTTTGCCGGCAGCCGTATGGTAAACGCGAGTGCCATCACGCAGCTCCCAAGCGGGGAGCACCTGCATATGCGGGAATGCCACTTTCAACACATCTTGCCCACCGCCACACGATGCACGGCGCTGAGTTGTTATTAACAACGATGGCGAGAAACCACCATGGAAGAGCGCGGGCTGTGTACAGAAACGAACGGTATTCTCATTGCCGCAGTTGATAATCACCCCGGGGTTGCCCAACACACAGAACGAATCTGCATAACCGGTGTGGCACACCATGAGGGAATCTGCCGCGCGTTGCGCTTGCATGGGTAAATACGCCCCCGGTAAGTCCGAAAAAACACCCACCGTACTCAAAAGCAATGAAGAGCAAGCCATGGCAAGCCCATGCAAATACGGCCCCACCCAAGGCAACAGGGCCAGCAAACCGCACAACATGGTAGGCATCAGCAAAGGGGTGATGATGATATTCACCAACACGCCATAGGGGTTCATGGTGTGGAAATACGCCATGGTAATGGGTACAGAGGCCAGCCATGCGCACATGGACATGACGACAACACCGCGTACGATGAGGTCTGCCTTAACGATAAAACGCTCTCGCCGATTGTAGATGCGCTTGGGGATAAAGGCATCCGGCCGCAACCAGGCACCGGATTTCATGCCGAAGCCCAAACCGATAACAATGGCGCCATACACAGCAAAGGAAAGCAAAAAGCCGGCGTTATGAATTTGCCACGGACCCAACAGCAAAATAAGCAACGCAGCAGCTGCCCACATGTTGGCCATGGAAACCGGGCGTTTGAGCTCTTTGCCCAGCAATACCAATGCCAGCATTAAAAAGGCGCGCACAGCAGGCACAGCCAAACCGGTCATGGTGACATACGCACCGGTTGCCAACACCAGCAACACCGTACGCAGCCGAGACCGCAACATGAATCGGCTGAGGATAAAATACAATATCCCCGAAATGATGCCGACGTGCAAACCACTGACGGCGAAAATATGCAGACACCCACCGTGTTTGAACACATTGACTGTTTGCGGGTCTGAATAGCTCTTATCGCCCAGCACCAAGGCACACAACACCTGCGCGCCGGGCTCGGACTCATACCCGGGCGGTATCAATTTGCCTGCCAAGTGAGCGCGAATGGAGTCTGCCCACCCACGCAGGGCGGCAAGGGAAAACGGATGCTCCAGATACGTTGCCTCTGTACAATACGCGGTGGCCGCCAAGCCTTGACTGCGCAGCCATGCGGCAGAATCAAACATGCCGGGCATGGGGGCTGTGGATGCGGGCAGTGGTTCTATAACGGCACGAATGCGATCCCCTGCCCGCCATTGTGCATGCTCACCACGCAACACAACACCGGCGCCCGTGTTGTCATCTCGCAAAACGCAACCATTTGACAACGCGCGCTCTACCGTACCCTCCGGCACCGGCACGAGAGAAGAATCCACCATACGGGCAAAAGCCGCGTTTTCTTTCTCTGTTTTATAAGCATGCAACAGCGCCACCCCCACACATAAACCACAGGCTATCAATATACGCCACCGGCAACAAAGCAAAGCAAGAGTGCAAGCTGCAATACTGAGAAACCACAAAGAACCGCCCCACAAGGCACCGGCAACCGCCACTACCGGCAAAAATAAAGGCGTGGCCGTAATCCACCGCTGCACCACGGCGCGCATGCCGGCGAGCCTTTGAATAATGGCTGCCATTAACGGTATACCATAACCGGGCCGGTTACGGTTGATTGTACGGACTTAACCTTATTGACCACCTTAATAAAGATGGCAGCGGCGGCATCTACCTCTTCCTCGGTGGTAAACCGACTGAGAGAGAAGCGCAGGCTTTCGCGTATCTGTTTATCGGGCATGCCCATGGCGCGCAGCACATGGCTGGGCTCGGGCTCTACGCTGGTGCAGGCAGACCCGGTTGAGCACAACAGCCCCAAGGGCTCTAATAACAGGAAAAGAGACTCTGCACTGCAGCCCGGCACACGCATGTTGAGCACATGGGGCAAACGCGGAGCCGTGCCGCCATTCTCTACCACGGTAATGCCGGCGGCTTTCAATTGATCCAAAAAGCGGGTGCGCAACTGTGCAAGCTCTGCATACTGCGCAGAAGCGGCAAGGGCAAGCTCTGCCGCTTTGCCGAAACCGATGATACCGGCCACATTTTCGGTGCCGGAGCGGCGGTAATCCTCTTGAGCCCCGCCCGTAACATGTGCGCGGAAGGGCGCGCCACGCCGCACATACAAAGCCCCTACCCCTTTGGGGCCATGGAACTTATGAGCTGAGACGGAAGCGTAGTCAATGGCATAATCATGCAGGGCTATGGTCAATTTACCCGCGGCCTGCACTAAATCCACATGCACACGGGCACCGGCATCTGCCGCAGCGGCACACAAGGAACGCACAGGCTGAATTACCCCCGTTTCATGATTCGCCCAGGCAAAGGAAGCGCTGTCATGCCCGGGCAGCATGCCTTTCCACATCAGCAAATCTGCCAGCCCATTGCTGAGCACGGGGCAAGCCTCGCCACTCAACGAGCGGAGTGTAGCAGGATGCTCCGTCGCTAAGGTGAGCGTTTTTTCAAATTGCTTCAGTGCGGTAACAGAAGCTTCTGTACCGCCTGAAGTGAAAATAATTTCATCGGGATGCGCACCAACGAGTGCGGCGACTTGCTCTCTGGCAACATCGAGCGCGCGGCGCACCTGCTTTGCTGCCGTATATGCGGCGGAGGGGTTGAAATAAGCCCCCTGCAAATACGGCAGCATAGCCTCCAACACCTCGGGTATGAGTGGGGTGGTGGCGTTGTTATCCCAGTAAATCATCAGTAGGTGTTTACGGCGTCGATTGCTTCGTCAAGCTCTTTACAATCGATTTCGAGCTCGCCAATACGCTCAATTTCGTTGTTCAACTGTTCCTGAAGCTTGTCTAACTGCTTTTCGTATTTCTCGGCCATGGCATCCATGGAATCATTTTCCGGAACTTCAGCAGCCTTAGTCGTCCCCATACCGGTCTGCTTGCCACCGACAAGCTTGCCATAGTGCTTCATGATAGTGGCGGCGGGTTTCTTGGCGGGTTTTTCGTTTTTAACCTTTTTAAGGGCAGAAACGGCTTTTTTCATACGAGCCAGCTTCTTTTTATACCAATCCGCAGCATCTTTCTTCTCTTGACGAGTCTCAGCAGCAGATACAGGGGCATCGCCCTCCTCATCCTGAGCCATTACCATGGGGCTTCCCATGAACAGACAAACGGTCAGCAAATATGCAAGATACTTCATAACGGCCAGATAGTGCCATGCGAAACGCCCATTGTCAAGACATGATTTCAATTATCGGGAGGATTCTTGCTCTTTAATCAACCGAAACACGCCTTCCGTAACAAACGGGCGCACCCAACGTTGCCAACCGGGTTGCCCCACAAAGCCACGGATGAGAGAGGAGCTGACATTTTCAAGCTCGGCAGGCGGGGTGAGGAATACAGTTTGCAGCTGCGGTTCCATTTGAGCATTGACCCGCGCTATCGTCTTTTCATAATCAAAATCAACGGCATTGCGAATACCTCTGAGCAAATGAGTAGCACCGATACTGCGAGCATATTCTACCAAAAAGCCCTGCTGCAATTCACAAGTGCGAACATTGGCGGGCAAATCTGCCAAGAGAGATTTAAGCGCCGTACGACGCCGGTCTAACGGGAAAAAGCCTTTTTTGTCCGGATTGACGGCAGAGACCACCACCAACTCATCAAAAAGAGCGGCCCCTTGTTGCATCATCCACAAGTGGCCGAGAGTGGGCGGGTCAAAGCTACCGGCATATACAGCTATCTTTTTCATATACCTAGACATCAACCGCGCGGCATACACCGCGCGGTTGATGGGAATAAGGGTTATGCACCACCGGCATTGGCCAAGGCGGCATCCTCGGGCGGCAAGAAGTTCTTAAAGCGGGCCTTATCAATGGCCTTCATGTAAGCCTCTTGCGGAGAAACAAGCCCCTGTTGCAGCTTCTGCCAGATGGCGTCATCCATAAACTGCATGCCCAGAGCTTTACCGCCAACAATAACGTCGGCCAGCTTTTGGGTGGCCCCTTCGCGGATAATAGCGCTGACAGCGGGGGTAGCAAAGAGAATCTCGTTAACAGCCACACGACCGGGTTTGTCGCAGCGCTTCATGAGCAACTGAGCTACCACACCACGCAAGGAGCCGGCAAGCATCGTGCGGGCCTGGGCCTGCTGCTCTGCCGGGAACACGTCGATAATACGGTCAATCGTCTTGCGTGCGTTGTTGGTATGCAGGGTACCGAATACCAAAAGGCCCGTTTCTGCAGCCGTGAGGGCGAGGGAAATCGTCTCGAGGTCTCGCATTTCGCCCACGAGTACGATATCGGAGTCTTCACGAAGAGATGCGCGCAGACCATCGGCGAATGTGGGGCAATTCTCCGGCACTTCGCGCTGGGTAATGATACTCTTTTTGGAGGGGTGCACGAACTCGATGGGTTCTTCTACCGTGATGATATGGCGAGAGAAGTTCGTATTGATGTAGTCAATGAGAGCCGCAAGCGTTGTAGACTTACCGGAGCCGGTGGGGCCGGTTACCAGCACCAGACCGGAGCGCATTTCGCCGAAGCGCTTGATTTGCTCGGGCACGTTGAGCTGCTCCATGGTAAGGATTTTGGTAGGAATGAGACGGAACACGCAGCAATAGCCACGCTGCTGCTTCATGTAGTTACAACGGAAGCGAGATTGAGCGTCCATCTCATACGCAAAGTCAGCATCACCGCCTTCTTCATATATTTTCCAAAGTTTGGGCGGGCAAATGGGCTGCATCAGCTCCACCATGTCTTCATGGGTGAGAATCCCCTCTTCTATGGCTACAATATCACCATGCACACGGATTTTAGGCGGCTGCCCCTCTGAAAGGTGCAAGTCGGAGCCGCCATTTTCTACGAGCGCCTGAAAGTATGTATCAATTCTGTGTTTCATTTATGGTAAAGGTGTTTTAGTTAATCAGGCAACGGGGTTTTCCTTAAGGAATTTTTCCATCATGACGAGGTCGGTAGCGCGGTGCAAGCATTCTTCGGCAGAGATGGTGCCCTCTTTGTAAAGAGCCTGCAGAGAATCATCCATCAAACGCATACCTTGGTTCTTACCGGTTTGGATAAGGCCGGGAATCATGAAGGTTTTGCCTTCGCGAATACAGTTGGCAACAGCGGAGGTGTTAACAAGCATCTCCAAGGCCATCACACGGCCGGAACCGTCTTTCTTGGGGATAAGCTGCTGAGACAGCACACCGCGCAAGGATTCGGAAACCATGATGCGGATGTGGTCTCGCTCCTCAAGCGGGAAGGCATCCAAAATACGGTCAATGGTACGGGCGGCGGACCCCGTGTGCAACGTGCCGAGCACAAGGTGACCGGTTTCAGCAGCGGTAAGAGCAAGAGAAATGGTCTCAAGGTTACGCATTTCACCCACCATGATGACGTCCGGATCCTCACGAAGAGCAGCACGCAAAGCGCGCTCGAATGACAGTGTATGGCGGCGCACCTCACGTTGGTTTACTTGGCACCCCTTGGGTTCGAAAACGGATTCGATGGGGTCCTCCAAGGTGATAATGTGGTCGTGGCGATCCTGATTGATGAAGTCAATGATAGATGCCAGCGTGGTGGATTTACCGGAACCCACGGAACCTGTAACGAGGATAAGACCGTTGGTGAAGCGAGTCAGCGGCACCACGTATTCGGAGGGCAAGCCGATTTGCTCCATGCTCAATACAGAGCTGTTAATGATACGGAAGCAGATGTTATACCCTAAGCGCTGAGACACAACAGATGCGCGGTAACGCCCAATTTCATTGGAATATGCAAAGTCTACGTCACCGACATCACGCAGGCGGGCCCACTCTTTCTCACTTAAGAAACTATCCGTAAGAATCTCGGCATCTTCTGCCGTCAGAATCGGCGCGCCCTCCCAAATGGGCTGCAAAGTGCCGAAACGGCGCCAAGACGGCGCGCAGGCAGACGGCAAGTGAATATCAGAACAACGGCAGTCTACACCTTGGCGCAAGTAGGCATCCACATGCAAGCTGATGGTTACCAGCATATAGCCGTCCTCTTGGGCATAGATGTAGGCGTGGTATTTGCCGGAAGGGGAATCGGCAATAAAGTCTACAGTGCCGGTTTCTGCAAGAATTGCTTTTTGTTCAGCAGAAGCACAACTGTCTACCAAAGCAGCAGTGTCTTCAGCCGTCAGCACGGCAGCCTCCGGAGCAACAGGCACGTATTGAGCAGCCTGCATCATATAAGGCTGGTACCCGGGAGCAAGATAGAGAGTAGGACTCATGATGGTGAGACCAAGCTCCAAGTACTTGTTGATATTGTCAAAAATGTATGTATCGCTCATGTTAACTTATGACAATCTAGCATGTTTCTCGCCGTTTTTCCAGCTCAAAATCACCTTTTAACCCAAATTCTCATCTAATTTTGAGGGTTGGCGGCGCTTACAACTTGCCAAAGCATCCCAACTATGCTATAGTGACAACAGATATCAACCATTCTGCTCCACTTTTATGGCACATGAAACAGCGTTCCTCGGCGCCGGCACGGTACTCGGTCAATACTGGACCAAGCGCCGTTACTTTGATTATCTCATCAACAAAGACAATTTTCACCTCTCCTTCGGCAGAAACTTCCGCATGATGGTGTACTTGGACAGCGCCGTAGCCAATGGCCCCGAGAAAGTGAGAGCCAATGTAGAAGCGGACACGAAGGCAACCAACTATCTCATCAACCACTTGGCAGATATACGCCCGGAGATGACGGTATTTGTAACCACCTGTGACATGCTCGCCCCAAACGCTGATGAAAACACCCCTGTATTGGAAAGCAGCGATGACCCATATGTACAAAACCGCATCAACCTGTACCGCGAATTAAACCGCCAGTACGGGCGCGTACTCAATGTACACCTGCCGCAAATTGCCTCGGTGACAGACCGCGGGTTCAGCAAGGTTATAGATACCCTGCTCTCACCGCCGGAAAAAGGAGTCTTGCCACTTCTGCCCATGGAGCAACACCAGTTGTACTTCTCGCAGCGTATTCTGGGCGATGTGGAAAAATGCATACCGTTGGGCATACCGTCCATCATTCCGGCCATGCCCCCGCTGACCACAACCGAGATTGCAGAAGTTTTGGCACCCGAGCTGTTGGACCGACTGCCTGCATACTCCCCGGAAGACCCGAAAGGCACAGATTACAAGTCCATCCATTCTTTCCAATGGCTTGACCCGAAAGATGGTTACTTGGTCACCAAAGAAGACCAGCTGGAGCTTTTGAAATTCTACTTCCGCCCCGACTTATTGGTATGATAGCACGACTTTGGGCAAAGTACGGGCCGCAGTTCGTACGTTTTTTCATTGTTGGTGTGGGTGCAACCCTTCTGCACTGGGGCGTATACATTTGCCTCAACATACTGTTCGGCCTTTCCGATGAACAAAAGATAGCTCTGCTCTGCACCTCTGCAACAGGTTACATTATCAGTTTCATCGCCAATTATTTCGTTTCGCTGAAGTGGACCTTCAAAACAGAGGGCAATCTCAAAAAAGGGTTGGGGTTCGGGTTCAGTCATGGCGTTAATTTCGGCATGCAAGCCATATTGCAGTATTTCTTCTTGTGGCTGGGAACCGGAGAGCTGATTATCAGACTGCTCAACGATTACACCCCGTGGCTGACGGAGGCCGCACCGAAAATCTTTACCTCGGCAAACATGGTATTGCTGCCGGTATTTATCATTGTTATCCCCATCAATTTCCTCATGGTAAGATTTTTCTTAACCCGAGACTATAAATAACGCACACGCTATTCTTATTCATAGAACTTTAAAAGCATACAATCATAACTGATTATGGCAACCATCAGACCATTTGCGGCCTTGCGCCCCCCGAAAGTCTACGTAGAACAAGTATCAAGCCTGCCCTACGATGTGATGAACCACCGAGAAGCCTGTGAAATGGCAGCAGGCAATGCCTCATCATTTTTGCACATTTGCCGAGCAGATATTGATACAAGCGAAGCCGCTATACATGATACCGAGACCTACGAAAAGAGCCGCGACAATTTACAGGACTTTTTACGCAAAGGATTCTTGCAGCGCGATGATGCGCCTTACTATTACATATACCGCCAAATGATGTGGGGGCGTGTACAAACCGGCATTGTCGGCTGTGCCTCGGTGGATGAATACCTCAACAACACCATACTCAAACACGAGCTCACTCGCAAAGAAAAAGAGTTGGACCGCATCAACCATTTTGATACCTGCTCTTGCCAAACAGAACCTGTATTCTTGGCTTACCGCAAACATGAGGGAATTTCAACCGCCATACGAGAGTGGATTAAGTTCCACAAGCCGGAGTATGATTTTACAACAGACGATGGTGTAACCCACTTGCTCTGGCCGGTTACGGATGCCGACGTCATTGAAACCATACGCAAGGGGTTTGAAGAAGTACCGACCCTCTATATAGCAGACGGGCACCACCGTACGGCCTCCAGTGCTGCGGTATCTGCAAAACGCCGAGCAGAACACCCCGATTACACCGGGCAAGAGGAGTTCAACTACCTCATGGCAGTCACCTTCTGCGATGAAGACCTCTTCATCATGGACTACAACCGCGTGGTAGCCGACCTTAACGGCATGAGCGAAGAGCAATTCTTGCAGCGAGTCAGAGAGCAATTTACCGTTAAGCCCGCACCTGTGGGGGCTCCCTACGCCCCGCGCAACAAGCACGAGTTCGGCATGTGCCTGGGCAACACTTGGTACAGCATAACGGCAAAAGACGGCAGTTTTGACGCAAACCACCCCATTGAAAGCTTGGACTGCGCTATTCTGCAAGCAAATCTACTGGCACCCATTTTGGGTATAGATGACCCGCGCACCAGCGAGAGAATAGACTTTGTGGGCGGCATTCGCGGCTTACAAGAGTTGGAAGACCGCACGGGCGCCGGGGTGGCATTCTCTCTCTACCCCGTCTCCATGGCAGATTTGTTCCGCGTAGCAGACAGCGGCGAGATAATGCCGCCCAAGTCTACTTGGTTTGAGCCCAAATTGCGCTCCGGGCTCTTCTTACACGAAATTGAACGTTAATTTTACTTATCATGAAAATCCTTATCCCTACAAAACTTGACAAGGCTGCATCCGGTGTACTGACCGCAGCCGGATTCACCGTGGTTCAAAACGACAGCGAGCCCATCGAGGCATTGGTGGCCGCCAACCCCGATGCCACCGGCCTCATTGTCCGCTCCGAAAAAGTAACCCCGGCCATTATAGATGCCCTGCCCCAGCTTAAATGTGTAATCCGCGCAGGAGCCGGTTATGACAACATTGATTATGTATATGCCCGCGCCAAAGGCATAGATGTCATGAACACCCCGGGAGCGAACTCCAACGCCGTTGCAGAAGAGGTAATTGCCATGATACTGGCAGCCTACCGTTATGTGGTACCGGCAGATACCACAACACGTGCAGGCGAGTGGAACAAAAAGAAGTATATGGGGCGCGAGCTGACTCGCAAAACAGTGGGTATTCTCGGTTTGGGTAACATTGGCCGTCTGTTGGTGAAGCGACTGCAGGGGTTTGAGTGTACCGTATTGGGCTACGACCACTTCTTGTCTCGCCAGCGTGCGCTCAACATCGGCGCCACGCCTTCCACATTGGAAGAAATCTTTGAATCGGCAGATATCATTTCCATTCACGTACCGGGTGGTCCGGCCACGCGCAACCTTATCAATGGTGCGCTTATCAACAAGATGAAAGACGGCGCCATGCTGGTAAACTGTGCCCGATACGGCGTGGTAGATGAAGATGCTTTGCGTGAAGCAAAAGCCCAAGGCAAAAACATCATCTATTGCACGGATGTGCACCCCAAAGACACGGCTGCCATGCAACCCAGTGCAGATGTGGCAGACATTCTTCTACCGCATTTGGGGGCTAACACCAAGGAAGCCAACAAATTGGCCGCCATGCGTGCAGCGTCTCAGATGCAGAACTACTTTGAAAACGGCGATACATCTTGCGTCATCAACGCAGAGAAACCGGATGGTCTTAACCCTGCCCATTTGCAACTGGCAGCCATGCTCGGCAAACTTTGCAGCAAAGCCAGTGGCGGCAAGCCCATTCGCAAGATAGAATGTACCTTCTACAACAACCTGCGCTCATACCGCAAATGGTTTACGCCGTGGATTCTGCAAGGCGCCGTACCCGGGGCTGAACATGGGCTTATGCCTGCTGCTGCAGAAGCATCTATGCGAGAGCACGGCATTGTGTTCAAAGCCCGCGAACCCATGGACGATAAGCTGTATGATGATGCGCTTACGCTGGATTTGTTCACGGAGGAGAACGGAGAGCAAAAAAAGACCAGCGTGCGAGGAGTAGTGATAGACGGCGAACCGGTGGTGTCTCGCATTGATTCCTTTGACCACCTGTATGCAACCCTGAGCGGCAACACGGTTGTACTGCGCTACCAAGACCGCCCCGGTGTTATTGCAACCATAGGCCAACTTCTTTCCCAAAGCGGTATCAACATTGATAACATTGTTGCCCCGGTTGACCATACAACCGGAGATACACTCGCTCTTATCAAAACCAATGCTCCGATTTCTGCCGACTTACTGCACTCTATCACCCGTGCGATTGCGGCAAGAATGAGTTTTACGCTCACTCTGTAAAAATCAACAATATTTACCATTCAAGCGGCGCAATCAATACAGATTGCGCCGCATTTTGCTTGCGTGCCACATACGACTCTTGACACAGCTCACATGCTAAAGTAAGATAAGGAAAAGCACCTCATTAGCCACATCATGCAACAGCTCGTACAAAACATTAATCAATATCTTAAGACCGTTGTTTTCCCGCTGATTAAGCACCCGGAGGCAGCGCAGTTGCGCGTGGCAAGTTCAGAAGCCGGTGATTTGGTAAGATTCAGACTCGTGCTGGAGCAGTCTGATGTTGCCAGAGTCATCGGCCGCAACGGCATGACGGCCTCAGCCATACGATCTATGGCAAAAGCTGCCGGCGAAAAAGCCGGAATTCGTGTCGTTGTTCACATACTATCCCAAGACGAAATGCAGCAGGAATTGCAAGCCTGACCCATGCAAGAATTGTTCCAAACAGAACCGGAGCAAACAGCAGCAAGAGTTCTGCTGGATGGCTTCAATGACATGGTTCTGGATTATGCCATACCACAGGGTATCGGCAATGTAAAACGCGGTTGCCGAGTAGAAGTTCCCCTGCGCAACCGCACTACTACAGGCACGGTTATATGCCTTACCCCACCGGACTCTCAATGGGGTAACAGGCTAAAACCCATTAACAGATTGATAGATGACACGCCTGCCGTAAGCGAAAAACTGATGGACTTGGCGGAATGGGCTGCCAGATATTACGCAGTAGCAGTAGAACAGCTCATACGTTGCATTGTCCCCGAACCGGTAAGAAGAGAACGCCACGAAGAAAAGACCCGAAAAATGGTGGTGTTGCTACAATGGCCGGGTGACGAGGAAATGAACAAAATAAACGCACGAGCCCCCCGCCAGGCATCTATTCTCAGGTATCTGCACCAAAGTGATACAAAACGAGAGCCACTGGCAGACTTGGGCGGCAGCCCGGCTCTGCCACCATGCAGAGCATTGGAAAAGCGCGGCTTTGTGCGTATTGAAGATGAGGCGGTACACAGAGACCCTGCCGCGAATGAAACATTCGCGCCATCTTCCCCTTTGCAGTTAAATGAAGAACAGCAACAAGCGCTTGTCTTCATCACAACAGAGAGAGAAAACAACAAACCGATTTTGCTTCAAGGCGTTACCGGGTCCGGCAAAACTGAGGTTTACCTTCAGGCCGCTGCTCATGTTTTACAACAAGGTAAAGGGGTTTTGATTTTGGTGCCGGAAATTTCTCTCACCCCGCAAACCATGGCCCGCTTCAAAAGCCGCTTTGCCGAAGCCGATACACACGTAGCTATTTTGCACAGCGCCATGAGTGATGGCGAGAGATTCGATGAATGGCATGCCATTCACTGTGGCAAGGCCCGCATTGCTATAGGCCCGCGCTCTGCTCTGTTTGCCCCCGTTCAGAATTTGGGGCTTATTATTGTGGATGAAGAGCATGATTCTTCATATAAACAAGAAAATACACCACGCTATCATGGGCGCGACTTAGCTGTGTTGAGGGCCCATTTAGAAGGCGCCACCATTGTACTGGGCTCTGCCACACCCTCCCTCGAATCCCTGTACAACGTACAAAATGGCAAGTATAGTCTGATACGCATGGATAAACGCGCAGACGGACAGAGATTGCCCCTAACCCGCGTGCTTGATATGAGAACCGAGGCAAAAGACAAAAAATACCTCGGTATATTTTCAGAACGCTTGCGCATGGCAATAGAAGACAGGCTCAAAAAGGGAGAACAAACTATTCTTCTGTTAAACAGGCGAGGTTTTGCACGCTCGCTTCAATGCCCGGATTGCGGCCATGTCGTCAGTTGCGAGCACTGTTCCCTGCCATTGACATATCATGCCACCGAAAACAGGCTCATTTGCCATATTTGCGGATACCGCGCCACCGTGCCGAGGAAATGCCCGGAATGCGGCTCGGCCTCAATTTTGTTGGAGGGGTACGGCACCCAGAAAGTAGAAAAAGTACTGCGTCTTTGTTTTCCCCATGCACGCATACAACGGGTGGACGCTGATGTGACGGCACGTAAGAATGCGCTCAGAGATATATTGTCAGACTTCCGCGCGCACAGAATCGACATTCTGCTGGGTACGCAAATGATTTCTAAAGGCTTGGATTTCCCCGGCGTAACTCTTGTGGGCGTGCTTAATGCGGATATTGGCTTAAGCATGCCAGACCCCCGCGCGGCAGAGCGCACCTTCCAATTGCTCACCCAAGTAGCGGGGCGAGCAGGACGTGGCGATATAGACGGAGAGGTTATCATACAAACGTTTACCCCCCACGCAGCGGCCATTCAATATGCGCGGCGCCATGATACGGACGGCTTTGCCGAAACAGAATTGGAGCTGCGCCGAGAGCTTGATTTTCCGCCCTACACACACATGGCTGTATTAACAGTGCGCTCCCCCAAAGAAGAGCTGGCAGATTTTTCCATCAATTCTCTGCATAAAAAGTTGTTACGACTTTTACCGCAAGAAGTCTGTATCAGCGACCCCATGCCATCTCCCATAGCCAAAGCCTACGGTCAATTCAGATACCAATGCACCATTAAATCAAAGAGCGCCAGAATGGTTGCAGATATTGTCTCTAAAGAGATAAAAAGCATCAATACGGGTGAAGACGTTATCTTCACATTAGATATAGACGCTTACTCCTTTATGTAAGGCGCTAAACGCGCCTGCCAATCTCTTAACATAACGGCAAAAGGCGCCGCGCTGTTAGGCTTTTGCGCATAGGGATTTAATTTAAAAGCAGCTTTATAATCGTGCTTCAACAACAACAACAATGTGCAAAACTCCGTTTCGCGTAAGCTGTCCACATATTTTTTGCTCTTATTGAGCGTAAGGAATTGTTCGGCTGTCATTCCGGGAGCATAATCATCCTTCATCAAGCGCTTCAATGTTTCACACAAATCAGCACAGCAAGCACACAGCTCCAGTAAAACTTTAATTTCTTCCGAATCTGCAGGCAACGCCTTGAGGCTCTGCTCTGCCAGCATGAAGTTATGCTGAGCCATATAGCCCAGTGCTTGCTGATAAGAAGCAGAAGAGAAAGCCAAGGCGTAAACGGTTTCCAGTTGCTCAACTTTTTTGCAAAGAGTTGTGGTATACGGTGGTTCTTTTGTCAGCTTAAACTCTTCTTTTGCAGCATTGATGGCTTCTTTAGCTTCGCCGACCTTGCCCTCGGTTAAAAAACGGCGCACCAATAAACATTGAGTCATTGCCCGTACACGGCGATCAGATATTTCAGAAACACGCTCAGGGGAATCTAACGCTTGGTCTGCAAGATGCAGTTGCTGACGCAAAGAACCGGCTACCGGGCTATGATTCTTGTCGTTGTTCAATACCAACCTGAACATTCCTAACAAAGCATCTACTTTGCTCTCTACATTATTATCCAAATAAGCCACACAAGCACCATGCAACAAGCCCCATGCAGCCATAGTAGATTCTACTTGAGCATTGAACAGTTTTTCTGACGTATCTACAGCTTGCACATACTGTTCTTTGGAGAGCGCGGTCAAAATTGGTGCCACGTGGTTCTGATGAATCCGGCCGATAGGGGACACCGATATGGCCTCACGCTGAGGCGGAGGTGTTGCTATACAGTAGCCTAAGATAAATGCAACGGTAGAAGATATTGCCACACCGCCCCCCAAACCGGCGAGTTTTCGGCGGAGACGTCTCCGTTTTTCAGGCGATACTTTCTGCAAATACTTTTCAGAGAGCACTTCATGCACCTCATTCAGCTCTGCCAACAAATCAGCATAATTATCATGGCGAGCTTCGGGTGCAAATGCAGTCATGCGGTCTATCAGCTCACATAAGCAAGGTTCAGCTTTAGGCATCTGCTGCGCAAAACTCGCCAACTTGTACTTTGCATCTAACAGTGCAGACACAGATGCCGGATTCTCAGGCAAGGTATCATTCCCCGTCAACAAATATCGCAACGTCATACCGACAGAATAGATATCGGTACGGGCATCTTCGGCACCGCGCTGCAAAGTCTCAGGCGATACATAATACGGGGTAGCCCATATAAGCTCTTCCGTCTCTTCATCTGCACTGCGGCTTTGAGCTAAGCCGAAATCGAGCACTTTCGGGATGCCGGCATCGGTAATAATGACATTACCGGGTTTCATATCACGGTGTAACATACCCGCGATGTGCGCAGCTTCCAGTCCCTTAACAACTTTTGTTATGACATCAATGGCTCGAATGGGAGATAATGGTCCCTTCTCTGCCACGATGGTTTCAAGGTTTCGCCCTTCGAGCAACTCCATCGCAATATAAAATTGCTCTTTTGCCCAACCGGCAGAATACACGGATACAACATTTTCATGGTGTACCTTAGCCATCATCGAGCATTCGTTTTCAAAACGAGCAATACGCTCGGGCCGGTTGCGATACAGCTCATTCAATAATTTGATGGCTACAGGGCGCCCCAATACAACATCTCGCCCTCGCAATACTATACTCATACCGCCATACCCCAAGACACCTTCCAGTCTGAAGTTAGCCAGCAGGGTATGTACGTGGTCTTTATAACCACAGTCCGTACACACAACATCAGCATAAAACCCGAGGGATGCAACATCCATTCGGGCTGAACAGTTAGGGCATTGCCAAATTTCTGCTCGCTGACTCATTTGCGTTATAACGGAAAAAAACAGGGGCCAACAGCAGCGCCGTCAGCCCCTGTAAAAGGCATATTTAACCAATCTTGGGAAGAGAGGCAGCGGCTACGGCCTGGCCGTGGCGCTTGGTCTTCTCGTCGGGTACGCAAAGCGTAATAGCAAGCTCAGGGAACTCGCCGGCAAGCACCTCATTAGCCTTGTCGATGATAAGCTGGCCACCATCGCCGGTGGCTACACGGCCAAGGAACAAGAGGTTGCGCAGTGCGTAGAACTTGGAGAAGTAGGCGATGGTGTAGCCGAACTCAATACCGATGGTTTCGTAGATCTTACGAGCACGGTCATCACCTTCGGCCATGGCAGCCTGCACTTTCTTAAGCTGTTCGGGATAGGGCATTGCGCCGAACTCGAAGCCGGCACGGGGAGCCAAACGGGCAACCGCCTGTTGAGAGAAGTACATGGCACCCACACCCTTATCGCGAGACCACTCGTCTACACCGCCGTCCTCCTGATAATCCACGGGAACGAAGGCAAGCTCATTGAGCCAGGGCATGATGTGACCCTCGGGGTCTACATAACCGGCGGCAAGTGATGTACCCATGGCGATACCGAGAACGGCATCATCATTCATACCCATAGCACCGGCAAGAGCCGTTACCTCACCATCATTCACCACTTCAAAGGGAACCTCCTTACCCTGAATCTTGCTCCAGCGGTCCTTAAGGTTCTTGAACATGGGGCGAATCACATTCACAAAGTCATCTTGAGCAATACCTCGGAAGAGAGAACCTACGCGGGGCTCGCTGTTCACATAAACACCGGCAGCAGAACCACCGATGGCATCCACCTGCGGCAGGTGCTTGGCAGCGCGCTCCAGTGAATCATGAACACCTTCAACCTGATAGTTGGGGTCTGTCTGGTGGTAGGGGTCCCACACGACTTCTTCAGAGTATACAACCTCACCGTTAATCACGGCAGCGCACTTGCGGTCGGAACCACCGAGGTCGAAACCGATGCGGTAGCCATCAAGATTACGACCGAGAGAAACGGAAGTAGAGTTCTCAGCAGGAAGCTCGCAGGCACAAGCTACCTTCACAATCTGAATGGGCTGGTCATAAATCTTCTTACCAATGAAGTCCCAGTCAAACTCGCGGGCACCGCCGGCACAATATGTTGCAGCCAACATATCAGCAATCTTATCATCACCGGCGACCATGATGGTGCAGCCACCCTTCATCCAAAGAAGGAACTTAACGATTCGCTCAATGTACCGGTTGTTGAGCGCATCGTTCTCTTCAGACGAAGGAAGCACCTTGCCGCTCCAGCGGAAGCAGGTACCATCCATACGGGTGAGAGCAATATCAATGGCATGAGAAGCAGGGTCAGCAGCGACTTTCTCCTCATATGCCTTGTTCCAAAGTACCGGAGCTACGAAGTCCGGATCGAGCACAGGTGTGAATTTCGGTTGGATATTCATAATGTTACGTGATTATTTATAGCATTAAAAAAATGGTTAGACAAGCAGAAAAAATCAAATATCAGAATTCACAATTTCTGGGGGTACGAGGATAGGGCAGAACGTCGCGAATGTTCTGCACACCGGTGACAAACATAATGAGACGCTCAAAGCCTACACCGAAACCTGCATGCGGTACGGTACCGTATCGGCGCAAATCATTGTACCAGTAATATGCCTCAGCATCCATACCGAGACGCTCGATATTACCTTCCAACACGTCTAAACGCTCTTCACGCTGGCTGCCGCCAATGATTTCGCCGATACCGGGCACCAGCACATCCATGGCAGTTACGGTCTTACCGTCATCATTAAGGCGCATGTAGAAGGGTTTAATCTCTTTGGGATAATTATATACAATAACGGGGCATTTGAAATGCTTCTCAGTCAAGTAGCGCTCGTGTTCGCTCTGCATATCCATACCCCAATAGGGAGGATACTCAAATTTCTCACCGCTGGCCAGCATGATTTCGATTGCCTCGGTATAGGAGCAGCGAACAAAGGGTTTCTTGCTTACTTCCTCTAAGCGAGCCTTGAGGCCTTTATCCACAAAGCGGCAGAAGAAGTCAAAATCACCGCTTTCATCAGCCAACATAGTGTCAGCAATGTGCTTAATGAAAGACTCTGCCACATCCATATCTCCAAAGATATCGCAGAAGGCAATCTCGGGCTCAATCATCCAAAACTCTGCAGCATGGCGGGAGGTATTGCTGTTTTCTGCACGGAACGTGGGGCCAAAGGTATAGATATTGCTCAAAGCACAAGCAAAGGTTTCGCCCTCAAGCTGACCGGATACGGTAAGGCTGGCGGGTTTGCCAAAGAAATCCTTATCATAGCTCTTATTTTCAGCCAAGGGGTCAAGCGTTGTGACGTGGAACATCTCACCTGCTCCTTCACAGTCTGAAGCGGTGATAATGGGGGTATGAACCCATACGAAATCGCGGTCCAAGAAGAACTTATGGACGGCAGCCGCAATACGGGAACGTGTGCGGAATATAGCGCCGAACAGGTTGGTGCGGGGGCGCAAGTGAGCAATGGTGCGTAAGAACTCCGGAGAATGGCCCTTCTTTTGCAGGGGATAACTCTCGGGCGCAGTACCGACAAGCTCTACGGATGTTGCTTGGATTTCCCACTTCTGCTTACCGGGGCTCTCGACCAAACGCCCCTGCACTGATACGGAAGAGCCGGTTGTCATTTTACCGATATTTTCATAACCGGGGATACCGGCATCAGCAATAACCTGAATTGATGCCAAGCTGGTACCATCGTTAATCTCCAAGAAAGAAAAAGCCTTAGAATCTCGGCGGGTGCGTACCCACCCCTCAACAAGAATAGAATCCTGCGCGGTCTGACTTGCCAGCGCATGCTTTACAAGAGTTCTTTTCATGGCCTTACTATATCACCAGATACACCAAATGGCGAGACTAATTTGAATCAGAAGTCACATTTTCCGCGGATTTTGCGATATTTTCCATATTTTCTGCAATGATAGACGCTATCACATAATCGCGATACCACTTCTTTTCAGCGGGCACAATATACCAGGGAATCACCGCCGCCGTAGCTTGCAACACCGTTTCATTGCCCGCTGTATACGTACTGTAATCATCTGCCGTTTTGGCGCGTTGCTCGGGCGTTATATGCAAAAAGAATTTAAGCACCGTTACGCCATCTGCCGACATGATACGCTCAAACTCGGAAATATTCTGAAGTTGGTCTCGCGTTAAGCCGGCACTGTATGAGTAGACGGAATCTGCTGAAATCAGAGTTTCACCATCTGCGGGAACACAGCGCACCAACATCGGCAAAATGGTTCGTGCGCATGCGGCATCAGCAACATGTACAACAGGCCGCTCAATACGTGTACACAGTGGGTCAAACAACGAACCGATGCGGCGCAAACAATTGATTCGACGCTTCGGTTTATCTGCATCAAATATCAACACGAGGATTTTTTTACCGTTCGCACGTGCTTGGGCATTTCTGATACGGGCTTGCAGGTCCTCCATTTGGGCTAAAGCCTCTTCCTTGCCACCGGCATACAACTCGCGGTCATAGGGCGAAAAGGAAGCCAAAGAACTGTCTTGTGTATAACGATACCGCGTTAATACATTTAACCCGGCAATATGAGAATCCATACTCTTCATATCTCTCGGAAAAAAAGCGGCTAATACTTCATCTATCACACCCCGTTTGAAAGAAACGAACATGCTTGAGTTCAACGATGAACTCGGTAACCACTCCAAACAGCCGAACTCCGGACTGGAATGCGCGGCAATTTTGGGGCGACCCTCTGTGCAACGGATGAGGAAATACGTTTGCTCTTGGCCTACCCATTTTTCACTTTTCTTATTTTTCTTGCGATAATCATACGACAAACCGGCAAGCCTTGCTTCAATCTTGAGCGAATGCCGAGAGATGCCTACCTCTTCAAATATTTCTCGCCACAGAGCTTCTTCAAAAGTCTCCTTTTTCCCGACACCCCCCTGGGGAAAATGCACAAAACGAGAGTCTTCCTTTTTTCTGCCCACCAGCACATAGCCATCAGCATCCAAAATAACGGCTGCAACGTTTCGTCGATACTTGGGGGCAGTTTCACTCATGAACGAGAGGGGCGACGGCGGCCATGCGTTTCATCATTCCACTCCGGCGTGCAGTATTTTGTACGGCAAAGCTCTTGTATTGCCTCTACATACCCCGGGTACGGTTCATCTCCGGTCACCACAACAACCTCGGGCGCAAGTGCTTGTGCCAGCAACCGAGGCCATTCGCCGGTGGGTTCACATTCCTGAATCAACCCTTGGTGAACCACGGCTCCGCGATAACGGCGCTGCCCGGCACCGGCCAACTTGTTACCTGCGGCATCCACAATGTCACTTGCTACAGGGCTGGCCCAACAGGCTCGTCCACCATCGGGGGCATCCTCTACCAACAAAGTGCAGTCAACACCACAGGCCTGAAGCGCTTTTGCCAATGCCCCGTGTATCCACTTGTATAACCGGTCGGCAGGCGGATATATAACACCTTCCTGAGCAGGCAATGTCACGGTATAGGTATAGCCTTTGCGGTGGTCTACAATACCTCCGCCGGTCCATCTGCGTATATACTCTATCCCCTCCCCGGGAAAAATGGAGGCAGCTACAGGCGTTGAATCAAAATACCCGAAACTTACGGCAGGTTTTGACCAACCGTATATTCTTAACCAAGCCTCAGAGCGGCGGCTGAGCAACTCATCTGCCGCCATATTCTCATAGCCGCTTCGAGGAATCGGGTCGCACCAAAGCCTGATACTTTGCGGCAGCACTGTATCAGGCTTGTTCTGTTGCATTTCAAAACTCATGACAATGCATCATCAATAAGGCTGTGGCAAGGTTACGGCCGTAGCGAACTGGCGCGTATAACGGGCAAAGAAATCCACAGGCTTAGGCGCACGTGCCTTACCTTGTCTCATGCGTTCCACCATTGCTACGCCTTCTTCCGTAAGTACAGTTACGGAGATATGAGCAGACACCAAACGAGCATTGGGGTAGGCCTTACCATTGACAACTACTGTATCACCTTTAACAGAAATCTCTTTACCCCTACCGTTAGAAGAGAGAACGGTTACGCTTTCTGTCATTTTCTGAGCGGGTTTGCCGTCTGAAGACTTAGCAGTTACATACTCAAAATTGACGGTAAGATTCATTTCAACAATGTTATCGCAGATGATATCCTGCTCCTCACCTTTCTGATTGCAATCGCTCTGGTAGGCTGTATAGATATCTTCTTTACACAACATGTTATCAAATGTTTCTTCTCGTGATACCACATGGCGGTACAAAGCGAAAACCGGGAACACGCCTTCACTCTTATCGTCTGCACCCTTATTCTGAATATGGTCTTTATACACCAAACGATATCCAACGGCATTCACATCGCCGAGGAATGAAGAGTTATCCTCATCGGATGCAGTGGCAAGGTCTATGCGGTAGCCGCTGCGTGCATTATCATCGCAAGCTACTGCCGGGTTACGATCCGGCGCACAGGTAAAGAATACAAAACTGGCAGAATCGGGCACGTAGCTCGGTTTCTGAGACGGATCGCCCCTTCTCTCCTGTTTTTTGGATTTCTTCTTTTTATTATTTATCTGCTTTGCAGCATCATTTTCTTCATCCTTGCGAGCATTAAACCACTCATAATCATTGGCACCGGGTTTCATTTGAAACGCCTCCAAGTCATGAGCCATGGTCTGCAAGGCAATGCGCGCAGTTGATGTGGTATTCACATCATCATTGACGGTTTTCCACAGAGAAATGCCCTGCAACGTCAACTGCATGATAACAGACACCAAAATGGCAGTGATAGCCATAGCGGTGAGAAGCTCAATTAACGTAAAGCCGGCACGTTTAAATTTAACTTTAAGAGATTTCATATTCAGATGATATCAAAAAATTGAAGTAATCAAGAAGAAAAGCCACATGACATATTGGTAGAAAATACCGGTTTACCCAATTGAGTCCACTTTTTATTCTTGACGATATTGGGATTGGGCGTAGAGAGCATGTAGAAATCTGCTTGGTAGAAGATTGCTGCACCACCAACGGGACGTTGAGAACACCCTTTGATATAATCTTCCGGAGAACCGGCTCCGTTAATGACACCGGGCTTGCTATTAACCTTCCATTGACCGCCGCTGAATTCAAGCGGTGTCATGCTGACCAAGAATACAGGGCCGACAGCATCGCGAATGTGCTTTTCATGTACCGGGTCGTCAATCGGGCAAGCTATTGTCACCAAGTTGGAGTTAACACCGGGTATACTTTCTCTTGCGGAAATAGCAGGGCGAGTACCATCCGGCCCCGGTTGTTTTTCAAGGTTCTCGCGGTAAGAGAAGATAATGATTGCCGAACCGGGGTTACGTGTTTTACCAATCCAATCAAAGGCCTTATGGAATGGCGTTTTAAACTCGCCCTGTTCATCTGCTCTGATGGTTTTCATTTCTGTTTTCAACACACCAATCAAACGATCGCAATCTTGTTGTGCCAATGACTTATTTACAATACCTCTGGCCGGCACAAACACCACCAAGAATATGGAAACCAATGTGGCAACCAAAGCCAATGCCAACAAGGTCTCCATCAAGGTAAAACCTCCACTATACCTTCTTTTCGTACTTCTTTTCATACATTAAAAAATATTTGAGCGCAAGAAACTTTACTTCTTATTCTTTTTATCTTTCTTTTCGGATTTTTTGTTTCCGCCGTTATTTTTAGTTTTACCACGCTTAGCCTCAGCAGCTTTCTCATTCTTATCGCGCTGTTTCTTGCGAGTCTTGGCCTTCTCCGCAACTGCACTCTTATAAACGGAGGGGTCGTATATCTGCTCAGCGGTTTTCATGACACTGGTATTACCGGAGGGCCACAACACAAGGCCGCGAGCCTCAGCAGGACGCCCTTCTGCATCCACTCTGGAAGGCACAATACCATCCACATTACCGTTACGATTGCTGCGCGTACCGGCTATTACAACCAAGCGACGCGCACAACTGTTTTCACCGGGTCTTGTATCGGGTGTCACAAAACGTCCTTTTTCGTCAAATTCAATGTAATATACGGTTGCCAGACCATGGCCGGAAAGGCGAGCGGAATCTTTTTGCAACTCCGTACCCGTAGCACCGGGCATCCACATCAACTCACTGCTGTATGTAGGAGAGAAATAAACACCGTTCGGGAAGAACGTGCCGGATGAAGTAGAAACCCATTCACCGCGACGAACAGTATCAGTACCATCGTAAGTAAGATTCTCATTGGGGTCGCGTTGGTACTTCTGCACCGTTACGTAGCGCAAATGGACGGAATCCTTGGATGAATTATCTTCATCGCAAGCGATTACAACGCGTGCATAGGTATCATTTCCTATCGCCGTGGCACGTGCTTCTTGTATCATCCCTTGCAGAATTTGCACACCGGATGTAACGTTTTTGTCTTTACCGGGATTCTGCAACACGTTAGCTGCCAATGACAACATAACGCCGATAATGGCAATAACAACAAGCAATTCCACTAATGTGAACCCCCGAGCCACTCTGTGTCTGAAACTTTTCATAAACGGAGAAAGATGTCAGTATACTAAAATCCGTCACTACATTTACCACAAACAACACGCCGATTCAATCATTTTTTTCATTTTTCACCTACCACTGCATTTTTTTTCGTTTTATGATTGACCTTTTTCTCGAAATACTGTAAACAAGCCGCCGTCATGACAATATTGGAAGCCATCATCATGGGTATCGTTGAAGGGTTGACCGAATATCTGCCGGTCAGCTCTACGGGGCATCTTATCATTACCCGTTATTTTTTAGGCTTACCCGACAATGATGCACAGAAAGCCTTTGAGATCTGCATACAAGGCGGAGCCATTCTTGCCGTTCTCGGCATTTATTTTCAGCGAGTAAAAGCCATGGCCACAGATTCATTAACATGGCTGAAAACACGCCATCCAAACAAAGGCGGCCAAGCCCTGCCCACCGGCATGAAATTGATGTTCAACATGATTATAGGCTTTTTACCGGCCGCCATTATAGGGCTCATCTTGGGAGGTTACATCAAAGAATACCTCTTTAACCCGACTGTGGTAACCGTCATGTGGGCACTGGGCGGACTTGTCATCTTACTATACGTTCGCTCGCGTGAAAAACAAGGTAAAGGATTCGAGGGTAAAAAGCTTGAAGAGCTCAGTTACGCAGGTGCACTTAAAGTCGGGTTCATGCAGTGCATAGCCATGTGTCCCGGCGTAAGCAGAAGCCTCATGACCATGCTCGGCGGGCTATGCGCCGGCTTAAGTGTACCGGCCGCCGTAGAATTCAGTTTTTTGTTAGGCCTCATCACCTTAGGAGCAGCCACCGTTCATGACGCATACGAGTATGGTGGGCTTATGGTCAACCAATTCGGTTGGGGCATTCTCATCGTTGGCACTATTACAGCATGGGCAAGCGCCGTTATAGCCGTAAAATGGATGGTCGGCTACCTCAACAAACACAGCCTGAGCATATTCGGATGGTATCGCATAGCGGCTGCACTTGTTATGCTGATTCTCGTCTGTTTTGCCGGACTTGATTTTTAAGCCAAAACTCATAATATGGCGAAGTTTAAGCTTTTCTTTCTGCGCAAACTGTGTAGAATGAGAAAAGCATGCGATACCTCCTCAAGCCTCTCAACGCAATAGTAGACTCCTGTTTTGCTTGGTTCACCCCCGGCTGGCGCCGCAAGGGCAATGAAGCAAGGGCCGCGCTTACGCGCTATTATCGTTACAACAGGACTTCTCTTACTGAGGAAAAAGCAAAACAAATCACCACGCTTATAACCGATCTTAAAGAATCACTCTTGCAATGGAAGAAGCAAGAGGTGATAGAGCTGACAACAAAAACGAAAAGCCTTGGCGAAGGCTTGGATGGATTTAACCGTGAGGCAGCTTTAGAGATTATCGAATCTTTTTTTGTAATCATGGTTGTATTTTTGGGCATCAGAACATACTACCTGCAACCGTTTCGCATTCCCACCGGCTCCATGCAGCCGACACTCAACGGCATCACCATTCATGATATTGATGAAAAAGATATTCCCTCTGCACCGCAACGCTGGCTGGAGGCCGTTACTCATGGCCGAGAATACGTCAATATCAAGCTTGACAGACCGAAAACCATTAAAAAATTAAAGACGGAACAACATCTTTTATTGTTCACACGAACGGTTATTACATTTGATGACAATTCAACTGTAACCGTTCCCTGCGCAGAGGGCGCCTTGATTGATTATTTTGAAAAAAAAGGTATAAAGCAGTACGGACAATACAGACCGATGAAGGCCGGAGAAACGCTGATTTGTGCCAAAATCGACGCGGGCGATATGGTAGTCGTCAACCGCATGGCATACCACTTCCGCAAACCGGAACTGGGCGAGACCTTCGTATTCGACACCCGTGGCATCAACACCAACATGCCTATGAAAATGCCGGATCAGAGCAACGCAAGCCACTTCATCAAGCGTCTTTGCGGCTTGCCGGGTGATACCCTCGAAATCAAGCAGCCGAATCTCTACATCAACGGCGAAATTGCCCAAGCTCCCTACATTCAACGCGTGGCTGCCTGCCTGGCACCATACAACAGCACCGGCTACAACCAAGAAACCCGCCCCGTTCTCAACATAAAACCCGGTGATTCTCCCGATAAAAAGGTATATAAAGAGCACAAATACGAATTTGATTTGATAAGCTATCCGCAAATGGCCATATCAGAGGATAAACCGGCATTTGTCCTCAAAAACCCGACGGACAATCCCAATGCACGAGAATATGCAGCCTTGGGCGATAACACAGAGAACTCTAAGGATTCCCGTTATTGGGGGCCCGTACGCCAGTACAACATTTTAGGGCCCGCCGTGTTTACAGTGTGGCCGTTTGCACCGCACTGGGGCAACATTGAGTAATTGTATTTTCACGAGCTTACTATGTCCGAAGCAGATTCTATTACAAAAAACGCGAAGTCAAACTTAGCATTTACCCTGCTCGACTTACCGGCAGAGAAGCGAATGCGCATGGCTCAATTTTACGCCTTTTGTCGCATTATAGACGACATTGTGGATGAGCCCGGCATGAGTGAGGAAGAGCGGCACAACGCGCTCAACCGCTGGGCAGACGTTATTACCGGGAAAACGGAGCCGCAAGCAGGTATAGAATCAGAAGTCCGGCAATTAGTATGCACCCTCGATTTAAACACTGACCCCATGCTTGAGCTGATTGAAGGTTGCCGTAGCGACATTACCCCGCAGCAACCCAAAAATCGCCACGAATTGCTGGCTTATGCGTACAAAGTAGCGGGGTGTGTCGGTATTACCAGTGCCACCGTCATGGGAGCCTCTGCTCAAGCGAAAGATTACGCCATTGCACTGGGGTATGCCCTGCAGTTGGTCAACATACTCAGAGATGTTGCTGAAGACTGCCGCAAATATTCGCGTTTTTATCTGCCATTGGATGACATGGAATTCTTCGGGGTAACACACGATGATATCCGCAACCAAAAATACGGTTACCGGGTGCGCCAGCTCTTGGCTTACGAGGCAGCCATTGCTGAGAAGTTTTTCAGCGAAGCTGAAGAGTTGTACCAGAAGATGACCGTGGAAGACCGCAATGCGCTGATTCCGGCTCAGGCGATGAGCCTCATTTACCGCAACATTTTGACCAAAATGGAAGCTGACGAGTTCCGCGTATTCGAACGCCGCTACAGCGTCAATAATTTCCGCAAACTTTGGTTCTTGCTCCGCGCCCGCCTAGGTACCATGGAGTTCCCCTCATTCCCGAGTATCTCTGACTGGAGCTTCTTCAAAAATAAAGATAACGGTAACGAAAAAAAATAAAAGGCTTCGTTTTTCATGCCTGCATCTTGACTCTTACGTGATGCAAGCTTGACAAATTGTTTTTTTTAGTGCAAAATGTGCGCGGATCGAACCGACTCGGCACGCCGTAATTGAACAATATCGCTCATATGAAAACACAACTGTATCAGGTAGCAGCAGCAGCAGCCATAGCAGCGCTGACATCTTGCAATGATGATGAGATGTTTGCCTCGCAAGACGCAAATGCACCGGCGTCCAATGCCGCCACAGCAACACCGGGTGACATTCAAACTACGGCGGATGAGCACGCATTGCCCCCGATTTCACCGCAAGAAGTAGCCGTAGCATTTACCCCCAGAATTGAGAACCTTAAGTTCCTTAAACAGGAAAGCGTAGACATTAAATCTGAGCCTAAAGCAGACGGCAATTTGCGCGTAACGGCCAAGGTCAAACTCAGTGTAACGGAAGACTTATACAGCCGCAATGAGGCGCCGGCAGAGTTCAATGAAGCCCGCAACGTTATTCACAAACTTTACCAAAACGTACAACGGCCGGATGCCTCTTACTTGTTGGAAATAGGAGCAGAAACAGAGTTAATAACGGATGAAGACCGCCAGATTAAAGCTTTACCCGAAGCGATGCTGGGCCTTTACAATGAGATGGAGGATTTGTCCAGAAGCTTCTGCTATAAGACAGCTCATCAAAAGGGCTCTATCATCGAGGTAGATTTAACCATGGATGCTCACTGGAGCGAAGGCAAATGGAATATAACCGGCATCATCCTGACAGATGATGTTATTGCTCCCCTTATGTTCCTGACGCCGGCCTCCGCAATGGCCCCCGATGCCCCGATTCTGACACAAGAGTTTATTACAGCAAGACTGGAAACTATTGCAGCTAAAGCAGATGAGTTCAAGACGGCTACTGAAGAATATCACAAGATACGTGAAGCAGATGCCCACGCCATCTTAACCTCTCGCCGTGCTCAAAAATTAGAATCTGACCTCAAGCTCGAAGAAGAAAATCAAAAGGCAGCTGCAGAAGCCGCAGCAAAAAAAGAATGGAGCGATTTCTGCATCAAACACTTCAGCCCCGGTTGCAAATTCACCGGAGAGTGGACGCGCGATGAACGATTCGGCGAACTTACCATTCAGATTAACGCTGCAACATTGCACGAGAACGCAGTGCAATTCCACGGCGAATTATACGACACGAAATTGCCGCAAGCCAGTATCGGTATTACCGGGCGTTGCAGCATTACCCGAGAAAAAGATGGCAGCTCAAAGGTTAATGTAATCTTGTATGAAGGGCAGTATGACCCCGATGAACCCACAGCAGAAGTCTATGATGCGGCAGACGGCAGACTGATTCTCAACTTCGACACAAAAGGGAATCTGAAAGGAATAATGACCCGTTCCTCCTGGATGGAGAATCCCAAGAAGAGCTTTAACCTGCACTTCAAACCTCTACCTGCCGCACAAGGAGGCAAGAACACCAAAAAGTAATCATATTAACCTATATATTACCGAAAAAAGCCGCTCCTCTTAATAACGGAGCGGCTTTTTCTATAATGCGGTTGAGAAGCGTATCAATGTTTTTTCCAGCCCGGCTTGTGGCGAGATGCCAACTCATCCACCACCTGCTCTATGCGCAAGCCTTTGGAGGTGAGAAGCACAATGAGGTGGTAAAGCATATCCGACGCCTCATAAAGCAGGCGTTCATTAGTGCCGTTGCAAGCTTCAATACAAGCTTCTAAAGCTTCTTCACCAACTTTCTGAGCCATACGGTTTACCCCATCGCGGAAAAGAGAAGTTGTATACGACCCCTCCGGCATTTCCTCATGGCGTTTGTTAATAAAATCTTGCAACTCGGTCAGGAAATGCAGCGTATTCGGTGTGTTCTCTTCCCCCCAGCATGTATCAGTACCGGTGTGGCATACGGGGCCATGTGGCTTGGCTTGAATCAACAGTGTATCAGCATCGCAATCTACAGCGATACTCACTACCTCCAAGTAGTTACCGCTGGTTTCACCCTTTGTCCAAAGGCATTGGCGGCTGCGGCTGTAAAAGCAAACACGGCCGGTCTCTCGAGTGCGGGCAAAAGACTCTGCACTCATATACCCCAGCATCAATACCTTACCGGTAGATGCATCTTGAATAATGGCAGGCACCAAGCCGTCTCCTTTTTCAAAATTGATATTCATCATATTCGTTATCTGTTTACAGAATCATCTTTTCAATGGGCAACACCAAAATGCCTTGAGCACCGGCATCTTTGAGGCGGCCAATAATATCCCAGAAGCATTGTTCATCCAAAACGGTATGGATGCTGCACCATCCTTCTTGAGCCAAGGGCATAATGGTGGGGCTCTTTACACCGGGTAACACGGCAACTATGCGTTCCACACACTCTTGCGGTGCATTCATCAGCACATAGCGCTTATCAGCAGCGGTCATCACCGCATCCATGCGGAATATCAACTGCTCGAGAATGGCTTTTTTCTCATCACAAAGCCCCTTGTGGGCTATCAATACGGCCTCGCTTTCAAGCACAACCTCCACTTCTTTAAGGTTATTGCTCACCAAGGTGGCACCGCTGCTCACAATATCAAAAATGGCATCTGCCAAGCCTATGCCGGTAGAAATCTCAACAGAACCGGTAATCACGTGAATGTGTGCCTGCACCCCCTGCTCTTTAAGCCAGCGGCGCAAAATGCCGGGGTATGAGGTTGCAATTCTGCGGCCTTCCAGCCACTGCGGGCCGCTGTATTCATGCTCTTTCGGAATAGCGATACTCAGGCGGCAACCGCCAAAGCCCAGTTTTTTCACTATGTCGGCATCGCCCTCACGCTCCAAATACTCGTTGAGGCCCACCACGCCGATATCCGCCACGCCGTCGGTCACGGTCTCCGGGATATCATCATCACGCAGGTAAAGAACCTCCATCGGGAACTTGCGAGCCGATACCAACAAAGTACGCTTGGATGAACTCACCTTGATACCGGCCTCTGCCAACAATTCCATGGTATCTTCATTCAATCGCCCCTTTGACTGTACTGCTATTCTCAGTTTCATGATTTCGATAGAAAAAATACGTTTATTCCCTTATTGATAAGGCGTGCACATTATACACAAATATACACGATTTGTCGCGCACAAAGTACATACTCACGCATATTTTTTGCGTCAACCTACACAAAAATATGCCGTTATTAAAAAAAATCACAATTATTTTCGCGGTTTTGCAAACTCGCTGCCTTGTCTAAGGCTGTAGGATATATCATCTTTAATACAAACAAAAAAACAGACATGAATATCAGCAAACACATTCTATTCCTCCTGTCAGCAGTTGCACCGTCACTCCTCGCCTCGCCCCTGCCGGAAAACGCAGAGCTTCTCGCAGTCAATGCAGTAGAAGCGCACTACCTCGGCACTGTCAAAATCCCCTGCCGTCACCTCACGGCAGACTGCCCGGATAACTGCAACCATGCTACAGAGGTAGCGCGCTTCCGCATCCGCAAAAACATGAAACACGTGCGTGCATCTGAATACGGTGACGCTGCCTATACCCCCGGCAGCATCGTTATGGTTGATATTAAAAACCCCATCCCGGGCCAAGATGATGAGGCCATACACCACTTCATCAGCAACCTCAAAGTCGGTGACAAAGTTCGCTTCATGCAAAAGCATTATTACGGCGAAATCAATAACCTCAGCGAGCCGTTCCGCCCTATAACGCATATAGAAAAGGATGAAAACTCTGCCAAGGTTCCGTCCTGCCCCGCAGCCCCGGAGGGAAATTACAGCGTAATGCCCATTCGCTAAACCATCATTTTGCCCTGCTAGGCTGAATTTAGCGCTTGCAGGGCAAAGCGCTTCATGGTAGAGTATGCGTGTTGACACCATCTGAACCATGAGCACAGTTTTGGAAGTATCTCACCTCTGCATGCACTTTCCGGTGCGTGGTGGTATTTTCTCGCGCAAAAAGGGGGTAGTCAAAGCCGTAGATAACGTTTCATTCAGCATTTCTCCCGGCGAAACCTTGGGGCTGGTAGGTGAAAGCGGTTGCGGCAAAAGCACACTGGGGCGCTGCATCGTGCGTTTGCTTGAGCCGACAGAAGGTAAAATCAAGCTCATGGGTAAAGATATTACCCACCGCCCGCAATGGACCCTGCGGAGGCTTCGGCGAAAGGTACAAATGGTGTTCCAAGACCCCGCCGGCGCATTAGACCCACGAATGGACGTGCGGCACCTCATTGCAGAACCGCTGCACATACAGGGCATAGGCACACGCGCAGACCGCCGCAAGCGCGTAGCAGAACTGCTCGATATGGTGGGGCTTGCCAAAACTGATGCCGATAAGTTCCCGCACGAATTTTCCGGTGGGCAACGTCAAAGAATCGGCATTGCGCGCGCACTTGCGCAAAAGCCCCAGCTGCTTATATTAGACGAGCCGGTAAGCGCTCTTGACGTTTCCGTGCAGTCTCAGGTTCTTAACCTGCTGCTCGACCTGCAAAAAGAGCTGCGTCTTTCTTACCTATTCATCTCTCATGACTTATCAGTGGTACGCCATGTATCAGACCGCGTGGCAGTAATGTACATGGGTAAGATAGTTGAAATGGGCAGCGCAGAAGCCATGTACCACAACCCGCACCACGCGTACTCAAAAGCTTTGCTCTCTGCCATACCGAAACCGGACCCCACCCATCGAGTCTATACACCGGTGCTACCGGGCGATGTTCCCTCGCCCATAGATCCACCACCCGGCAGCGCTTTCGGGCGACGCATCAATCACCCGTATCTAGAGGCAACGTTGGGCATGGATTTGACACCTATGGAAATCACCCCCGGCCACTGGGTTGCACCCGACCCCTGCGCCGTATCGCTAACAGATTTAGCAAAAATGGGCATAGACATATACCAATAACTCACGGCCGATGTTCTTTCTCAAGCAAATTTTCAGGGCACGTGAGCGTATGCAAATAAAGCCAGATAACCCGGAGTGCTACATGAGCGTATTGGACCATTTGGAATCCTTGCGCCGCACCATCATACGAATGCTTACCACGGTATTTGTAGCCATGGTACTCTGCTTCGGTTTCACGGAAGAGATAATGGACTTTTTGCGCTATCCTGCAGAAAACATGAGAGAGCGCCATGACGCCACACTCCTGCCGGCAGAAGTTGACATACAACACTGGGAGCAAGCAAAAAAACTGGCAAGCGTTACAGCAGATTTATCACCGCATGCGGCACAATCTTTAAGAGCAACCCAAGACGCGCAAGTTTTGAGGCTATCTCAATTGCTCCCCTTGCTGAAGGCCGCGCGCACACTCCCACAAGAAAAACAGGCAGCTTGGTTACAAAGTGTAACGCCACCGTCAGAATATCCGCTTGCCCTATCCATTCTCAACAGCGGGGTAACACTACAGCCCGGCCCCCCCCCTGACAATAAAGAAATGATGGGCGCTTTTCAACCGGGAGAGGCATTCATGCTCTCCGTTCAACTGGCTTTCTTCTCGGGCATTATATTGTCGTTTCCCCTGCTCATGCTGTTTTTACTGCAATTCATAGCACCCGGACTTCTGGAGCATGAGCGGCGCATACTGTACAAAAGCGTAGCATGGGGCTTCATTCTCTTCATGGCGGGTGGCGCCTTTGCCTATTGGGGGGTACTGCCCGGGGTCTTGGGGTTCTTTTACAATTACTCGATGAGTATGGGCATTGAGAACGACTGGCGTATCGGCTATTACCTCACCTTTGCCATAAAGCTCATCTTCGTCTTCGGGGGCATTTTTGAGTTACCGGTTATCGTAATACCGCTCATCAAGCTGGGGATTTTGAATTACAAAGGAATGCAGCGCACAAGAGGATATGCTCTCATTGCGTGTTTCGCCTTGGCTTTAATACTGGCCCCGGCACCCGACCCCGGCACCATGCTGCTCATGGCACTGCCCATGTATGCCCTCTACGAGCTATGCATCATCTTTGCGAGAATCGAATACCGAAAACAACAACAACCCTACGCGTCATGAACCGCAGAACGCTGCTTTTTCTTTCATTGTTTGCTATACTTGCCTCACCCCATGCCGACGGCGCAAGAGGCAAAACCGTAACGCTAAAAAAAAGAGATTTTTCTACAGCGGCAAAACTCAAACAAAAAAACGGCTCAGCCCGGGCTACTCAAGTTGCTTTTTCTCAATATGTGCTCTGGGTCATCAAACATAAAATGCCGAGCGGTGGCGGTTACTCGGCCTCGCCGGAAACGGTCAACCACCTTGCAGGCAATGTCGTGCGGTGGGATGCCGCCACGCAAACACTCAGCATTACCCCCAACAACGCATGCCCCTCATTCTGCTCCGCTGCTTGCTATCTGGTTCTTTTGCAAGCTTTGCAAAAATGGGAGCAACACACCGGCAACAAACTCCCCGCTACGGCTTGGCATCTGTTTAATATAGAAGAAAATCAAGCAGACGGCCACGGCGTGTGGGGCCGCGCTAATTCCAATGGCCCGGGATTCGCTAAACTTGTGGCAGATGCCGGGGCCGGTGTCAATTTTACCGATGTTGCACTCGCCCGCCCGGGCGACTTTCTGAAAATATTCTGGACCCCCGAAATAGGCCGCAAAGAACGCGGCCATCTCGTTGTGTTTTTAGGAGTCGAAAAGAAAAACGACCGCATTTTTCTGCGCTATTGGTCTGCCAATATGCCTGATGGCTACGGTATTAAAAGCACACCTTTAGACAGTATGAAACACCTCGTTTTCACCAGAATCACGGCACCGCAAAACTTTGCTGACATCTCTAAGTTACCGCAAGAAGACCCGATTCTGGCAGCCATGCTCACCCACGACTTTTCTTTTGCTCAGGTCATTAAAATGTGCCGCATTCAAAGCACAAAAAAACAAAAGTGACCCAAGCTTTACGTTTTAGCTTGCAATTTCAAAGAAAACAGGCATAATGAAAGCGCAGGCTGCCGATAATTGCAGCCTATAAAGCTTACACAAGAAAATGAAAACACTCAAGCGATTCGTACTTGTAGGCGCCCCTGCATCCGGCAAGGGCACACAGTCTTCTTTCCTTTCCGAGACTTACGGCCTGAAGCCGCTGAGCACCGGTGCCCTTCTGCGTGCAGAGATTGCAGCAGGTTCCGAGCTTGGTCTGGAGGCCAAGAAGTACATGGACGCCGCCATGTTCGTACCCGATGAAGTGGTAAACGGCATTGTGGCAAAGTGGCTGGGCGAAAACAAAGATTGCGGTTGCCTGCTTGACGGTTATCCCCGCACCGTGGCTCAGGCAGAAACGCTCGATGCGAACCTGACCGCCATGGGCTTGGGTGTAGACATCGTTGTCTACCTCAATGTTGCTGCTGAGCTTATCGAGGCTCGCATGCTCAAGCGCAAAGCTTGCCCCGCTTGCGGTGAAACCACCCGCAACGGCGAAGATGTTTGCCCCAAGTGCGGTGGCGCCATGATTGTGCGCACCGATGACAACCCCGAGGCTTTCGCCAAGCGCCGTAAAGACTATGAGACCCTCACCGTTCCCGTTGTAGAACACTACCGCGCCCAGGGCAAGGTAGTACAAATCGATGTGGTGGAAGAGGGCGAGCCCGAAGACGTATCTGCCCGCATTGCGGCTGCCGTGCGCGGCTATTGCGAGAAGTAATATAACGGACAATTTCACACCGTAAACTTTCACAGGCGATGCCCCACACGGCATCGCCTGTTATTTTATAACATAATTGTAAGATTTACGTTATTTTGACTTTACACCTCAGTATTTTTTGATAAAGTAAAACCGCTATGAATATACGTACCACCCTCATGTTAATGGCAGCAACGGTAGCCGGGCCCGTAATTGCCCAGCAACCTGTTGAAGTATACACAGCCATGACGGCCACTTCTACAGTTACAGCCACAGCTGCTCAGAGAGCTGAAGCCATGCCCGCATTGGCTGTATTGTCAGCAGATTGCGAATCTTGCTTCACTTTCACCAACATCCCCGCATTTATTGACCACCTGCACGCTATGGGGGCAATAGATGATGATGACTATGCAGATATGCCCGATGAAATCAAAGCCATCAACAGCGTTGCCATTGGTGGTGGCAAGGGGTCTGCCGCTACGCTTACCACCCTCATGCGCATGTACCGCACCTACAGCGCAAACGAACTGACGCGCGACCTTAAATACATGATCGCCGGTGCTGCAGATGAGTACAAAGGCGTCCTCAACGCAGAACTTGATAAAGCTGATGCCGCTAATATCGAAGCATTTAAAGCTCTGCTTGCCCAAGCCAAAATTGCCCCCGCCTACGGCATACTGGTTGCCAACTCCGGCTACGAATACATGATTGCCGAGTGGTATAAAGCGTTGACCACAGAAATGGCAGAAGAAGCAGCCATGAATGAAGATATGGAGTTTGTCACCGTTGACGGATTCAGCGGTATCAAGATTCAAATCCCGGCAGAAGAAGCCGAGCCCGATCCTTGGAGCGATGAGTATGAAGTAGCCTTTATGCAAGAGGCTGTAAAACGCAACTTCTACGTACTCTTCAAACTTGAGGGCGATAAGATTATTGCCGTTATTTGCGAAAACCCGGCAGACATCAACACCGCTGCCACCCCCGAGACCTCCATCCTCGGCACAGATAAACTCGCAAAAGCAGACGAAAAACTCAACAGCGGTCTGCACATTGCTGTCTACGCAGATGCCGCCACAAATAACGCCTTCCTCCAACACAACAGTGACGATGTTACAATGGTAGGCGAGGTTATTCAAAACATGTTCACGGCTCTTGCAGCTAAGGGTGACAACAACCGGACCACCTTTACCAAAGCAGCCTCAGCAGTCGGCACATTCATTAATGTATGGCCCAGCCTTATATCCGGCACGGCTACATTGCCCACCACAGGCTTCGTAAGCTGGAACGGTAAGTGCGTTGACGCTGATTTGTCCTCCGACAACTTGGGCAATGGTGCCAAAACGGCAAAACTCAGCCTCCTCAACAAAGCCGCAGATCCCAACACCATCGTCTACCTTGAGTCTGCATACCCCGAAAACTGCAAACTGCCGCATCTTAACACCCTCATCGATGCCGGCATGGACCTTGCAGAAGGCGTAATCGCCATCACCCCGGCATCTGCGCAAAGCGCCTCCGCTACCGAAATGGCACAGATTAAGGCCTTCTTGCCCGAAGCCAAGCAAGCTGTAGAAGCACTCTGCACCGTCAAATCCGGGTTAGACAACAGCTTTGCCTTGGTAATAGACAACCAAGCCACCATGCCCACGAGCCTTGGCGGCAAGCTTGGCAATACCACGTCATTCCCCCGCCTTGCAATCTACTCCGGCGTGAGCGACCGCTCCAAACTCAGCGAAGGTTGGGATGCCCTGCTCTCCGTAGCCGGCAAGGTTGCAGAGAAAGTAGGCTATGACCCTGCTGTTGTTCAAATGCTGCCCATCGCCCCCAAAATGGCCGGCAACTCCACCAGCTACAGCATTGTTCTGCCTTGGTTTACAGAGGACTTTGTACCCAACCTCACCGTAAGCGACACCGCTTTTGTGGTTGGTACTTCTGCCAAACTCAACGCAGAGATTGCAGAAACTGCCACCGGCACACTTGAGTTCCCCGGTGCCGTTTGCACCATCAAGTTCGCCCCGTTGGCTACCATGCTGCGCAGCGTTGCAGATGATATGGCAGACCGCGCAGAAGCAGAGGCTGCCAAGGCCCCGGCCAAACCTGCAGTTGCTCCGGTAGCTGTCATAGCTGCAGATGATGAGGAGTACGATGAAGAGTTTGACGAAGACGCTGATTACGTAGATGAGGATTCCTTCGATGATGAAGATTTGTACTCCTACCAATATCACGTACCCAGTGAAGCTGAGCTCCGCGCCAGAAACTTCAATTCCGCCGCAGAGGTAGCAGAGGATATCGCCGAATATGTAGACTGCATCAACGCAGCTTACACCACGAAAAACGGCGAAAGCCGCTTGCGCATTCAGGTAAACTTCAAGAAGTAATTAACTTCTCAAAGGAAACCGCTTTCAACCGCCGTGCATTACTGCACGGCGGTTTCGCTTTTGCAGAAAGCGGATTTATCTGCCAACAGATTTAACATGGCCTAAAAATATAACATTACACACTCACAACTTGCAAACAGCATAACTTTTCATTATAATGCAAGACATGAACTTACTGCGCGTCTTAGCCCCCATTGCACTGCTGTTCCAAGCATGCACCCAATTATTTCAACCCACGGGCGATGGCCGTATCCCCGAAACTAAAGAAACAGAGCAAGTGCTGCGCAGCCACGTCTACATGCTGGCAGAAACCATCGGCGAGCGCAACCACTACCACCAACCCGCTTACGACCGCGCCACAGACTACATAGTCAAAGAGTTGCAAAGCTACGGCTACACCGTCGAAAAGCAACCCTACACCATCCCCAACCACGAGGAATACAAATCTGCCGCAGGCAAAACGGCTTACAATATTGAGGCCCGCAAACCCGGTACGGACCCCACCGCCCCATGGCTCATCATCGGCGCTCACTATGACACACGCGTGGGCATGAAGAAATGGAACGTACACGGCCCGGTCATCGAGGGTAAAACCGGCACCCCGGGCGCCAACGACAATGCCTCCGGCGTGGCCGCTATGCTCTACTTAGCCAAGCAATTGCGCAACGTACCCACCCGCAACGGCATCATCTTTGTAGCCTACGCCAACGAGGAAGCACCCTTCTTCCAGACGGATGAAATGGGCTCTCGCCAACACGCACGCCGCATTGTCAAAGAATTAGGCAAAGAAAACATCATGGGCATGTTCACCACAGAGAGCATGGGCATCTATTCCCCACGCAGCAACAAAAAACGCCGCAGCGCCGTGGCCGGCTCACTCGTTGGCATTCTCGACCGCTGTGACTACGTAGCCTTTATGAGCACGTTCAGCGGCAAGGCTTACTCCCGCAGCTGTGCAGAAACCTTCGCCTCTGTCTCCCGCTTCCCTGTACGCTCCGTTGTATTCGGGTATCTTACCCGCGGCATTGCTTGGTCTGATGACTGGTCATACATGAAAGAAGACATCCCCTCCTTTGCCATTACAGACACCGCCTACATGCGCTGCGACGACTACCACGAAACCAGCGACACGGCAGATAAGCTTGACTACCGCGAGTTTGCAGAGGTATGCATCGGCGTAGAAGCCATGGTGCGCAAACTCACCGGCGCCCCCGCACCCAATACACCAATCAAGCATTAAACATACAACACCGCATGCCGTCTTTGCGTGAGCTTACCGTAGAAACGCTTACCCATCTTATGGAAAATGGGCAAACGCAGCTCGCGCTCGATGCCTCTGCCCGCAGCATTCTGCGCAATTGGATGCTCGCCGCCCGCCGGCCAACTGCCCCACAACCACCGCAACAGCCGGCCCCCGAGGCAGAGCCGGCCCCAACACCGGCCACACCTGCGCCCGCCGCCCCAAACACCGTAGAAGAAAAGCTTGCATACCTGCAAATGCGTGCCCAAAATTGGAAACCCGCACGCACCCTCGGCACGCTGAGAGACACCATGGTATTTGCCACCGGCAACCCACATGCGCGCCTCATGCTGGTGGGCGAAGCCCCCGGCTACGACGAAGAGCGCCTGCAAGAGCCCTTTGTCGGCCGCGCCGGGCAAAAGCTCAACCAAATACTGGCCGCCGCCAATTTGCCCCGCGAAGAAGTCTACATCTCCAACATCTGCAAGTTCCGCCCCGCCATGGGGGCCAACCAAGGCATCAGCAATCGCCCCCCTAGCGATGAAGAAATTGCAGCATGCCTCCCCCTCATCATGGCAGAGATTCGCGCCATACGCCCCACCTGCATTATATGCCTGGGTGGCACCGCCGCCAAGGGGTTGCTGGGAGCCGCCGCCTCGGTATCCTCATTACGCGGCAAATGGTTTGAATGCCAAGGCATCCCCGTGCGCGTTACCTACCACCCCAGCTACCTGCTGCGCAACGATACCCCCACCGCCAAACGTGCCGTGTGGGAGGACTTCCTCGCCACCATGGAAAAACTGGGCCTCAAAATCACCCCCCGCCAGCGCGCCTACTTCCTCCCCTCATCATGAGCCACCTCCGCACATGCTTGGCCCCGGCGGCAGCATTCTGGCTGCTGACCGCCTGCAATAGCCCCCAAATGCTTGCGCACCAAGCGGCGCAAGGCGACCCCGTGGCACAATACCGCTATGCAACCATCATTATAGAGGATACCTCCGCTACCCCTCAGCAAAAGCAACAAGCCATCCATTGGCTGGAAACCTCCACCGCCGCCGGCAATCGCAACGCCCCCGCCTTGCTTGCCCGCTGCTATATTACCGGCAAATGCACCACTCAAAACCTCCCCGCCGCCGTCAAATACCTTAAAATTGCATCAAACCGAGATAACTTCCGCGCCCAGCTTCTGCTCGCACACATGTATGCCAACGGCATCGGCATCCACCCCTCCCCGGCAAAAGCAATAGATGAAATACGCTACGCCGCCATGAAAGAATCTCCGCAAGCGGCAGAACTCATGTTCCTCTGCTTTTATGATGGATTCGGCGTGCCGAGAAACCACGAGCTCGCCCTCGGCTGGCTCGAAAACGCCGCAGAATATGGCTCTGATGATGCAGAAACCATCCTCAACCTCGCAAAAAAAACCGAAAATTCACCTTTTTTTGAAGAAAAAATCAATTTACTCAGAAAAAAGCTTGACTTCTTTCCCCAAAACAAGTAAAATAACCCCGTCCTCACCAGAGGCCGCTAAAAATCGCGGGATAGAGCAGCTCGGTAGCTCGTCAGGCTCATAACCTGAAGGTCATAGGTTCAAATCCTATTCCCGCAATCGCAAAAACCGCTCTTTACGAGCGGTTTTTTTGGTTAATACTCAATGAATTATCCGTACAGCAGGCATGGACACTTGGCAACTGCGTAACCAACTTTGGCATATACCCGCCGCCGGCGGTATCATGGGCATCCTCAATGTCACCCCCGACTCCTTCTCTGACGGCGGACAGCACACCACCATCAGCGCAGCCATAGAACACGCACGCCGCATGCTGCAAGACGGCGCCCATATCATCGACATTGGCGGCGAATCCACCCGCCCCGGTGCCGCCCCCGTAGATGCCGCAGAAGAAGAACGCCGCACAGCCCCCGTCATCGCCGCCCTGCGCCAAGAGTTCCCGCACGCCCTGCTCTCCATAGATACCCGCACCCCCTCCGTCGCTGCCGCAGCACTCGCTGCCGGGGCAGACATCATCAACGATATCACCGGGCTTGCCTCTGCAGAAATGCGCACCCTCTGCGCTGCTCACCCCTGCGGCATCATCCTCATGCACATGCAAGGCACCCCGCAAACCATGCAAATTGCCCCCACGTACACAGATGTGGTGGCAGAGGTGCGCGCCTTTTTTGAACAACGCCTCGCCATGGCACAAGCCGCCGGCATCTCCCCGGAGCGCATCTGCCTGGACCCCGGCATCGGCTTCGGCAAAACAACAGAGCACAACCTTGCTCTCATTCGTCACCTAAACACCCTGCGCGTAGCAAACCGCCCCCTGCTCATGGCACTATCCCGCAAACGCTTCCTCGGCGACATTCTGAAAAACCCCGAACTCGCAAAAAACTCCCCCCTCCCCACCGTCTCCATGAGCCTGCTCGCTGCCCAAAACGGCGCCAATCTCCACCGCGTGCACGATGTTGCCCCCCTCCACCAGGCCCTCACCCTCCTCCATTCCCTCAAAAATTCCTAAAAAAATCACAAAAATTACACTTTTCTTTAAATTTAGTCTTGCATTCCTCTCGCTCTTTCTGTATAATGCCCTCGCAACCTTGAGCTGCAAAACATGGTGGATGTAGTTCAGCGGTTAGAGCACCGGATTGTGATTCCGGGTGTCGTGGGTTCGAATCCCATCATCCACCCTGCGAGGGCGTTATTTCGATAAGAGATAACGCCCTCGCTTTTTGTTTATAACCCGCTTAATTTTCACCACTTAACACGCACTCCGTTGCATACGTTGTAACGTGTTTTTGGGTGATTTTACATTATAGTAGGCATGTCCCTACAGCCTTTTGCACTCCCCCGCACTCTGCACTTCGAGACTCCCATCAGGTCTACTAAAGAGACTCGAACTCTCTGCACTCGCTGATACTCAATCATCATTTTCATCCCTGTTATCCGACCCCGGGGAAAAGTTGACAGACATTTTTCAACATATAGCAGTAAGCCATTTACGTATAGTTCATAACGAATACAATAAGGACAATACAGATATATGGCAGATTAAGCTCATTACGCCTCTCCTCTGTTGCCAGAAGGACAATAAAAAGAGCTGCCAGCTAAAAGTTGGCAACTCACTTACACGCCGCTATGCGGTACGCTTAATCCTCCGCTTCTCGGGTGAAGTGGAAGCAAAGCCCGGAGATTTCACCGTAGCGGCGGGTCAGGAACTTGGCCACGCCGAATGGGATGAGGTCTTCGTTAATCTTGACTTCAATGGTTTTATGCTCACCTGTGCATTTAATGGTGAAGCTTGCTTCGATGTATACGTTCATGGTTAGTGGTGGTGTTAATGGTTGTTGATGTTGGTATGGAAAATTACCCAGTCGATATTGACTACGCTCGTCGGTGCCAGTGGGAGCCCGGTGTTAAGGGCTTGTATCAGAATGCGGTTAATACCGCATTCTTCTAATACAAGGTATAATTCGTCACCAGTCTCCCCCGGATTCAGCCATTCACGTTTGATGCGGACTATGTCGCCTCTTTTTATGGATTGTGTGTTCATTGGTATCTTTCTATGTCGCCTCCCTTAACGCGAGGCGGGTTCCCAGCCCTCGATTTTGATGTTGGTAACGATGCCGTAATTTTCATACAGGCTGATAATTTCGCGGTCGGCCATCCCCTGTAGGAACTCGTGGTAGCTTTTGTCTGATTCAGCCCCGGCTTCCAGCTCCTTGCGGTAGCTGTCGGCGTATGCCTTGTTTTCCTCGTAGGTGCTCAGGGTGTCGGCGATTTCCTCCAGCTCGAACTCATCGTAGTCGGCGGGGTTAATGCCGTAGGCTTTCAGTTTGTCCATATACTCGTTATTCATTGCTGCTTAGTGCTTTATTCTATGGTTACAGTATAGCATATTAAGCACAAGATGCAAGGACTTTTTTACTTTTCCTTGCATCTTTTTATGCTTATTTTCAATGCTTAACGATGTCATTTTTGCTCATCAACTCGCTTATCCATAAACTCCTCGTGCGCGCGTTTCACGAACGGACAATTCGCACACTTATTCTCGGCTTCGAGTCGCAGCTTGCGCTCTTGGTCGTAGAGGTGTTCGTATCGTTCAGCTCGCTTCATTTCACGCCAGAGGAAGATACCCATGATGGCACCTACTGAAGCACCATTTTGAATATACTCGATAAGCGGGTTGATTTCGGCTGATGCCAAGCTCACGACAGCTAAGGCATTGGCGACCACGATGCCGCCTGTTACAAATGAATTGGTCATGATAATATATGGGGTTAGGGGTTAATGAGAGCCAGCAAGGCATCCTTGTTGGCAAGAAGTTCGGAGAGCCCGGTGTGTTCCGACTCGGAAAGATGTGAAGTGATATCGTCTACGTGGTCAATCGGCACAAAGAGAGGGCCAAGGGAATCCAAGTCGAAAGTAGCACAGATGAGGTATTTTTCGCTTGAGCCGCTGGAGTTGGTAAGGTAGCAACCATCAGAGTCATTGTATACACCCAGCCCTGAGAGAATAAGGGAGGTGTTCAATTCTGTTGTTGTGCTGC